>JADFMB010000001.1 GCA_022564115.1 Pseudomonadota bacterium
CATGCCCCTTCTCGCCAGGCTCGGCGACAGAAAGAAGAAACTCCGCCAATGTCGAAGAAGACTTCACTGCGGATCGCGAACCTCTCGGGCCTTTGATGGCCAGCCCGGTCCTTTTCCTCCTGTCGTTTCGCCGCGGTTCCTTGAACGAGTCTGCAACCTGCGTGATCATGTAGTCCAGAGCGCAGGCGGTCAGGTGGGGAATCAGCTTCGACGAGACCCATTCGGCAATCGCCGATCTCAGGTGAAGCATCGTGGACTCAAGCGCGGGCGCGGTCCCATTGGCACCGTCGGACGGTGAGAGCGTGGAGTCGTCTCGGACCCCAATCCCTCGCTCCTCGGGACTGGGGTCGACCGCCCCGAAGAGTCTGCTAGTAATCAATTCGAGCGTTTCCTCTATCTGGCCGCCTGATAGCGCCTCGAAGGCGATCCGTTCGACGCTGCCGCGCGCGTACATACTCATCGGGCTCCTCCGCGCCACCTCGGTGGCACCTCGCTGTAGTCTCAATATTGTCACGGGTGGAGGTACCTAATTTGAATCGCCCCGAGGAGTGGTAGAGGGGTGACATTTCGGTCACCCGTGTGGGTGAATGCGGGTGTCCGTCCCAAGGTTGGGGTGAGTGGCCACCACTGATGCAGGCTACTTCCTGCACGACCTAGGCACCAATGGCACCCCTGTGAACAATCCTCAGCTCGAGGTTTTTCACGGAGCCGCCGGATCAGAGTAGTCACCGACGCAGACAGGTGGTTGACGGCGCAGGCAATCGGCGGTAGTCTGCCATCCATCGAGGACGGCCGCCATGTCACATCGATAAGGAGGACCCGATGTCGAATCAGCGTAGGGACAAGCTCGTTGGCACCCTCATGTCGTTGCCCACGTTCAACGACGACAACCATAACAACGCAACAACCGGCAGGACGGCGATGACGGCGAAAAGGGTACCCGCCAACGATCCGGGCCCGACAACCAATCCGGCCCCGGAACCGGCGCCGGCGTTCATGGTCTTCGAGGGCCTGGGCCTGGCCGGGGTGACGGTGCCGATGATCGCCGAGTTCTGTGCCGTCAGCGCCGAAACGGTGAACGGGTGGCGCTCGGGCGAAGAGCGGGCGCCGCAGGGAAGGGTGGTGTTCCTGACCTGTCTGTTGTCGCACATGGTCGACGAGCTGGTGCGCACCTACGACCAGTGGGGGCCGGCGCCGAAGACCTGGCACCTGCACATGCGGTCCTGCCTCGATGGCGCCCGCCAGGCGCTGGCCGAACAGCAAGGCCTAAACCAAGGCGCGCCGGCCGGCGCCTTCCGCCAGGGCGAGCGGTTTTTCGACGAATGGAAGGAAGGCGACGCGGCCAGGAGCTGGTCCGCCGAGGCGGCGCAACGGGTCGCCCTCGGCGCCGACACGACGGGTTTGGGGTTGGAGATATAAGAGGCGAAAAAAGAAGGTCAACCACGGAGACCACAGAGGACACAGAGAAGAAGAAGCAAGAAAAGAAATTTTTTCAAATTACGCCCGCCACGCGGGCATGAATTATTTTATTTAATCTTCTCTGTGCTCTCCGTGGTGAAAAAATCAAGATAAGGAACTAAACCATGGCCAACGCCTTGGGCATCACCCAGGAAGGTCTGCGGACGGCGCTCGGGATCAAGGACAGGTACCGCAAGCGCGAGCCCCTGGTGATGCCCGGCGCCGAGGACCGGATGCTGATCCCGGAAAACCTGATGAACCACAACCTCGACCTGCGCGGCTTCGAGGACCCGCTGCCCCTGGCCATGGTCGCCAGCCGCGACCCCGAGGCGCCGATGGCGCTGGCGGCGGCGACCCGCATGTGCCCGCTCGGCGGGCGCACGAAGCTGATCGACGGCGTCATGCAGGTGGTCGGCGAGATGTCGAGGCATCCCCTGGTCCGTGAATGCCTGAAGTTCGTTTCCAAGAGCGACTTCGACCCGACGACCATCGCCGAGGTGCGCCGCCACGCGTCGCGCTTCATCGTCCAGACCCGCGAGCAGTACACCCTGGCGCTGCGCCAGAACCTGCAGATGATGCTCGACGGCTCGATCGCGCCGCGCCAGTTCGTGTCCGAGTTCTTCGAACTGACCGAGGCCGGCAATATGCGCAACGACATCCGCAAGAAGCTGGTGCTCAGCCTGCTGCTGTCCGGGTCCGTGCGGCCGAGCGTCAAGTTCCTGATGCTGGAGAACTTCGAGCGCCTGGCGAAGCCGGTGCGCGTGGCCATCATCTCCGCCGTGCTCAAGGCCGAGCCGACCCGGCACACCGAGATCATCAAGGAAGAGCTCAAATACATCGTCGCCCAGGAAATGGCGGCCCGGGACATCGGGCCAAAGGGAAGTTCGCCCGGGAAGTCCCACCGGCCGGGATGATCCCTTTAAATCAGCCGCTTTCGGATCTCTTTATCGGGGTTGACCCTGGGAGCCGGGGTCGAGGTCCTGAGGGAGCTGTTCAAGCGCCAGCTCGACACCGATCAGCTCTTTTTTGCCGCCGCCGAGGCGCTGGCGCACCTGCATCACCTGATGGGGCAGGGAAAAATCAGGCGGCGCATGGACGATGATGGCGTGAATGTGTTCGAGAGTCATGAGGGCCGAACCGTTATTCAACTCGAGGATTTGACCGATGCGGCGCGTGCCTGCCTGGCTTCGCCGGCCAGGCAGCGGGTAATGGCCAGCCGCTTCCGCATCTGGCCGATGTAATCCGCCAACGCCTGGCCGCGGAGCACGACGCCGGAATTGGTGACGGCGCTCGAATCCCGGTCATGTATGTCCCAGAGCTTGGCCAGCCTGAGCAGCCACTTTTCCAGGTACGGCTTCCAGTCGCCGCCGTGGCGGCGCTGCACGTAGCCGGCGATTCTTTCGTGGCTGTTGAATTTCCACCACGTCACCCGAGGAATCGCCGCGCACCGGGTTTTCAGCACCCATCCGTAACC
Organism: Pseudomonadota bacterium; assembly: GCA_022564115.1. Taxonomy (GTDB): domain Bacteria; phylum Pseudomonadota; class Alphaproteobacteria; order Rhodospirillales; family Casp-alpha2; genus Casp-alpha2. Next base: position 2,933 of record JADFMB010000001.1, read on the forward strand.
GAGAAGCTCGGAGATCGGACGCGGCGCCGTTTCCTCGATGGGGTCGCCCGCCACCTCGATGATGGTTTCCTGGGCCACGTAAACCGGTTTCGGTTTCACCCGGGCCGGGGGGGTCGGGGGAGTCAACTGGATCGGCGAAAGAGCGACGGTTTCGGTCAGGGCCGGCGCCGGGGCCGGGACGGCGGCCGGGGGCGCTGCTTTGAACACAACGGGAGCAGGGGCCAGGGGCGTCTCGGCCGGGTAGACCCCGGGGCCGCCGAAGATCCAGAAGACGCCCATTGCGGCGGCGACGGCGGCGAGCCCGAAGAAAGCGGCGAAAATCCGTTTTTCGGCCCGGGTTTCGATGCGTTTCGGGGCTTTCTCGTCGGCCCCGGCGTTGGTTTCGAGCCAGTCGGCCGGGGTTTTTTCCGGCCCCGCTTCGGGCCCGGGCAGGATCAGGGCTTCGGGCGTCGGGGCGAATACAGGCCCGGGCGTCGGAGTGAATGCCGGGATAATGGTTTCTTGGGCAACGGGGGCCACGGTGCCGGCGCTCGAGCGTTGCAACAGGTTGCGGACGCGCAGGATCAGCTCCTCGGGGTCGAACGGCTTGGTCAGGTAATCGTCGGCGCCGAGATCCAGGGCCCTGAGGCGGTCCTCGTGGGACTTCCGCGCCGTGGCGACGATGATCGGTATCGAGGATTGGGACCGGACCTGGCTCGCGAGGTCGAGGCCGTCGCTGTCCGGCAAATTCAAATCGAGGATGATCAGGTCGACGTCTTCCGACGCCAGGGCCCCGAACATCTCCCCGCCGGTGGCCGCCCGGGACACCGCCAGCCCTTCGTTTTCGAGATGCAGGGCCAGGAACGTCTGGATCATGGCGTCGTCTTCGACGACAAGCACGCGTTGGGGGAGCACGCGTTGGGGGAGCACGCGGTTGGGTGTTGGCTTCATCACCGATTCCTCTTTTTACAGGATCAGTGATAACCGAAGCGTGTTGCCAGGGTATTTCCGGGCTATAACCGAGATGTTAAAATGTATTACAATTCTGGAAAGGGTTGATTTCCGGCGTTTTCGGCCGGACCGGCAGGCGTTTTAGAGCAAATCCCGAGCAGATGGAATCAATCCGCGACGACGAATTTGCGTAATATCAATAAGATTAGAGCATGAAACATAAGCCATCCTAAATGCATCATGCTCTAGAAGTGAAAAAGGCGTCTATTCGGGTTCCGGGATGTCGTCTTCGAGGGCCGCGCCTTCGGTTTCCAGGCTGGCTTCCTTCCACGCCTCGATGCCGCCTTCCAGGTTGAGGACGTCGGAAAGGCCTTCGTTCATCAATTGCTTGGCGCCGACGAAGGAGCGCTGGCCGGTCCCGCACATGATGACGATTTTGGTTTCCGTGATCTGGGGCAGGTAATCCCCGTCCAGGTAGGACATCGGATAAAGCAGGGCGCCGGGAACGTGCTCTTCCTCGTATTCGTCGGTTTCGCGGACGTCGATCAACAAAACCTGTCTTTCGGATATCATTTTGTTGAGAGTCTGAACGTCTATGGATTCCGGATCGTCGGCCATGATCACCCCTTTCGCTTCCCGGTATATATTCTATCAATTGAATGTGTGAATGCACAAGACAGCTTTCAAGGTCCGAGGGAAGGCGGAGGAAGAGCTAGCCGTGCGCCTCGAGGCCGCAGCCGACGACCGCCGAAGCCCAGTTGAGGTTCTCCGAGAAATTGACCACCTCGCCGATGACCAACAGCGTCGGCGCCTGGAATTTTTCGTTTTTGACGCAATCGGGAAGGTCGGCGACGGTGGTGATGACGGTGCGCTGTTCCGGCGTGGTGCCCCTTTCGATGGCGGCGGCGGGGGTGAACCCGGGCAGGCCGGCGGCAATCAACTGGCGGCTGATTTCGCCTGTATTGCTGAGCCCCATGTAGATGACCAGGGTCGATTTCGTATCCGCCAGGGCCTTCCAGTTCAAGTCCAGGTCCTGGCCGTCCTGGCGATGACCGGCGATGAAGGTCACCGAACGCGAAACGCCGCGGTGGGTCAGCGGGATGCCGGCCCGGGCCGTGCAGCCCGTCGACGCGGTGATGCCGGGCACGACCTCGAAGGATATGCCGTGTTCGGCCAGATTCAACGCTTCCTCGCTGCCGCGCCCGAAAATGAACGGATCGCCGCCCTTCAGCCGCACCACCCGGCGGCCGCTGCGGGCCAGGCGGACGAGCAATTCGTTGACCTCGTCCTGGGGCATGAAATGGTCGCGCGCCGCCTTGCCGGCGAAGAGGCGCGTCGTCCCCGGCGGGATGACGGCGAGGATTTCGTCGGAAACCAGCCGGTCATAGACGACGATGTCGGCTTCCTCGATCAAATGGCGGGCCCGGACCGTCAACAGCGCCGGATCGCCCGGCCCGGCGCCGACCAGATAGACCCGGGAAACCTGATCCGGCCAGGGGGAGACGTTGGCCTTGGCGCCGTCCTGTTGGTTGGCGACCGGGCCCGAGATCCGATAGGCCCCGCTTTCGCGGGTGGCGCGGACGAAATTGACGAACCGTCCGGTCCACCGGTTGGCCTCGGTATCGCGAAGGTGGGCGAACCCGGCCAGCAGGTTTTTGTAGACGATGCCGTCGTGTTCGCCGTCGACGCCGACGCCGCGCACGACCTCGTAGGCGAACTCCACCGGGCCGGAGATATTCTCCAGGCTCGAATAGTGGAATTCATGGGCCGCGAATTCGGCCCGCCCGCCGCCTTCGGTCCGCATCGGCCACGGCCCCTTGCCGGTTTCGCGAAGACGGGTATAGCCGCGGCCCTGGGGCCGGCTGTGCATCACCGCGTCGGCCGGGATCACCCCCGCCATCTTGCGTTTTTCGCCGCGCCACGAAAGGCTGCGGGCCAGGTACATCAGGCCGCCGCATTCGGCGTAAGCCGGCATGCCCATCTCGATGGCGTCGCGGATATGGGTGCGCATCGAGACATTGGCTTCCAAGGCCTTCAGGTGGGATTCCGGGAACCCGCCGCCGATGAAAAGCCCATCGGCCTCGGGCAGGCGGCGATCGATCAGGGTGTCGAACGCCACCAATTCGGCGCCCGCCGCCTCCAGTGCCTCCAGGTCGCCGGGATAATAGAAGCCGAAGGCGGAATCACGGGCAATGGCGATGCGCACGTCCGCGCCGTCCGCGACGGGCCGGGGCCGGGGACCGCCGACAGCGCCGGCGCCGTTTCGGCCGCTTTGAGGATGGCTTCCAGGTCGACCTCGCGGGCGATGACGTCGGTGATGCTGGACACCACGGCTTGGGCGTTGGCGGTCTCGTTGGACGGAATCAGCCCTAAGTGCCGCTCCGAGATTTCCAGCGCCGGCTGGCGGTAGACCGACCCCAGCACCGGCACCTCGGTTTAATGCTCGATGATCCGGCGAAGCTTGGCTTCGTGGCGCGAGCCGCCGACCTTGTTGAGAATCACGCCGGCGATGCGGATGTCCGGATCGAAGGCCTGATAACCCAAAATCAGGGGCGCGATGCCCCGGGTCATGCCCTGGGTGTCGAGGACCAGCACCACCGGGGCCCGCAGGAGCGACGCCAGGGCGGCGTTGGAATTGCCCCGCCCTCCAGATCGAGCCCGTCGTAAAGCCCCTTGTTGCCCTCGATGATGGATAGATCGGCGCCGTGGCCATGCCGCGCGAAGGTGGCCAGGATCTCGGCTTCGGTCATGGTCTGGTAATCGAGGTTGTGACACGCCCGGCCGGTGGCGGCGGCCAGCCACATGGGGTCGATGTAATCGGGGCCCTTCTTGAACGCCTGCACCGTCAGCCCCTGCTTGGTCAGCGCGGCGGCGATGCCGGCGGTGATGGTCGTCTTGGCGGACGACTTGTGGGCGGCGGATATCAGGATGGGCCATGGCTCAGGCCGCGTCCTTGATGTCGAGCGGAGACTCGGCGCGGTTTTCCCACAGCGACCGGGCCTGGGCCTCGGCGTCCTCGATGCCGTCGGTGCGGCCCATCAGGCGCAGCGCGATCGCCGCCGTGCCGGTGACGGCGGCGGTGGCGGCGGTGTCATTGTCCTCGCCCCGCCAAAGCCTGAGCAGGCGGCCCAGGTCCATGACCTCGTCGGTCTTGATGATTTTGCCGGGCAGCATGGCCGGCCATTCCTCGTCGACGTTCTCGCCGTCGAGCAGGCTTTCGACGACCACCGGCTTGGCCGGGCGGCGTTCGGTCTCGCCGCCCTCGCCCTTGAACACGGCCATGGATGGCTGACCCAGGAGCCGCGACGCCTGGCGGTGGATTTCGCCGTAATTGGGATGGAAGACCGATTGCAGGGAATAGGGCGCGTCGAAGGGATTGAGCATGCGGACAAAGGTGTTGATCGGCGAGCGCACGCCCAGGATCGGCTTCAGGTTGAGGATCTCGTCGAGCCTGGGCACCAGGTTGGCCAGCGGCAGGTAGGCGAAATTGCGCTCGCGGATGTGCCGGGCCGCGTCGTCCATGGACCGGGCGGCCTCGATGCCCAGCGCTTCCAGCGCCTCGCGGGTATAGATGCGGCCCGGGGTGTGGCCCTCGGTGCCGTGCATGAAGACCTTGACGCGGTTCTGCGCCAACAGCAGCGCGGACAGCAAAAACCACGGCAATTGCCGTTTCTTGCCGGCGTATGACTGCCAGTCCAGGTCGACCTCCGGCGCGCCCTCGGGCTTTTTGATCTCCTCTTCCTTGACCACGCGGACGAACCCGGCGGCCTCGCCCGGGTCCTCGGTCCTGACCCGCAGCACCGCCAGGAACGCGCCTAACTGCAATTCCCTCACCTCGCCCGAGAGGATCATGCGGGCGGCCTCGGCCATCTCGTCCTCGGTCAGGGGGCGGGACAGTTTCGGGCCCCGGGCGATGGTCCGCACGAAGCGGGAAAAGGGGTGTTCCTCGGTCATCTAAAAACCCACTAAACAAATCGTCGCCGGTCTCGGGCGCGGCTGGCAGTCAGGCCGGCTTGTCTTCTTCGGCGTCGTCGCCCCCGCCGTCATCGTCATCGTCACCGCCTTCGGGGCTCAACCCTGGGCGGTCCTTTCCTCAGGGTGCTCCACGGGACCGCCGCCCTTGATCCAGGCGTCGATGCCGCCGGCCAAATGGCAGGTGTTGACCAACCCGGCCTCGTGCATTTCGTAAGTGGCCAGGGCCGAGCGTTCGCCGAAGGCGCAATAGAGCAAAAGTTCCTGGTCCGGGTTCGCCGCGATCACCGTCAACAGGCCGCCCGGCTTGATGTTTTGGCGAAGGTGCTGATAGGGCATGTGCACCGAACCGGGGATGATGCCGTCGCGGATCCGTTCGTGTTCCTCGCGCAGATCGATGAACAGGGTTTCCGAGTAACCGACCCGCTCGATGGCGCGGTCGGCGGGGATGGTGTGTTCCTGGATGTCGGGGGCGTCGCCGGAAAATCCGATGGCCAGGTTGGCGGGCACCGCCACGTCCATCTTCGTCGGGTCGGGCAGGTTGAGGTTGTCCATGATGTCGGCGTATTCCTCGGCCGAGGCCACCTGCAGGCGCGGATTGAAGGCCTTCTCCTCGGCGATGGTGCTGACGGTGTCGCCCTTGTAGTCGTGGCCGGGATAGACCAGCGTCTCTTCGGGGAGCGTCAACAGCTTGTTGAACAGCGAATCGTAGGCGGCCCGGGGGTCGCCGTTCTGAAAATCGGTGCGCCCGGTGCCGCGGATCAGCAGCGTGTCGCCGGTGAACACCCGGTCCTTCATGGCGAAGCAATAGGAATCGTCCGTATGGCCCGGGGTGTACATGACATCGAGCGATATATTCTCGATCTCGATCACGTCGCCATCGTCGACGCGCATGGAAACCCTGTCGACCTTCGATTGCTTGCCCATTACGGTGACGCAGCGGGTGGCGTCCCTGAGGGCGCCCAGGCCGGTGATGTGGTCGGCGTGGACGTGGGTGTCGATGACCTTGACCAGGGTCAGGTCCAACTCTTTCAGCAATTCCAGGTAACGGTCGACCTTTTCGATGACCGGGTCGATGATCAACGCCTCGCCGCCGGATCGGCCGGCCAGCAAATAGGTATAGGTGGACGAAACGCTGTCGAGTAACTGGCGGAAGATCACGGGCCACCTGCCTTGGCAAGGGAGACCCTGAAAAGGTAGGGACGCAAGGCCCGCTGTCAATGGTTAAGGAGGCGGCGCGGCGGCCGGCGCTTGTCGGGCGGCGTAAGGGCAGGGGCGGGATCAGCCGTAGGCGGGTAATGGGTTGTTCTACCCAATGTCCGCTTTCGGGGGTAAAGCGGACATAATTCAGGGTGTGGCTAAATGTCCGCTATTAGCCATGTGTGGACATTGAGATGCCGGTGGTGGAATGCTGTATCGTTCACAGGTAAGGTCCTGCCATCGCCTTATTCGACTCCTGCGGAGGTTTTATTTTTTCGGCAAGACAACGTTCGGTGGCAGCTTTAAGTCTCATCCGATGGCAAATGCCCGGTCTTGACCCAGATAGTGCAGCCTTCAGTGCTGAACGGCGTGTGCATACTGGCGTGTCGGTTCCTAATCCAGGTGCCCTTGGGATAGCGTCCGTGCTCGTCTTCGAAGACGCCGTCGAGCACCAAAATCTCCTCGCCGCCGAAATGGGTGTGACGGGTGAATTGGGTGCCGGGCGCCCACTTGACCAAGGCCACGTGCTCAGTGCCGAACTCATGCAAGGGCATGACCGAAAGCCCGTCGACCAGACCTGGGTGCCAGGGCGCGTCGGTGGTCTTGATGCGAACGAATTCGGTGTCGTTAGGGTCGAACTGGTCCAGCTTGACGAAAATGACGCAGCCTTCGTCGCTGTGCGGCCTGTGCGCCGAGCCGATGGGGTTGCGAACGTAACTGCCGGGACCGAAGTCGCCCGTCTCGTCTGAGAACACGCCTTCCAGCACCAGGAACTCCTCGCCGCCTGTGTGGGTGTGGGGGGAAAAGTGGCTGTTTGGTGCATAACGCACCAGTGTCGTCGCACGGCCTGATTCCGAGGCCTCGCGCTCCAGCTTCCGGCGCTCAACGCCGGCCATTCTGGACGGGTCCCAGTCCACGCTTTCGCTATCGATGACGACCCGTTGGGTGAAATCCATGTTGAGGCTCATAATCGTGTCTCCTTTTTCGAAGCACCTGCGCTGGAACGGCTGGAAACAGTATCGTACCCGCGTTGTAAGTGCCCTCGGTCTTCGGGAAAAGTAATCCTATAAATTATCCGCATTGACCGGTGCCGTTGTGCTGAATGGCACCGGTCAAATATCGGTTAATTTCGGCCTGCCATCACGCCGCCGTCCACATCCCAGACAGCACCGGTGACCCATTCGCTGTCATCGGATAGAAGGAAGTCAATTGTCTTCGCAACTTCCTGGGCCTGACCTACGCGCCCAATGGGATGGAAAGCGTCGAAGACGTCGGTCAATGTGTCCTCGATGGCGTCTGGATCGATGAAAGCCCCGTAAATGGGCGTGATGACGACGGCTGGCGAGACCGCGTTCACGCGGATGTTGTAATCAGCCAGTTCCATGGCCAAGTGCTGCGTCAGCGAATGCAGGCCCGCTTTCGCCATAGAGTAGGCCGAAGATGGTGTCGCTTTGATTGCCTGCTTCCCCCACATGGAGCCGATGTTGACGATCGAACCGCCGCCGTGAGCCTTCATGTTTCGGGCGACAGCCTGTGTGATGAAGAAGAACGCCCGATTCAGTTGCTGGTAGCTGTCGTAATCCTGCTTGCCGTGATCCAAAAACGCCGTCGGTTTGAAAGCACCGGCTGCATTGACGAGGTGGCTGATATGCTGTTCCTCGGCATCGATCCGTTCGATGAAGGCATCCACATTGGTCGCGTTGTAAAGATCGGCGACCTGCAAATCGATGACGCCGCCTGGCGTCGGTTCCAAGTCCGCTTTGGCCTTCGCCAATTTTTCCTGGTTTGAAGACAACAGAATGAGGTCGAGACCACGGGTCCGAAGCAGGCGGGCCGTCTCCAGGCCCATACCGCTGGAGCCGCCGACGATGAGGGCGACGGCGTTGCCGGATGCATTAGAGATGATGGTTTGGTTGGTGTTCATAGTGATTCTCCTTAGGTTTCATATATTATCTAACGATAGGTAGGTAAGATGGCCCGTTTATAAGGCATTGCTTTTACCGGTGTCAAGAGTTATCTAACGATAGGTAGATTATTTTGGAGTTACGTGATGAGTGAACGGACCTCAAAGGCTGAACAGATCCTGGATGCGGCCGAAAAAATGGCGCGGATCGGTGGCTACCACGGCTTTAGTTTTCGTGAGATCGCTAAGGACGTTGGCATCAAGGCAGCCAGCGTGCACTACCACTTCCCTGGCAAGCAGGACCTTGGGGCCGCTATCGCCAAGCGGTACACGGAGCGGTTTTTGGAGAGCTTGGGTGCACCAGACGACCCAGGTGCAGCGCCGACTGAACTGTTGCAACGATATATCGCGGCCTACCGGCGCTCCCTCGTCGAGGACAAGCTGATGTGTCTCTGCGGTATGTTCGGCGCGGAGATCACCCACCTGCCGGACAAGGTAGCCAGGGAAACGCAGATCTTCTTTGAGCGAAACCGGGATTGGCTCATGACTGTGATCATGCGGGCCGGAAAGAAAAAAAAGGCGGACGCAGAAAAAGCCGCTTTTTCGATACTGGCGACCCTTGAGGGTGCCATGATCCTCGCCCGTACATTGGATGACCCGGCGGCCTTTGACGCGGTGGCACAGACGCTGGCCTTGGAATAGACGAGGCTAGCATCTATCTCAAATTTTGGGCCACGATGTCCGCTTTGGGTCAAAAGCAGACATAAATGCCAGTGCTTAAAAAGGTCCGCTTTCGGATGGAAAGCAGACATTCAACAAACTGAACCACTACCCGATGGCGGCTTGGCCGCGGCCGCCGTCATCGGCGCCGAACGGGGAAGCGGCCTTGGCTTCGGCGAAGATGCCATGCAGGGCGCCGATGATCCGGGCCGCCTCGTCGCCGTCCAGGGAATAGAAAATGGCCTGCGCCTGGCGGCGGGTCTTGACCAGGTTTTGCCGGCGCAGCCGGGCCAGATGCTGGGACAGGGCCGATTGCGACAGGCCGGTGATTTTCTCCAATTCGCCGACGCTTTTTTCGCCTTCCGCAAGCTGGCAAAGAACGAGCAGGCGGTGGGGGTTGCTCATCGCCTTGAGGATGGAACTCGCCTGCTTGACATTCCGGTTGACCGGTTCCAGGTCAAACCCAGGCCCTTTACTTGTCCTTGCGGAATATTCGCTGTTCATGGTTCAAGAACGGTATTGCTCGATTCAAATAAAGCCCCGGATATTTTTTCTTTTCCCCGGTTTTTTCGAGAACCCCTGAATTTCATGTCATTAATTTATCCGACCTGGGTTTGACGGGCCATGCACGTTTTTGTGAAGTGGCCGTGTTTCTAGGCTTTTTGGATATTCAAAGGGTGTCGGTTTTGGTTTGATCATTAAACCGCCGGGGCGGTCATTCGGCCGGCCTGAAATCCCGGCCCGCGGGCTTTTTCGCCGGCCGCTTGGCTTTCGTCTCCGCCTTGGCCGCCATCCGCCGGCCGCTTTTTTCCAGGGCGCCGGCAAAAAGCGTCAACATCGGCGGCACGATGGCGAGCGTCAGGACCGCCGACAGCGACAAGCCGCCGAGCACCACCGAGCCCAGTCCCCGGTAAAGTTCCGAACCGGCGCCGGGGAAGAACACCAGGGGCGCCATGCCGAAGACGCTGGTCAGGGTCGACATGAAAATGGGGCGGATGCGGTTGCGGGTCGCCTCCATGATCGAGTCCTCGATGGCCATGCCTTCCTCGTGGATGTGGACGAGCGTCTGATGGACCAGGAGAATGGCGTTGTTGACGACGATGCCGATCAGGATGACGAAGCCCAACAGGGTCAGCATGTCGAGCGGCTGGAAGGTGAACAGGTTGACCAGCGCCAGCCCCAGCACCCCGCCGCCGGTGGCCAGCGGCACCGACAGCATGATGATGAAGGGATAAATGAAGCTTTCGAACAGCACCGCCATCACCAGATAGACGATGACGATGGCGATCAACAGGTTGATCACCATGGCGTCCCAGGTCTGCGACAGTTTGTCGGCGGTGCCGGTGAGCCGCAACCTGACGCCGTCGGGCAGGCCGGCGTCCCTGAGCGGCTCCATGACCTCGGAACGGATCTTGTCGAGCGCCGTCTCCAGGGGCATGGTTTCGGGGGGGTGGATCTCCAGCGTCACCGTGCGCAGGCGTTCGAAATGGCGGATCTGCACGGGTCCCGACGTCACTTCCACGTCGGCCAATGAGCTCACCGGCACGATGGTCCCCGATGACGTCACCACCGGCAGTTGGCCGATACCCTGGGTCTCGGTGATCTCGTCCCTGAGTCCCCGCAGCATCAGGTCCATGCGCTTGGCGCCGACGGTGATTTCGGCGACCCGGCGGCCGTCGTTGAAGGCGTCGATGGTGTCGCCCAATTCGCGGGCGGTGACGCCGTTGTCGGCGAGCTTGATCCGGTTCGGGAACACGCGCACCTCCGGCGCCCCCAGCTCAAGACCCGGCTTGGGGCGGATCTGGGTGCCTTCGGCCCGGGGCAGCACCTGCTCGATCCGCTGCACGGCGTCGACCGCGACGTCGAGGACGTCGTCGAGCTGCTGTCCGGAGACGTTCATTTCGATGGACCGCGAGCCGCCGATGCCGCGCCCGAATAGCGAGCGTTGGGTGATCGCGCCGAAGGTCCCGGGTTCCGAATAAACGGCTTTCTTCAGGAACGGGATCAACTCCCTGACCCGGGACGGGTCCTCGGCCGCGGCGCCCAGGAACGTCCGCCCGCGAGAGGCGACGAAAAAGAAACGCTGAACCTTCGGCGGCTCGCCGGGCTTCGATTCGGGCCCCGAAACCTCCGCCAGGAGGGGCAGGATCTTGCTTTCGAACTGGCCGGCGATCTCGGTCGTGGTTTTCAGGTTGTAGCCGGGGGGCGGCAGGATATGGCCGAAAATCAGGTTGCGGTTGCCGCTCGGCAGGTATTCCAGTTTCGGCATCAGGGCCCAGGTGATGACCGCGCTGGTGGCGCAAATACCGCCGATGACGGCGATCGCCAGGGACCGGTTGCGGGTGATGCGGCGGGTGAATTCGAGCACCGAGGCGACGAACCAGCGGGCCAACGGGTCGATCACCGGCAGCCTTAGGGTGGCCCCGGCCTTGGCCCGTTCGGATGGGGTCCGGGGATCGTTCAACAGCCGGTTGGCAAGCGCCGGGATGACCGTAATGGCGACAAGGAGCGACAGCATCACCGCGACCGACAGGGCGACCGCGATGTCACGGAACAATTGCCCGGCTTCCAGCTCCATGACCAGGATCGGGATGAACACCATCACCGTCGTCAACGACGAGACGAACACCGCCGTCCACACCTCGCGGGTGCCCCGGTAGGCGGCGACGGCCGGAGATTCGCCCTTCTCCCGGTGGCGGTAGATGTTTTCCAGGACCACGATGGCGGCATCGACCACCATGCCGACGGCGAACGCGATGCCGGCCAGCGAGATCACGTTCAACGACCGCCCCATGGCGGCCATGGCGACGAAGGCGCCGATGATGGAGACCGGAATGGCCAGCGAAACAACCAGCGTCGCCCGTCCCGAACGCAGGAACAGCAAAAGCATCAACGCCGCCAGCGCGCCGCCGATGAAGATGTTCTTCTGCACCAGATCGATGGCGGAATTGATATAGACGGTCTCGTCATAGACCTGGCGCAGCCGCAGCCCTTCGTCCCGGAGCGCGGTTTCGTTGAGCTCCGCCAGCGCCTTGCGGACGCCCCGCATGGCCTCGATCACGTTGGCGCCGGTCTCGCGGATGGCGTTGATGGCGATGGCCGGCTGGCCGTTGAAGCGGATGGTCGCCGTCGGTTCCTTGGAGGTGAACCGGACCTCGGCGATGTCGCCGACCGTGACCCGCGCCATGGCCCCCGTCGCCGGATCGCGTTCGGACCGCAGCACGACGGAGCGGACGTCGTCCAGGCGCTCGAACTCGCCCACCGTGCGGACCACGTAGCGCCGCTTGCCTTCATTCACGTCGCCGGCGGAAACCGAGGAATTGGCCTCGCGCAGCACGCGCAAGACCTCCGTCACCGTCAGCCCATAACGGGCCATGCGCTCGGGGGCGACGCGGATCTCCATCTCGGTCAGCGCCGCGCCGTAGACATTGACCCGGGCGATGCCGGTCACCCGCTCCAGGCGGTCCTGGATGACGTCGACGGCGAAATCGCCGTAGGTATGAATGAGCCGGTCGTTGCCGGGTTTACGCAGCAGCACGATCCAGGTGATCGGGTTGTCCTCGGAACTGGCGGTGCGGATGGACGGCTCGTCGGCCTCGTCGGGGTAGCCGTCGACCCGGTCGAGCCGGTTGGAAACCAGCAGCAGGGCCTCGGACATGTTGGTGCCGATGGCGAATTCCAGGGTGATCCGGGAACGCCCAACCTGGGAATCGCTGATGATCTGCTCCAGCCCCCTGAGACCCTTCAGCACCTCTTCCTGGCGGTTGGTGATTTCGCGCTCGATCTCGGCCGGGGCGGCGCCTGGCCAGACGGTTTGCAGGCTGATGACCGGCTTGCGGACGTCGGGGATGAGTTGGATCGGAATCTTGGTCAGCGCCAAAATGCCGAACATGACGATGGCCAACACCGCCGCCATCACGGCGACGGGGCGTTTGATGGAAAGCTCGATAAGGTTCATGGCGGGTTCATGGCGGGTTCATGGCCCTGGGCGCCTAGCCACCGGCCTTGGCCGGCTTTGAGGGTTCCCTGACGCGGATGTTCTGTCCCGGCAACAGCCGTTCGTTGCCGCGCACCACCACCATGTCGCCGGGGGCCAGGCCGGAATTGACGATGAACCGGGTGCCGACGGCTTCGCCCAGTTGCACCGTCCGCATGACCGCCTTGGCGTCCTCGACCAGAAACACCAGGGTCTTTCCCTTGCGCGACAGGATCGCGTCCTTGTGGACGGTGACGACGGTGCCGTCGTTGCCGGCGGGCAACCGGAGGGTGACGCTTTGGTTGCTGGCCAGGCCGGAAATCCCGGCAGGCAGTTCGGGGACGAAACGCACGGTGCGGGTCCGGGTCTGCGGGTTTTCCTCGGGCACCACGGCGCGGACCCGGGCGGCGATTTCGCGCTTGCCGTCGATGAAGGCCTTGATCCGGGTGCCGGCCAGCAAGGACGGGGTGCGGTTAGCGGGAACGTCGGCCTCGATCTCAAGATGGGCGTCATCGACCAGGCTCACCAGGGGGTCGCCCACGTTAACATAGGCGCCGACCTCGATGTGGCGCTTGGAAACGACGCCGGAATAAGGGGCGCGAATGGTGGCGTTATAGAGATTGATCCCGGTCATCTCGCGGTCGGCGCGGGCACTGGCGAGCTTGCCTTTGGCCTCGGCCAACTCGCTTTCGGCGATGGCGGCCTCTTGGCGCTTGTCGTCGAGGCGGGCCTGGGAAAAGGCGGATGACTCGATCAGCCTTTCGATGCGCTTCAGTTCCTGGCGGCGAAGCTTTAAACGCGCCTTGCCGGTCCGGACGGCGGCCGAGTACTGCTTCTCCTCGGCCTTTTGCAGTTCGTGTTGCCACTTCAACATGTCGTTGACCAGCACCGCGATGACGTCGCCGGTTTTGACCCGGTCGCCGACCTCGACCCGGAAATCACCGATGGGGCCATTGATGAGGGCGGCGACGACGCCGGCCTGGCGGGCGACGAAGCGGCCGATGACGGAAACGGTCTGCCTCAGGGGTTCGGTAATGACGGCGTCGACGCCGACCTGGACCGGCGGCCGGGAGGAACCCTTGGCCTTTTTCTCCTGCGCCGGCGCCGAAAAGGAAAACGCCGCCAAGGCGACCGCCGCGGCAACGGCGGTGACGAGGATGAACCGCCAAGCCGGAACCCGGCCGAAGCCGGTTTTTGGTGATATTGCCAAGCCCCGCATTTAAATGGTCTCCGTCCCCAGGATGGGACTCTATATAAGGCGTCTTTTTTTTCGTTCAAAATGGCCGCGAAGACAAAACTAGACTAGACCGTCTAGTCCAATTTATAATAGTGTTTCCCGAGACGCAACTATTTTGATCGATTTATTTGCCATGGTGAAAGCCGAAGCCGCACTAAAAGACACCGACGCCGAAACTCCTTCCGGCAAGCGCCCGTTGATTGTCGGGGCGGCGACCCGGGTGTTTCTGGACTTGGGCTACGGCGCCGCCTCCATGGACGCCATCGCCGCCGAGGCCGGAGTCTCCAAACAGACCGTCTACAGCCATTTCGGGGCCAAGGAGGCGTTGTTCGAGGCGATTATCGAAGACAAGTGCGACGAATTGCTGACGCCGGTCTTCGAGGCTTTCCGGCCGGGCCATGACCATGCCAAGGCCCTGGACGAAGTCGCCCGGCGGTTCCTGAGCGCGATCCTGGCGCCGCCGAACACGGCCCTGTTCCGGGTCATCATCGCCGAAAGCGTCCGTTTTCCCGAACTGGCCAACGCCTTTTACCGCGCCGGTCCCCAGACCGCCGTCGACAGCCTCGCCGGATACCTGAAGGAACTGGACAGGGACGGGGTGATCGCCACCAGCGACCCCGTGGCCTCGGCGCGGCAGTTTTTCGCCCTCCTCAGGGGCGATCTTTACATGCGCCGATTGCTCGATCTGGCCCCGGAACCGAGCGCCGCCGAGGTCGCCGCCGTCGCCGACGAGGCGGTGTCGGCGTTTCTCGTCATCCACGCGCCGGATTGACCTTAGCTCAAGGCAAAAAACAGCGTTGGCAAGACCCGCCCCGGCGGCCAATATACCTTCCAACAGGGACCATCGGACGAGGGAGGCGTCGTGAACATGCCAAGGTTAATACAGGAAAGCGGGATTGATGGCCCATACGACGGCGCTGCGAGGTTTCCGGCTAGGAGCGCGTCGCGCCGGGGTGCCAACCCACCACAAGCGGCGCGCGACGACGTCCGGAAGCCTCTCAACGCCGCCCTCCGGGTCGCTTTTCCCGTCCCCTCGGGGCGTCGGAAACGCTTGCCGCCGGGGTTTCCGGGGGACACCCCCGTACCCCCAGGGTGCCCGCATCGCCGGCGCGCTCCCTCCTGCCGAGGAAACGGGAAAAGCGATCGTAGGGGTGCAATTTAGGTGATACAGGCCACTAGGCATGACCGGCAAGGCCGGCGCTACCATCATCCGTCGAGCAAGTATTCGACGCTTCCGGGCGTCTTCCTTGCCCAACCCGGGACCGGGATTTCGGTGATGGTCAATCCCCGACAAACCAACATCTTTCCCGCCTCCTGACCTCCCGACCCGGCAAATTTTGCATGGCGCTACGGGCCAAGGGCCCGATACCGGCATTTCCTGCCCAGGCGTTCTTGAAATAAATTATAATAATCAACAGATTAACCCCTTTCCGGTATTGGCATCCTTCTTGCTCCTTCATGCATGGAATTGATTCTGGCCCCCTGCCGGACCCCCCACGCCGGAGCGACACACCATGGGTTTATCATTATTTCAGACCAGCACCCTCGGGATGATGTCGCAGGCGCATGCGCTCGATACCCTAGGCACCAATATCGCCAACGTCAGCACCGGCGGTTTCAAAAGGACGGATACCCGTTTCTCAACGGTGCTGGGCGGCAATATCCGCACCGGCGCCGGCAGCAACTCCACCATATCGTACGCCAGCCCGAATGGAGCCACCGGCGGCATTAGACCCAAGGATTTCCAGACCCTCGACCAACAGGGTCTTTTAAAGGCCACAACGCGAGACCTGGACCTGGCGATCGCCGGCGATGGGTTCTTCCTTGTCAGCCCGACGCTTCAGGTTTCCAACCGGATCCTCTACACCCGCGACGGCAGTTTCGATATCAATGTCGCCGGGACGCCGGTGACCGCCATCGGAGACGACGGCAACACCATCAGCGTCCGACAGGGTTTCTTGACCGACAAGAACGGTTTTTTCCTCCTCGGCATGGCACCCCGAACCGACGGCACCTTCTCCGAGACCGACACCTTGCAGGCGCTGAGGGTTGATCAATTCGCCTTTACCAATTCGTTTAACGCAACGACGTCAGCCAACCTGTCGCTCAACCTTCCCGCGCAGAAGAAATTCGGCGAAGCGAATGAAAACCTGAGCCTGACCGTGATCGATTCCAACGGCAAGGTTCGCGCCATAACGGCTACATTCATCAAAACCCCGACCGCCAACCAGTGGAAAATGCTGCTGTCGGGCGACAACTTGACCAATTCGACCCTTGGTCCCGGCGGCGCATTCTCTCTGGCAACCGGGGTTGGAACCGGCAAGCTCCTGGAACTCGACCCCGCAACCCGCGAGATACGGGTTAAGGCGGAACAGGTTCCGTCCGCCGGTTTTCCGGGGGCCTTTATCGGCCTCAAGGCCGGGGATTCGATCACCATCGCTGGGTCCACGGCTGGCAACAACGACACCTTTACCATCGCCGCCGTTTCATCGAATTTCGCCACCATTACCCTTGTCGACGCACCGCCGTTTCTGAGCGCGTCGGAAAACCTTTCCACGGCGGCGACCTTGAGCTCGACCCGGGTGGTTGGCGACACCCTGGTCTTCAGCAATCAGGGAACGTTGTCGTCACCGACCAGCTTCACGACCAACCTGACGTGGAGCGACGGCGCGACCAACACCTTTACGCTCGACATCAGCAGGCTGACCCAATTCAACGGCGCTTTCCAGCTTGCCGATTTCCAGCAAAACGGCCTTTCCTCCTCCGATCTCAGGAACGTTACCTTTGACAAGGCGGGCAACGTCATCGGCGAATTCGAGGACGGGTCTTCCCGGAAAATTTACAAGATTCCGCTGGCGGCGTTCGCCAATCCCAATGGCCTCCAGGAAGTCAACGGCAATAATTACGAGGAAACTCCGCTTTCAGGTGCCCGCCGGACGGTCTTCGCCGACACCAGCGGCATCGCCCTTCTGTCACCGAACACTCTTGAGCTTTCCAATGTCGAACTGTCGATCCAATTCACCCAAATGATCAGGGTTCAGCAGGCCTATAATTCGTCGGCGACCGTATTCAAAACCGTCGACGAAATGCTCATGGCGGCCCGTGACTTGAAGGCTTGAACCCTGCCTCCAGGGTCAGCCTAAATTCTCCATTCCCGGCAAAAAAAATGCGCCGCCAAGACACGCGGTTTTTCGCCGCCGCCGGCCGCGACCCGGCAAAATTTACCCATTGGCGACACGCCTTTAACCCCCCGGGCCCCGGAGAAACCCCTCAACCTCACATGAAATCGTTATTTTTCAATAAGTTAACCACTCAACGGCCTTGGCACGGAATTCGCAACAAAAAACCCGGCGGAAGACGGCTCCACCCCAATAACCAATGCATTGGAACGGATCGATAAAATGAACATGACGGGAATCACCATCATCCGGACGGGATGCCAGGCGCCTTGGAAGGAAGCATTTCGCAAGGCCGCGATCATCACCCTGGCGGCGGCCTTGGTTTTCATCATTTCGGCCACCGCCGCCACCGCCTCCTCGCGGATCAAGGACATCGTCTACGTCGAAGGCGTCCGCGACAACATGCTTGTCGGCTATGGGCTGGTGGTCGGCCTCAACGGCACCGGCGACACGCTTAAGGACGGACACTTCACCAAGCTGAGCCTGCAGGCGATGCTGAACCGCCTGGGTGTCAAGCCCACGGATTCGGGCCTCGATTCCGATAACGTCGCCGCCGTCATGGTGACCGCGTCCCTTCCCGCCTTCGCCCGCCAAGGCAGCCGCATCGACGTCACCGTCAGCGCCCTTGGCGACGCCGATAGCCTGTTGGGCGGCACCCTGTTGGTGACCCCGTTGTTGGGCGCCGACGGCGAGGTCTATGCGGTGGCGCAGGGTCAGTTGGCGGTCGGCGGTTTTCAGGCCGGCGGCCAAGCGGAAACGGTTACCAAGGGCGTTCCCACCAGCGGCCGCATCGCCAGCGGGGCCATCATCGAGCGGGAAATTGGGTTCGAATTCGGTAAAAAAGAAAGCATCAAGCTAACCCTGCGCAATCCGGATTTCACCACCGCCAGGCGAATTGCCCAGGCCATCAACGCCTTTCTCGGCACCACGGCGGCGGCCCCCAGCGATCCGAGCACCATTCATTTGCGGATTCCCGCAAGCTACAAGGATAACGTCGTCAATCTTTTGACCGATTTGGAACAGTTGCGGGTCGAGCCCGATCAATTGGCCCGGGTGGTCATCGACGAACAATCGGGCATCATCGTGATGGGCGACAACGTTCGCATCAGCACCATCGCCATTGCCCAGGGCAGCCTGACGATCCGCATTACCGAGGCCGAGCAGGTGTCGCAGCCCGGCCCCTTTGCCGAGGTCGGTACCACCACGACCGTTCAGCGCACTTCCATCGAGGTCGATGAGGGCGAGGAAAATCGGCTTACGGTCCTGCAATCGGGCGTCTCGCTTCAGGAAATGGTTAACGGCCTTAATGCCTTGGGCATCGGCCCCCGGGACATGATCACCATCCTCCAGGCGATCAAGACGGCGGGCGCCCTGCAGGCCGAAATCGAGGTTATGTAATGGCCGAATTGGCGAACGATCTACTGTTCAGCCTGCAGGCCAGCAACGCGCTGGCCCAAGGCCGGGCGCTGCCCAACGTGCGCGGCGCCACAAACCTTCGCGAGGCCCGTAAGGTGTCGGAGGAATTCGAAGCGGTTTTCCTCGGCCAGATGCTGCAGCCGATGTTCCAGAACATCGAAGCGGCGGAGCCGTTCGGGGGCAGCCCTTCTGAAAAAATTTGGCGGACGATGCAAGTGGAAGAATACGGAAAGGCGCTATCCAAGGCCGGCGGCATTGGCATCGCGGACGCCGTTTTCCGTGAAATCATAAAAGCGCAGG
Organism: Pseudomonadota bacterium; assembly: GCA_022564115.1. Lineage (GTDB taxonomy): Bacteria > Pseudomonadota > Alphaproteobacteria > Rhodospirillales > Casp-alpha2 > Casp-alpha2. Next base: position 21,766 of record JADFMB010000001.1, read on the forward strand.
AGCTCAGATAGCCATGGACCCCACAAAACGCGTTAACGATCTTATCGTCATCACCGGCCGCCTTGCGGATTTGCTGGAGCGCGAAAACGTCGCGCTTCGCGAAAAGCAGAACAAGGAACTCAATGAAATTCTCGACGAAAAGGTGACCCTTGGGCGGGTCTACGAATCCCGGATCATGGGCCTGACCGAAGACCCGGAAGCCCTGGACAACGTCGACAAGGAACTGCTCGAACGCTTGCGCGGCATCGGCGAGAAGGTCAACGGATTGATCGAGGACAACGCCAAGATGTTGAAGATCGCCATCGAAGCCAACCGGCGGGTCGTCAACCTGATCGCCGAAGCCGTCAAGGCGAGCGTTCCCAGCGCCGGAACCTATTCGCCGACGGGCGCCACCGGCGCCCATGACCAACGGGCGGCACCGAAAAACGTCGCCATTTCCGTCGATCACACCCTTTAGGGCCTGAGCGGGAGTTTTTCACATGGGTGGCCTTACCCAAGCCCTTCGTAGCGCCCAGAGCGGGCTGTTGGTCAACCAGCAGACGCTGAACGTCGTTGCCAACAACATCGCCAACGTCAACTCGGAAGGGTATTCGCGCAAGATCGTGAATACCGAATCCCAGGTTATTGCCGGCGTCGGCGCGGGGATCAGGATTTCCGAAATCACCCGCAGGGTCGATGAAGGCCTGTTGAAGAGCATCCGTATCGAACTGGCCGAGTTGAACAAGCTCACCGTCCAGGACAATTTTTTCGCCCGCACGCAAGATCTTTTCGGCGCCCCGGGGGAAAATTCGTCCCTGGCGCACCTGGTCGAGAATTTCACCTCGGCGCTGGAACTTCTCGCCGTATCGCCGGACAAATCGCTGGAGCAGGCCGAAGTCGTGCGCCGGGCCCAGGACGTCATCTTCAAGCTTCAGGATATGAGCGAGACGATCCAGGAGCTTAGGCTGCAAGCCGACGTCGCCATCGCCAACATCGTCACCGAGATGAACAAAATCGTCGCCAAGATCGACCAGTTGAACGACGACATTATCTCCAACGGCTCGGTCGGGCGCGACGTTACGGACTTGAAGGATCAGCGCGACCAACAGATCGACAGGCTGTCGGAGTTGGTCGACATCCGTTTCTTCTTCCGTAGCGACGGCGACGTCGTCGTCTTTACCTCGGGCGGGCGGACGCTGGTCGATACCATTCCGCCGAAAATCACCCATACGGCCGCAGCGTCCGTTTCGGCGACCATCACCCATGACGAAGGCGACTTCGCGGGCATTTTTGTCGGCACCATAGAAGACCGAAACGACATTACCAACGAACTTCGGGGCGGCCAGTTGAAGGGTTTGGTCGACCTTCGCGACGACATCCTGGCCAATATGCAAAGCCAGCTCGATGAGTTCGCCGCCGAGATGCGCGATGCCTTCAACCAGATTCATAACCGGGGCGTTTCCTTCCCCGGCGCCCAATCCTACACCGGCACCAGGATCTTCGTCCGCCCCACCGAACAGACCATCAAGCTCGACCCCACGGGAAGTTCCGACGACGTGACGATCGCCCTCTTCGACGGCAACGGCAACCAGACGGCGTCGACGACGCTCAACACCATCATGACCGGGGCCGGGCTTTCGTCCCGCGGCTCGAGCAACGATTGGACCATCAGCGCCACCGCCACACAGCTTCAAACCTGGCTCCGGGCCAATGGCGCCGCCAACGCAACCGTCGCCGTCAGCACCACGGGCAAGCTGGACATCAACCTCAACACCCAGGCGGTCAACCTGTCGTTCCGCGACGAAACCGCGACCGCGAACGGCAGCACGCTCCAAGACGCCGTCATCGCCTTTGACGCCAACGGCGACGGGGTGACGGACGAAACCGTCAACGGGTTCTCGAACTTCTTTGGATTTAACGACTTCTTCGTCGATAACCTGGCCGAAAATATCCACGAATCGAACGTCCTTGTCAGCACCTTCACCGCCAGCGCCTCGACGCTGACGTTCCGCGATTCCACCGGCACCCTCACCGGCAGCCCCCTCGCGGTTGCCGCCGGCACCAGCCTCAAGGACCTGGCCACCCTGATCACCAATTCGGTCACCGACGTCACCGCCACCGTGGTCTCCGACGGTTCGGGCGTGCGTCTCAGGATCGCCCACGACAAGGGGTCCTCGATGACCGTCACCCAGGCCGGCGCGGACACGTTCCTGACCGACATCAACCTGCATGTCGCCGATGTCCGCGTCGCCGAGACCCTAACCGTGCGCGCCGACATCGCCTCCACCCCGGGCAAGCTGTCGACCGGGGTCGTGCTATTCGACGCGGATCGGGGTGCGGCGGGCGAATATTTCATGAGCGTCGGTGAAAATTCCGTCATCGATGCCTTGGCCGAGGCGTTTTCGGCTTCCAACCAGTTCGACACCGCGGGCGGATTGGCGACCGTCAAAACCACGTTCGCCGAATTCGCCGGCAACATCGTTTCCGAAAACGCCCGGTTGGCGGAAACCAACGAAAGCGACATCGACCGTCAACGGTCCTTGACCGAGTCTCTGCAATTCAAATCCGACTCGACCCGGGGGGTGAACCTGGACGAGGAATTGTCAGACCTGATCGTTTTCGAACAGGCGTTCGTGGCCGCCGCCAGGGTCATTTCGGTGATCCAGCGGATGTTCGATGCGCTCGAGCGGGTGATCTAGAAGGATTTGACCGATGACCCGGATTTCAAGTCTTGCCGCCAATACGTCGCTGGTTAACCAGATATTGAGAACGCAAAGCCGCCTGTTCAACACCGAAATCCAGATCGCCAGCGGCAAGATTTCCCAGAATTACGAAGGTATCGCCATCGATTCCCGGCGCCTGATCAACCTGGAAAACACCCGCGATTCCCTGCGGCAGTTCATCAAAAACAACGATCGGATAGACATCCGTCTCAACATCGCCAACATCGCCATCGACGGCATCCAGGAGTTGATCAGAAATTTCAGCCACAACCTCAACAATTTCGCGATCGGCGGAACCAAGGACAAGATCAAGGTTCAGACCATTCAGGAAGACGCCTTCCGGACGTTGAAATCCATCGAGGACCTGCTGAACACGAAAATCGACGGCCGCTTTATCTTCGCCGGCGGCCGGGTCGACACCGAGCCGGCCAATTTCGGCCTGACGACCCTGGCCAATTTCCAGGCCATCTTCGACGGCGCCCAGATCAAAATCTCGCAGACCCGGGACGCCAACCTCGCCGACTTCACCATCAATCAGTCCAATAGCTTCAGCACCAAGACCTTCAAATCCGGCACGCTCTCAATGACCTTCGACGCCACCGCCGACACCATCACCGCCGCCGCCGGCACCTTCCGCTATCCCGATGGCACCAACCTGGCGGCGGGCGCCGAGATCGTCATTACCGGCACCACGGCCGGGACCAACGACGGCACCTACACCATTTCGTCCGTTTCCGCCGACGGTTCGACGGCGACGGTGAAGACGGCCAACACCGGCGCCCTGTCGATGACCTTCAACAACGCCGCCGACACGGTCACCGCCGCCGCCGGCACCTTCCGCAATACGGACGGCAGTGCTTTGTTGCCGGGCCAAAAGATCACCTTCTCGGGCGCCGTCAACGGCGCCAACAACGCCACCTTCACCATCGCCTCGGTCTCCGCCGACGGCTCCGTGGTGACTCTTTCCGGCGCCCCGGTGCTCGTCGATGAAGTCGCACCCGCGGCCACGGCGATCACAGGCATCCAGGCGAATCAGACGTCCAACGCGGCGGCGGCGGCGGGAACCCCCTTGACCTTCGCCGACAACAACCCGGCCGCCGACACCATCACCGGGCCCGCGGGCTTCTTCAAGGACACCGCCGGAAACCTGCTCGGCGTCGGCTCGAAAATCACCATCACCAACACCGTGTCGAACAACGGCGTCTTCACCATCGCCTCGGTCTCCGCCGACGGCTCGACGGCGACGCTGGTCGCCGCCGACACCTTGACCAACGAGACCGACGCCAACGCCACGGCGAGCATCCCGGTGGCGACCAATCATCTTACCTTCCAGCGGGACAACGGCGCCACGCCGCCCCAGAGCATCATCACCGGCCAGGGCACGCCCTTCGCCAACACCAAGGCCGGGACCTTTATCACGATCACCGGCACCAGCAACAACAACGGCACCTATGAGGTGCTCTCCGTTCCCAACCCCGGCCAGATCATCGTGCGCACGAAGTTGTTCACCAACCAGACGGTCACCGCCAGCACCACCCCATCGATGATCACCGCCGTCGACGGCACCCAGGTGGCGACAGTGGACACGGGCGACCTGACGTTCGTCCGCGACAACGGCGCGACACCCCCGCAGAGCCGGGTGACGGCCGCGGTCGTGGGTTCGCTGGCGACCCTCAAGGTCGGCCAGAAGATCACCATCGCCGGCACCACCACCAACGACGGAATCTTCACGGTGGCCGCCAACGACGGCACCAACCTCGTCATCGTCACCCAGATGCTCACCGACGAGGGAACGGCGGCGACGCCGCAACTCAGCTTCACCAGCGCCGGCGCCGAGGTCACCTTTACCGACAACGCCCCCAACAAGGACACCATCGTCGCCGCGGCGGGACGGTTCAGCAACCTCGTTGCCGGGATGAAGGTAACCATCAGCGGCGCCACCGACGCCGGCAACAACGCCACCTTCACGGTGTCCTCGATTTCGACCGACGGGTCGACCATTACCGTTGACGAAAACATCACCGCCCGCGCCGGTGACGCCAACACGGTCACGTTCCTGACCCAGGAGGCCAAGGGCACCATCGCCGCGACGTCCTATTACAAAGGTGACGCGACAAAACAGACCCACCGGCTCGATAAAGACCGCAGCTTCGAATTCGATATCAACGCCATCGATCCAGCCTTCGAAAAGGCGATCCGGGGCATGCGCTTGATCATGCAAGGGATTTTCCAGACCGAAGGCGGCCTGGACCAGAACGCCGATCGCATCGGCCAGGCGAAGTTCCTTATCGGAAGCTCCCTCAAACAGGCTGTTTCCGGCACCCCGCCCTTCGGCACCGAAAAGGGCAACAACATCGAACAGATACAGATCGATTTGTCATTCGATCTGATCCTGATCAATCGCACCAATGACCTGCACTTCGATTTCATCGGCTTCTTGGAAACCAGCATCGCCAATGTTGAAAACGCCGATCCCCTGGAGACGATCACCAAGCTGCTGGCCGATCAGCGGGCGCTGGAGGCTTCGTTCCAGACGCTGGCGAAAATTCGGCAATTGAGTCTGGTTAACTTCTTATAAGGAAAGAAACGAAACCATCTTAACCAAACGCAAATGTGACTGCGGTCACTGCCAAAAACCCAGGAAAATGGTGGAATTCAATGAAATCAAACCCTATTTTCCGCCAAACCAAGGGGCCGCGGTTGTCTTTGACAGAGTAAATAGGATAGAACCATGGATGGAAATAGATTGATGTCTTCACAACAAGACCAAGTCAGCAAATACCATCGGGTACCGGAAGCAGGGCAGCCGGCGCAGACCGAGGCCTGGGCGCTGCTGGAGGCCGCGAAGCGGCTGGCGACGGCCATCGTTCATGGTAACGACGACGACAAGAATACCAAGGAAGTCCGGAAAGACGCCCTGAGGCTGAATTGGCGTCTTTGGACCATCTTTCAAGCCGAACTGACCCAGGACCGTCCGGACCTGGACCCGGAGATACACCACAACATGCTGACTCTCTGCCAGTTCGTCGACAAGCACACCGTCGGCGCGTTGTTTAAGCCGACGGCGGAAGCCTTGAGCGTCTTGATCGACCTCAACCGCAATATCGCCTCTGGTCTGCTGAGCATGCCCGAAGACGAATCCGCGGAAGCCGGCGAGTCGGCCGAAGAGGAACAGGCGCCGCCTCCGACCAGCATCGAAACCGAAGCCTGACGGGGCCTATTCTTCCGCCTGGAAACCCGCGGAGGAATTTCGGCGTCAATCGGGATGCCTTAGGGTGCCGTTGGCGTCCTTCGGCCGGGGAGATTATGCCATTATGGGGATTGCCGCCGGGGAAAAGGCGGTTATTCTTAGAACGGCACGGGAAAAAAACCGGGTCTAATAATACCTAAAGCCTTGTAAAGTTTGCCCATGACCAGCCCATCAAGCCAACAAGAATATTTCCAGCAAATTCATCGATGTTTCGCCCTTCTGATGACGGAGGAACAGGAGGAAGCGCTGGAAATAGCGGAAGGATTGCTGAAAAGCAATCCGGAAGAGTCGGCAACTTTCTACATCTTGGGCCTTTACGCCTACCAGACGGGCGATTTCGGACGCGCCATAGAACTCCTCAACTCCGCCCATAAAGCCGATCCCGATTGCCGTGATTTCGCCGACGTGCTGGCGGTCCTCTATACCCTGGCCGGCAAGATCGCCGATGGCCTTTATTTCGCCAAACTGGCGACGGCGTTGGAGCCAAAGCCCGAAATTTCAAAGATCATTCCGGTCAACCTATCGAATTATTTCGAGGCCCTAAAACGCATCCGGTTGTCGACCAAATACGTCGAAGCCCTGGTGGATTTCAACCTGAGAAAATTCAACGAGGCCATAAAGCATTGCAAAATGGAACTCCGGTTAAATCAGGACCATGACTCGTGCCTGGGCCTGATGGGCAAATGCCATATCCATATTGGGGAATACGACAAAGCCGTTGACGCCCTTCAGAGGGCTATCCATTGGGACCCGGAAATTGCCGAATACCACCTGGATCTCGGCTTGGCCCTTTATCATTTGGGGCGTCATGACGAAGCCGTGTCTTGTCATCAGAAGGCCCTTGAACTCGATGACGAATCCCTGGAATTGGCGACTAAGGCCGTCGGTGCGGCGGAGTACCTCGAAGATGGCAGTACCCAGCGGAAGGCCTTTCAAAAGGATTTGACGAAGCGCGCCCGGGCCCTGCCGAAAACCAAGCTGCGGAAACCCTCTAAAGCCCGACCGAAAGACAAAATCCGGCTCGGGTACATCTCGAACAGTCTTTTCAGTTCCGATGCCGGGACATTGATTTCAGCCCTTTTCGATCATCACGACCGCAACCGGTTCGAAATCTATTGCTATCAGCAATCAATCCTCAAAGACGCCATCACCACCAAATTGAAGGTGCAGACCGATTCATGGCGCAGCATCTTTGACCTCAAGGACGAGGTCATGGAAATGATCATCCGCGGCGATGAAATCGACATCCTTGTCGACCTTTGCGGCTATACGGAAGGCAGTCGCCCCAGCCTGTTGGCGAAGCGTCCCGCCCCTATTCAGATCGGTTTATTTACCCCCCCGCACGGCATTACCGTGGAAGGCATCGATATCGTCCTTGGCGATGCCGTGACCGCCGAAACGGACAAGACATTGTTGGGCAAGGGCCAGGAATTGATCGTCGTCGATATGGGCCTGGTGGCAATGGAACAAATGCTGTTCATGCCGGACCCCAATGACCTGCCGGCGCTTTCCAATGGATTTGTCACCTTCGGGGGACGTTGCGATTTCGCCGCCTTAGGCCCCAGCGCCGCGGCCGTATGGTCCGATATTCTGAACCGGGTCCCCAATTCCCGTTTGATGTTGGGCAACGTCAGGACCATTCCCGAAGCCGTCCGCAACCACGCCGTCGAGGTGTTTTCCCAACACGGCGTCGCCGACCGCCTGCAGTTCTGGGATACGGAAAACGACGAACAAAAGATTATCGAGTTCTTCCATCATATAGACGTGTTTTTGGATTCCCCTCCCGTTTCCGGCTTCATGAATCTTTGTCAAGGCCTGTGGATGGGCGTGCCCGTGTTGACGTTGAAAGGCGACCGCCGGTCCGGACAGATGGGCGCCAGCCTGTTGATGTCCGCCAGCCAGCAGCAATGGATCAGCGAAACCGGTGATGAAATGGCCGAAAAGGCGGTTTCCCTGGCAAACGATCTGGATGAGCTGGCCAAAACCCGCGCCTCGTTGCGCGAGGCGTTGAAAGGAACGGCTTTGTTCCATCCCGAATTCGTTACCCGGGCCATCGAAGACGCTTACGTGAAGGCGATGGAATTAAAGAAAAAGGGAAAGGCCAAGTCACCCACCGCCAAAACCTCGAAGAAACCGGCGGCGCCCAAGAAGACAGCGCGAAAGCCCGCCCCGAGAAAGGCTGCGGCGAAAAAAGCCCCGGCGAAAAAAGGCAAGGGCGCCAAGTAGGCTGTTTCGGGGCGAACGAGCCCGGCGCGGGGACGGCCGGGACAAGGAAATATCAGATAAACAGGTTAAGGACGGACCCGGGCTCGGGCCTGAACGGGCTCAGGAACTTGTTCAATGTGAAAGCGAAACTGGAGTTCGTTTCGAAGCTCAGCGAGATGGCGATCAAGAGGTTGGCGAATTGGCCCTTGATGTTTTCAATTTCCGTCGCCTTGCGGATCGCTTCGACGGTCGTCAAATCGGTGAAATCGGCAAGGATTTCGGCCTGTTTGGCTTGAATGTTCTGTTCCAGGTCGAGGGCCAAGCTGACGGTGTTCTGGGTCGTCGTCAGGGCCGTCAATAAATGATTTTGCAGCGTCGATACCGCAGCCGTGGCGTCGATGTTTTCCTGGTCCGTCGACTTGCTGCCGACGACGGGACTGAGGGCGTTCAGGTTGTCGATTTCCAACTTCAGGGTCTGGATGGTATTGCCGTCGACGATATCGGGAAGAACGAAGAAGTAAAGATTGTTGAGTCTTTCAACGATTTCGTCCCGTTTCGCGTTGAAGGCGTCGACTTCGGCCTGGCTGACCGCGTCGTCCTCCCCCAGGGCGCTGGACAACGTGTCGGCATCCTCGAGGAGCTGTTGGATTTGGCCCAGGTTGTTGGAATTGCCGTTCCGGTAGGCTTCGATCAGCGGCAACGAGTCCGCCAGTTTCAAACCGTCACGCTGAAGCTTGGCAATCGTTTGCCGATCGCTGGCGCCGCTTTCGTTGATGCGTTTGATTTCCTTGTTGACACGCCTGATGATCGTGTTCTGCAACTGGGAAAATTGGAGCTCGAAATCCGGCTGAGAAGCAAACAGCCCTATATTGGCAAACGTTGCGGCGAGGGGGAAAATTTCGGCCATTCTTTAGCTCCTGGAAGGGGGTTTCTACCCAGCAAGGAGACTACCACAAATCTCGGAAAAAATCAATTTATTCTTTTTACACAATAAGTTAGTGTGGTTGCGCCAATTCCGGACAAGGTCTTTTTCAAGGGGTTGCAAACCTCCCTTATGGGTCTTGAATTGGCGTTTCAAAGGCATCCCTGGCGCCGAAAAAGGCGGCCGAGACGGGACCATATACCGATTGTTAACGTGTCCGGCCTAAACATTAAATGTTACGGGTGCCTTCACCCGGAAAACCGAAATTTCAATGGGTTTACCGTCAAATGCAGAACGCCTTAAAAGCGAAAAAAGCCAAATCCGCCAATAGACCTTCCGCCACCACCAAAAAAACGCCCCCCGGGAAGAAGCCGAAAAAGAGGAAATCCGTTAAAACGGCCAAAACCGGCAAGCCGAAAAAAACCAAGCCGAAAAAAAAGCTCGACCTTTCGAACCCCAAGGTCCGCGCCAAGCTGAAAAAGAAAAACCTGGCGCGCTTTAAAATCAAGGCCCCTGAGCTTTACCGGTTGGTCGAAAACTATGAGCCTTTAACGAAATTGGTTTTTGGCGATGACGGGCGGCCCGACGTCATTTTCGAGGGTGAATACTTCTACAACCAACGCTATGACGAATACGTTTCCCGGCAGCTCAAGGGTTTCTGGCGGGACCCGAAACGCCTGCGTATCGCCCCGATGCAGCCCGAGACCTTCGATGGAACCGCAGGCCTCTTTATCCACAAGATTCTAGAGCGCGGCACCAACAAGGGAATCGATTTCCATGTCGGTCACACTTCGGAAGAAAGCTATTTCCTATACATTTTTGGGCTCGGATTCGGCGAACATATCGATGAGCTCGTCAAAAAGACCAATTGCCGGGCCTTGGCGATCGCCGATCCCAATCCGGAATTCCTTTTTCATTCCCTGGAACTCTATGACTGGGGGAATCTTTTCGACACCATGGACAAAAGGGAAGCCGTCGTTCACGTTATTATCGAAAGCGATCCCGTTGTCCTTAGCTATAAAATCCGCACCTGGCTTCGCGGCAGCAACCCCATGGCCGTCGACGGGGCGACCCATTACATCCATTACAACAACCCGATTTTCGCCGCCGCCATCCAGCGGCTGGACGAAGACAAGGAACTGATTCTTTCGGGCCTCGGGTTTTTCTACGACGAAACCCTGATGATCAAGAACACCCACCACAATCTCTATCCCGGTACCGAGAGGGTTTACATGCGCCCCGAGGATCCGAGAATCGATGCCCCGGTGTTTGTCATCGGAAACGGCCCGTCGCTGGACAATGATCTCGATTTCCTGCGCGAAAACCAGGACAAGGCCATTATCGTCTCCAGCGGTTCGGCGCTGCGGCCCCTGATCCTCAGCGGCGTGGTCCCCGATTTCCAAATAGAAACGGAAAACATCGATGTTTTTCCCCTGATCGATCAGGTAGCAAAAGATCATGATATTTCAAAGGTTTGCCTGGTAACATCGACAACGGTCGATATTGAGGTGCCGCCTCTTTTCGATGACCTGCTCTATTACTTCCGGGGGTCCCTGAGCCCTTATCCCCTGTTCTGCAACTCCGACAAGCGGTGCCTGGGCAACCCCAACCCCACCGTCGTCAATGCCAGCCTTTCCTTTGCCCAGGAACTGGGATTCAGGACTTTTTATTTTTTCGGTACCGACCTGGGAACCACCATGGGGGCCGAAAAACACCATTCCAAGCACGCCTACCAATATACCAAGGGGGCCATCGTCAGGCCGCAAACCTACAACATCCCCGTTCAAGCCAATTTCGGCGGCATCTGCATGGCCTCTGACGGCATGTTTTGGACCCGCGACGCCATCGAAAAGGCGATCCGCGAAATAGAATCGGGCCGAATGTATTTCAACTGCAGCGACGGCGCCCTGATCGAGGGCACGGTTTCCATGCCGTCGAATTTGGTTGAATTGGACGATCTTTCCGAAGGCAAACGGCCGATCATCGATAAAATCAAGGAAGCCTTTCCTGTTTACGACCGCAAGGAATTCGATGACCACTGGGAAGACGACAAGCTGCAAGAATACTTCAACGAATGGCTTGATGAATTCATTGCCCTGTCCATGGATGTGCCCAACTACGATGACCGGACCTACCTGACAAGGATCATGGCCCATTTTCATCCGGTGAGGCGGTTGCATCCGGGATCGTGGGGGCCGGCCCTGTTGTTCCGGGGGACGCTTTTCCAGATCATGATGAGCTTTGAATTCTACCTCCGGCGGGTCGTCAAAAAGGACGTTCGCAAATTCGAAAAGATCGTCCGGAAAGAAATAATCCACGCCGTCGATTACCTTCGCGAAACAGCGGAAAAGGAATTCGGAACCCTGTCCAAGGACGCGGCGAAACGGGTCAAGAAGGCTATTTCCAAAAAGAAGAAGGCCTCCTCTAAAACTAAAAAAACCGCTAAAAAGAAATCCTCTAAAAAATAGGACGCTCCCCGGGGTTTCCGAAATTACCGGCAAGGGAAGATCATCGGGCGGGCGGAGCTGACAATGGCTGACGCCATTACTCTTGAAACAGTCAGAAAACTGATTGGTGACGGCAGACTCAAGGAGGCCTCCGAGGCCTGCCGGAAGCTGATCGAAGGCGGAGGCGACCCCGAAGCCCTCTACCTTCTCGCCGTCACCACGGGTGAAGACGGTTTATACAGCGAATCGCTCACTCTATTCGAAAAGGCGGTGAACGAGTTTCCGGACCGCGCCGACGTCTTCTACAACTTCGGCACCGTCCTCATGAAAATGGGCAAGACCGATGAAGCGATTGCCTGCTGGTCGTGGGCGGTGGAACTCAGCCCCGGCTATGCCGAAGCTCATTTCAACCTCGGCCGCGCCTATTCCGACGGCCGAATGTGGCCGCAAGCCCTGGACCATTACCAGCGGGTGTGCGCGCTTCGACCCAACAACCCCGACGCCTTTTACAACGCCGGCAACGTCCTTTTCCGGACGGGAAAATTAGACGAAGCCAAATACTGTTTCGAACAGGCCGTCTCGATCGATCCCGGCTATATCCAGGGCTGGATCAACCTGGGCCTGGCCGAGCTTCGTCAAGGCCATCCAGGGGCCTCTATCCGGGCGCTAGAAAAGGCCCTGGAAAAGGATTCCGACAACGTCCTGGCTCATTTCAATCTGGGTCAGGCCCTGCTCCTAAGCGGCCGCCTGAAAGAAGGGTTCGCCGAGGCGGAATGGCGCCGGCGGGTCGAGGAACTCCCCTTCCCCGTATCGGGCCGATCACCCTGGGAAGGAGGCGACATCGCGGACAAAAAAATCCTCCTTTACGGCGAACAGGGCCAGGGCGACGTTATCCACTTCCTCCGCTACGCCAAGATCCTGGCCGACCGGGGCGCGTGGGTCGGCGTTTATTGTCACGAAGGCCTGGCCGGTCTCGCCGCTAACGCCGAAGGCGTTGAAAAGGCGGCCTCTTTTTCCGACGAGCCCCCTCCTTTCGATACCTTTGCCCCGTTGATGAGCCTGCCCCATCTGCTTGAACTCACCGAAACAGACGGCATTCCCGCGGCCCCCTACATAACGCCGCCCCCGCCTCTGTCATTGGCGGGCGGCGAGGACGGAATCCGGGTGGGGCTTGTCTGGGCCGGCAACCCCGAGCACGACAACGACATCAACCGTTCGGCGAAACTGGATGATTTTCGCCCGCTCCTGGAAATCGAAGGGATCGGCTTTTTCAGCCTTCAGGTCGGCGACGCGGCCCAGGAAATCAAGACCGCCGGCCTTCAATCCCTGATTGCCGATCTTGGAAGCGGTTTTGACGATTTCACCGACACCGCCGCCGCCATTCAGGCGCTCGACCTGGTGATTTCCGTCGATACCGCGGTTCCCCACCTGGCAGGCGCCCTGGGCAAAACGATCTGGCTTCTGTTGCCACGGGTTCCTGACTGGCGTTGGTCCCTTGAGGGCGAGAAGACCCCCTGGTATCCCTCCATGCGTCTTTTCCGCCAACAAGGAGTGCGGGACTGGCGGCCCGTGATCGAGCGCATCAGGGACGAATTAACGGACTTTGCCCGCCATCGGGGCGCCTGATAAGGCTCCCAAACCACCCCGGGAAACCTGTGGATGATCCGGTTGCCGCGGAAAGGCGAACCCGCCCCCTCCTTTTGGGGAGAGGGCGGGCCCTAATGCGCCTTTGGTAGGGGGGGGGAGGATCTCAAGAGCTCCGAAAGCGCGATTCTGGCGCTTTCAAGACCCTTTAAAACTTTACCTGAACAGCGACAGGATACCCTGTTCGGCCTGACCGGCGAAGGCCAGGGCGCTGATACCCAACTGTTGTCTGGTTTGCAGCGCCAACAGGTTGGCGCCTTCTTCGTTGATGTCGGCAAGCGTCAGCTTCGCGGCGCCTGTCTCGAGGGTATTGACGTAGGTCTCCGTGAAGTCGAGACGGGTCTGCAGCAAGGCCACGTTCGAACCCAGGGTCTGGGCGTTGGAACGCAGCGTCGTCAAGGCGCTGTCGAGCTCGGCAATGACCGCATTGACCTGGGCCGCGTTGCCGATAACCACGTAGTTGGTGACATTCGCCGCGACGTCGGCGATGGCGATGCCGGTGGCCGCCGCCGCCGTGGCGTCGACAACGGTGATCGTGGCGCTGTTCAGGCCGTTGGCTGCAATCACACCAAAGAACCCGGTGTTGCCGATCGCCGCGATGTTGCTGTGCGCGGCCGAACCGACGCCCGACGAAAGCGTCAACGTGAACACGTCGCCGGCCGAAACCGCCTGGCCGGCCACGGTGTTGCCGGCGATAGAGATGCTCACGGTGCCGAAGGTGAACGACAGGGTGGTGCCCGAATCGATGGTCCGGGACGATCCCTGGAAGGTGACGGTGATCGTTTCGCCGATGCTCAGCGCATTGTTCGACGTATTGGCGGCAAACTCGATCGTCGGGCCGAGGACGCCGTTTTTCGCGATCTCGCCGTAAAATTCACCGGTGCCGACCCCGGTCCCGCGGATACCCGCCTCATCGGCGTCGGATGAAATATTCAGCGTGATGACATCGCCGGCCGAAAGGGAGATCGTGCCTTGGGTGCTGGCCTTAACGGCGATGGAAACGGTGCCGTAGGTGAAGGTCAGAGTGGACGCCGTATCGATGGTCCGGGCCGTGCCCTGATAGGTGACGGTGATCGTTTCGCCGCCGCTCAACGTATTGTTCGACGTGTCGGCGGCGAAGTTGAAGACCGAGGCAACGATACCCGAGGCATGAATGGCCGCATCGATGCCCAAGCCGCTCTCGCGGACGTTGACGGCGTTGACCGAAAGCAGGCTCGAGGTCTTCTCCGAGAAACTCACCGACAGCGTATCCGTGGTGTTGTTGACCAGGTTCACGCCCTGGAACGACGCGTCGTCGGCCAGAGAACCGATCTGCGTCCGCAGGCTGTTGAACTGGGTCACCAGGTCGGTGAACTGGGCGCCGGTCGCCGACTTCAGGTTGGTGGCGACACCCTTGAGCTGGCGGACCACGTTCTCGATCGACTCGATGCCTTCGAGCGCGGCGCTAACCGTCGACACGCCCTGGTCGATCCCGTCCTTCTTCTCGTTGAAGTCGAAGGCGCGGTCGTTCAGCGTCTTCGCCTGGAAGAAGGCCACCGGGTCGTCGATGGAACTGGCCACCCTGAGACCCGTCGACAGCCGGCCTTGGGTGCGGTCGATCAACCGAGTCGTGTTCTGAAGGGAAAGCAGGCTGCTGCGGACAGCCGATGAAAGAGTAACGTCAGCCATGGATCAAACTCCTTTCTAGAGTTCTGTTCAGGGATATTTTATCCCCTCGACCGCAGCACCCCCTGTATCGAAATCCGGGAGATAATACAGTCATCGTGGGGTCCTTATTAAGTTAGATCGATAAATTTGTAAAGAGGCAATTTTTACCTACCTGGAGATCCGATCCAAAAAATTATCTTTTCGACCCCTCCAAAAGGCCTTCGGAAATTTGCAGGTTGATATTGATAAGGGCGTCCAGCGTCGTTTCCGCCACCTCACCGTCGGCAAAGGTCCGATCGGCGACAAACTGGGCCAATTTGGTTAAATTATTTTTGACTTCGCCGGCCAGCACGCAATCTTCGCGCATGACGATGGTCCGCAGCGCCACCCAAATTTCCACGTTGACGTTCAAGGCATCGACAAGCGCCGAAGGGTTGTCGCCCTTCTCCCGACGGGCCTGATCGATGCGGATGGCGGCCTGGGAAAGTTGGAAGGCCTGTTCTTCCGCAAGGCTCCATTCATCCTGGGGCGCGACGTCAGCCATTTTGTTTTTCTCCGCATGAAATTGGAAAGACCGAAAATAAGGCCTGCCTCTTTAAGGACAAGTTAACGCCCGGAAATTAATATCAACGGAGAGGGAAAAACGGAAAACTCCGAAGGACAACTGGCAAACCCTCGACGTTGAACTATGTTAACGAAGTAGAGTAGGTTAAAACTCTCTGGCTAAAATCCATTGGCAAGGAAAGCGTGCGGTGCCTTTAAAAATCGATTTCAAGTCCGGCGACAAACTGGTCATCAACGGCGCGGTGTTGGAGAATATCGGCCACAACGCCAAAATTCTCATCCATAACGAATCGGCGATCCTGCGGGAAAAGGAAATCCTTTCCGTCGCCGATACCTCGACCCCGGCGTCCCGGGTCTATTTCGCCCTACAGTGCGCCTACATATTCCCTCACAAAAAGGACGAGCACATCGGCTTGTACGCTGAATTCCTCAAGGAATTCGTGACCGCCTGCCCGAGCACCAAACCGATTGCCGATGAAATCGAAAAACTCGTCGCCGAGGACAAAATCTACAAGGCGCTGAAGCAAACCCAGAAGCTGATCGCCCATCAAGCCAAAGTGCTGAAGAGCCTGGAAACAGGAATCGAAGAGGCTGCCGAAGAAGCTATCGACACCGAAGCCGTGGGCGGAGAGGACGCGGCGGAAGAACAGGAAGAAGACCGCGCCGAGGCCGAATAGGCCTTTCCGGCTGATTGTCCTCCTATGTTGGCGTCACCCACTCAGACACGCTGGATGCCGGGAAAATGAACCTTTTCGGCAAGGATCTCGACCGCGACATCCCGATTATCGCTGAAATCGGCGTCAACCACGAAGGCGATCTCGAGACCGCCATCACCTTGATGCGCCTGGCCCGCGACGCCGGGGCCGATGCCGCCAAATTCCAAACCTTCACGCCGGAACGCTATGCCTCGGCGTCCGATCCCGACCGGCTGCAACGGGTGCGGGGTTTCGATTTGGGCGAGGACGGCTTTCGCCGCATCGCCGAGGAAGCGGAAAAAGACGGGTTCCCGGTTTTTTCGACTGCGGTTTCCGAAGACGTGGTGCCGTTCCTGGCTGGACTGTTCCCGGTCCTCAAGATCGCCAGTGGCGACATCGATTTCGAGCCGGTGATCCGGGCAGCGGCGGAAACCGGCAAACCGGTGATCCTATCGACCGGCCTGGCGACGGAGGAAGAAGTCGATGCCGCCGTCGGCTGGTTTCGGGATGGGGCGGGGACCGAGGACATCCGCGACCGTTTGGTGCTGATGCACTGCGTTTCCGCCTATCCGACCCCGATCAAGGAAGCCAACGTGATGAGCATCCCCTATCTGTCCGAACGGACGGGCCTGAGAATCGGCTATTCCAACCACATCATCGGACCCGAGGCCTGCCTGGCCGCCGTGGCGTTGGGGGCTTGCGCGATCGAAATCCACTTCACCGACCGCAAGGAAGGTCGGGAATTCCGCGATCATGCGCTATCGTGTGACGCCGACGACCTGGCCCGCCTGGTCGAGACGGTGCCCCGAATCCGCGCCAGCCTGGGCCGGCGGGAAAAGCAGCGCCAACCCAGCGAGATGGAGAACCTGATCGCCGTCCGCAAGGGCGTGGTGGCGGCCCGCGACCTCGAAGCCGGGGCGGTATTATCAAGAGACGACCTGATGTTCGCCCGCCCGGCAAGCGAATATCCGGCCTCTGAAATCGACAGCCTTCCCGGCGCCCGCCTGAAAGCGGCGGTCGGCAAAGGGGAACTCATTCGCCGCGACAACGTGGATTTTGGGTAAACCCTATGTGCGGAATCGCGGGCGTCATCGGCCCCGAGCCCCCTTCTCCCCATCACATCAAGGCCGCGTTGCAGGCTCTGGGACGCCGGGGTCCCGACGCCGATGGCACCGGCGAATACGCCGTCGGCGGCGCCAACGTCACCCTGATCCACACCCGGCTTTCGATCATCGACCTCGACCCCCGGGCCAATCAGCCCTTCGAGCAGGACGGGTTGGTGCTCTGCTACAACGGCGAGCTTTACAATTACCTGGAACTTCGCCGGGAGCTGGAAGCCCTGGGCCATGCCTTCGCTACCCAGTCCGATACCGAGGTGCTGCTTCACGCCTACCGGGAATGGGGCTCCGGCTGCCTGGACAGGTTCGAGGGCATGTGGGCCTTCGCGTTGCTGGATTCGGCCAATGGCACCCTGGTCCTGAGCCGCGACCGGTTCGGCGAAAAGCCGTTGTATACCTGGAAACGGGGCCAATTCCTTTATTTCGCCTCGGAGGTCAAGGCATTGGCGGCGCTCTCCGGCGGCAAGCCCGCCGTCAATACGGACCAAGTTCTCCGCTACTTGGTCAACGGCTACAAATGCCTGCACAAGCAGCCCCGGACGTTCTTCGAGGAGATCCGGGAATTCCCCGCCGCTTCGGTGGCCGAACTGCCGCTCGTCGGCGCTGAAGCGCCGGAGCCGAAGCCCGAGCCCTATTGGACCCTGGGCCGGGACGCCTTGGACATGACGGCCGAAGACGCCCTGCAAGGCGCCCGCGAGCGGCTGTTCAAATCCGTTGAATTGCGGCTTCGCGCCGACGTACCGCTGGCCTTCTGCCTTTCCGGCGGCGTCGATTCGGCGACCCTGGCGGCCATCGCGGCCAGACATTTCGGCCATGAAATCCATTGTTTCTCCATCATCGACGCCGACGAACGCTACGACGAACGCGAAAACATCGGCGTCATGGTCGATTGGCTCGGTTGCGAACACCATGCCGTGCACACCACGAGCGAGGGTTTTTTCCCCCGCCTGCGGGAACTGGTCGCCTACCACGACGCCCCGGTGGCCACCATCAGCTACTACGTCCATTCGTTCCTGTCCGAAGCTATCGGCGAAAAGGGCTACAAGGTGGCGGTTTCCGGGACCGGGGCGGATGAATTGTTCACCGGTTACTACGACCACTATTCCATGTGGCTGGCGGCGATGTCGCGCCTTGCCGAAGACGACCCCGGCATCGATTTCGAAGCCCTGATGGCCGACTGGCGGCGGGGATTCGGCAAATACGTGCGGAACCCGCTGCTTCAGGACCCGTTGACGTTCGCCAGCGACCCCGCTCAGCGCGGCCACATCCTGCTCGATCAGGAATTCTTCGAAGGCTTCCTCCTGCACCCTTTCCATGAGGATTTCGCCGAAGAGGACTACGCCGGCGAACTGCTCCGCAATCGGATGCTGAACGAGCTTTTCCACGAGGTCGTGCCGGTGATCCTCGAAGAGGACGACCGCAATTCCATGTTCCATTCGGTCGAGAACCGGTCCCCTTACCTGGACCGGCACCTGGCGGAGTTCCTGAACCAGGTGCCGAGCCGGCACCTGATCGGCGGCGGCTTCGCCAAGTGGCTGTTGCGCCAGGCCGGCGACGGGCTGGTCCCCGATTCCGTCAGGCTTGACAAACGCAAGCGCGGTTTCAATGCTTCGGTGGATTCCCTGATCGACCGCCAAGACCCGGAAACCCGGGACATTCTCTTGGCCGACAGCCCCATTTTCGATCTCGTCAGCCGCCAGCGGATGGCGGCGTTTTTGGACGAGGACATGACTTCCAACAGCTTTTCCAAGTTCCTGTTCAGCTTCGTATCCGCCAAGACGTTCCTGGAGCATCACCGGGACTGGCGGCCATGAGCAAATCGGATTCCCAAACCGCCGCCATTATTCAGGCCCGCCATTCCTCGACCCGGCTGCCGGGCAAGGTGATGATGCCGCTGGCCGGGGTGCCGGTGCTGACCCATATCGTCGAGCGGGCGAAGCGGATCGAAGGCATCGACGCCGTTTGCGTCGCCGTCCCCGACGGCCCCGGACAGGAGCCATTGGTGGCGCTGGCCGAAGACCTGGTCCGGGAATCCGACACCGTGCATCTTTCTTTCGGCCCCGAGGAAGACCTGGTCAGGCGCTATGCCATCGCCGTCCAACAACTGGCCGCCGACACCGTGATGCAGCTTTGGGGCGACTGCCCGCTGATCGACCCCGCCGTGGCCGGCGCGCTTCTGGCCGCCTACCGCCGGGCCGGCGTCTCTTTTGCCACCATCCCCGACGACAGCGGCTACCCCGAAGGGGTCGAGGCCCATGTCATGTCGGCCGAGGCGATCCTGACCGCCGATCGTGAAGCCACCGACCCGGAGGAACGCGAGGCCTTCCACCTTTTTTTCAGCCGCCGTCCGGAGCGCTTTCCGTCCATTCACCTCAACCGGAAACCGAACCGGCACGCGCTCAAGGTCCTTCTCGATACCGAAGACGATTACCAGCGTTTGAGCCAAATCTTCGATGCCCTTTACCCCCGGAATCCCGTCTTCGGAATCGGCGAGATCGAAGCCCTGGCCGAGGAAAGGCCCGAGCTTTTCAAAGGCAACGCCCCATGAGGCCGAGATGTCCGAAACCCGCTTAAGGGCTTTCCTTTCCAGCCCCGTTTCCGCCAAGATGGTCGGCGACCATGACGGATAAGGAAAACAAACTGGGGGTCGGGGTCATCGGCCTCGGGGTCGGCGAGCAGCACGCTCTTGCCTACGCCGGGCATGACGGCTGTGACCTGCGTTGGCTTTTCGATATTTCCGAGGACCAGGCCCGGGCCGTCCAGGGCCGCGTCGGCATGGGCGGCATCGCCGAAAGCTTCGAGCAAATCCTCGGCGACGAGGAAACCGGGCTGGTTTCGATCGCTTCCTTCGACCACCTGCACTTCGAGGAAGTCAAGGCCGCCTTCGGGGCCGGCAAGAACGTCTTCGTCGAAAAGCCGCTGTGCCGGACCAACGAAGAGCTCTCCACCCTAAAGCAAGCCTGGGAAAGCGCCGGAAAGCCCTATCTGCAGTCGAACCTGGTGCTCCGCCAGGCGCCCGTCTACCGGTGGCTGAAACAAGCCCTGACCGACGGCCGGTTGGGAACGGTCTACGCCTTCGATGGCGATTACCTTTACGGCCGCCTGGAGAAAATCACCGAAGGCTGGCGCAAGGACGTGCCAGATTATTCGGTGATGGAAGGCGGCGGCGTGCACCTGATCGACCTGATGCTGTGGTTTCTCGGCCAACGGCCCACACGGGTCACCACCCACGGAAACCGCCTCTGCACCAAGGGTACGGATTTCCGCTATAACGACTTCATGGCCTCGACCTTCGAGTTTCCGTCCGGCGCCATCGGACGGATTACCGCCAATTTCGGCTGCATGCACCGTCACCACCATGTGATCCGGGTGTTCGGGACTGGGGCGACGTTCATCCATGACGACCAGGGCCCGCGCCTCCATGAAACCCGGAATGAGGACTCGGCGGCGGAAATGCTGGACCTCGAAACCCTGCCGGCCCACAAGGGGGTCTTGATCCCGGATTTCGTCGATAACATCCTCAACGGCGGCGATGCGGAAACCCCGGCGAAGCGCGAGTTCGACCTCATTTCCGTTATCGCCGCCGCCGACGAAGCCCTGGGCGCCGCCGGCCCGGTCGAGATCGGATACGTGACATGAAGAAACTGGATATTCCTTTCGGGCGGCCCTGGATCGCCAACGAAGACCGCAAGGCGGTGATGGACGTGCTGAAAGGACACATCCTGACCCACGGCCCCAACTGCACGGCCTTCGAGGACGAGTTCGTGGCCATGATGGGCGGCGGCTCCGCCGCCTCGACCTCGTCGTGCATGGCGGCGCTGCACCTGTCATACCTGCATTTCGAACTCGGCCCCGGCGACGAGGTGATCGTCCCGGCGATGACCCACGTTGCCACCGTGCACGCGGTCGCCTTGACCGGGGCGACGCCGGTGTTCGTGGACTGCGAACTGCAATCGGGCAACATGGACTTGAACCGCATCGAAGACGCCGTCACGCCGCGCACCCGGGCCCTGTCGGTGGTCCATTTCTGCGGCATTCCGTGCGCCATGCCGGATGTGATGCGCATCGCCGACCGTTATGGCCTTCGGGTGATCGAGGACTGCGCCCTTGCCGTCGGCGCGCGGTACGACGACCGCCACGTCGGGCTGTTTGGCCATACGGGCTGTTATTCGTTCTATCCGGTCAAGCACATCACCACCGGCGAAGGCGGCATGCTGGTTTCCCAATACGAAGACGTTGTCGGGGCGATCTCGCGTTTTCGCGCCTTCAACGTCGACCGCTCGCACACGGAACGCACCATCCCCGGCATCTACGACGTCACCGGGGTCGGCATGAACTACCGGATGAGTGAGATGCAGGCCGCCCTCGGCCGCACCCAGATCAAGAAAATCCCGGAAATCGCCAAGCGCCGGTCGAAGAATTTCAGGGCCCTGAAGGAAGGAATGTTGGCCATCGAAGGCGTTTCGGTCCTCGACGCCGCCGACGACCGGGCGCTTAACAGCCATTACTGCCTGATTGCCGTCCTGTCCGGCGATTTGGCCCGGCGCCGTGATGATATGGTGCGTGCCTTGAACGAACGCGGCGTCGGTACCAGCATCTATTATCCCCATCCGGTGCCCCGGTTGAGCCATTACCGGACCAAATACGGGTACGACTCCGCCCTTTATCCAAGCGCCGAGACCATCAGCGACCGTTCCATCGCGCTGCCGGTGGGGCCGCATCTGACGACAAGGGACATGGCCGATATGGCCAAGGCGTTTTCCGCCGCCGTCAGCGGCAAGACCAGGAAACCAGCCCAAAAAGCGCCTGGAAAAAAGCCCAGGGCGAGGAAAAAATAAGGGTTTCGGGCGCCAATCCCTCTTTCGTTAACCAAAACCGCCCGATTAGGCCACCAACCGGGATCGAGAATCCCAATCCCTAAACCGTTTTCGAAACATCCTGTTAACGAATCGCCGCTTTAATAGGGTTAATGAATCGACCCCCAGAGGATCCAGAGGATATAGTGATCGAGGTTCAGCCTGGAAAACCGGACATCAAGGTCACCGTCCAGAACGTGACGGCTCGATTCACAGAATGAGGAGTGCGTCATGCCAAGACCTTTAACCCCCGACAAGATCAAGAAAATCCTGTCCGGCGAACGCGTGGCGCTGGTCGGCGGCGCCGGGTTTATCGGCCACAACCTTGCCATCGGATTACGCAAGTTCGGCGTCGAGGTCCTGGTCGCCGACAACCTGATGCAGAACAACATGGTCGATAACCTTTCGCAGAAGGAAATCGATCCTTTCCGCCGTGAGCTGAACTATGGATTCCTGACCCAGCGTTTCGAGTTGATGCGCGACGCCGGCGTTCTCCTGCGCAACGCCGATGCGCGCTCCATGACCGACCTGCCGGAGGTCCTGCACGAGTTCGAACCGACCAAGATCGTCCACCTTTCCGCCATCTCCAGCGCCGTCGAAGCCAAGAAGGTGCCCGGGCTCTGTTTCGACCTGCAATTGATTACCCTGCGCAATGTCCTGGAATACACGCGGCTGTTCCCGGAACGGATCGATCAGGTGGTGTTTCTGAGTTCGTCGACCGTTTACGGCGATTTCAATGGACCGACGGTCGACGAAAGCGTGCGTCCCCGGCCCTATGGCATTTACGCCAACGCCAAGTTCATGGGCGAACGGCTGGTCCGCACCTACAGCGACCAATACGGCCTCGGCGTCACCGTCATCCGGCCGAGCGCCCTTTACGGCGAACGTTGCGTATCGCGGCGCGTCAGCCAGGCGTTCATCGAAAACGCCCTGATGGGAAAGCCGCTGTTGTTGGAAGGCGGCGGCGACGGGCGGTTGGACTTCACCTACATCGACGACCTGGTGGACGGCATCATCCGTTCCATGGCCGCCCACGAGGGACCGGGGACCACCGAAACGTTCAATATCACCTACGGCAACGCGCGCACCATCGCCGAATTGGCCGCTATCGTGAAATCCGTCGTCCCCGACGCCATCCTCGAGGAACGCCAGAGGGACAAAATCAAGCCCATTCGCGGCACCCTTTCGACCAAGCGGGCCGAGGAAATCCTGGACTTCAAGCCCCAATGGCCGCTGGAAACCGGTTACAAGCGTTATTGCGAATGGTACGTGGATCAGTGGGAGCGGACGCAACGCCGTTTGGAAGCCAACTGATATCCCTCCGTCACTTGTCCTAACGGTAATCACCGATGATCGGCATTATTGATTACGGATTGGGCAACCTGACCTCGGTGGCCGGCGCCGTCGAAAAGGTCGGGTTCGAGCCTAAAATCTCCGGCGAAGCGGCCGTCCTCGGCGATTGCGGCAAGCTGATCCTGCCCGGGGTCGGCGCCTTCGGCGACGGCATGCGCAACCTCCGCCAACGAAACCTGGTGGAACCCCTGACCGAATTGGTGATGAAGGCCGGCAAACCGATCCTGGGCATCTGCCTGGGCTTTCAGTTGTTGGCCAAAAAAAGCGAGGAATTCGGCGATCACGAAGGGTTGGGATGGATCGACGCCAAGGTCACCGGGCTCAAGCCAGACGACAAGACACTGCGCATTCCCCATGTCGGCTGGAACGAGCTTTACCAGTCCGCCGACAGCATCCTGTTCGACGACGTCCCCGACGAAAGCCTGTTCTATTACGTCCATACCTACAAAATGGAACCGGCGGACCCTTCCATCCGCATCGGCGAATGCGATTACGGGGGGCGTTTCACCGCCGCCGTTCAAAGCGGCTCCGTTTTCGGCACCCAGTTCCACCCCGAAAAAAGCCAGCGTTACGGCCTGACCCTGCTTCGCAATTTCCTGGAAAAAAGCTGAGCCCGCCGATGCTGAGACACCGCCTGATCACGGTCCTGACCTTCAACGACGGCACCCTTTTCCGGACCAAGCTGTTCGAGCCCGATTACCGTTATACCCACAATTTCGTCGACTCCTGGCTGGTCGACGAGATCGTGATGCTCGACGTGACCCGGAAAGAAGGCGACAACCGGGCGTTCCTCGACGTGGTGACGCAGTTCGCCCATGACTGTTTCGTGCCGCTCGCCGTCGGCGGCGGCATCCGAACCCTTGACGACGTCAGGAAATTCATGACCGTCGGCGGCGACAAGGTGGTGGTCAATTCCGGCGCCGTCGAACGCCCGCGACTGATTTCCGAAATCGCCGAAGCCTACGGTACTCAATGCGTGGTGTTGTCCATCGATGCCAGGCAAACCGACGGCGGCGGCTATGAGGTGTATTCGGCCTGCGGGCGCAACGCCACCGGCATGGACCCGGCCGACTGGGCGAAACAGGGCGAAGACCGGGGTGCCGGGGAAATCATGATCACCTCCATCGAACGGGACGGCTCTCTCCAGGGTTATGACCTGGACCTTTGCCGCCGGGTTGCCGACGCGGTATCGGTGCCGGTGCTGGTCTTGGGCGGCGCCGGGTCCTGGAAGCACTTCGTCGAAGGCGTCGAAGAAGGCGGCGCGTCCGCCGTCTGCACCCAAAACATCTATCACTTCACCGAGAACAGCATCCTAAGCGCCAAGAAATTCCTTGCTGAGCGCGGTGTCCCGGTGAGGTTATAATCTAGGTCATGAACGGAAAGCCCGATTGACCATGGTCAGATACTGCAAGACGTGCCTGATGCCGGACACCCGGCCCCGCATCGAATTCGACGACGGGGGCATCTGCAATGCGTGCCACACGGCGGAGCGGAAAAAGGAAATCGACTGGGACTCCCGGCGCCGGGAGTTCCTGGACCTGGTCGAGAAACACCGCGCCGCCGAAGGCCCCTATGATTGCGTCGTGCCGTGGTCCGGCGGCAAGGATTCGAGCACCATCGCCCACCGGCTGAAGTTCGAATTCGGGCTTAATCCGCTGTTGGTGACGTTTTCGCCGCTGATGCCCGACGAGGTCGCGGGGCATAACCGCGAGGCGCTGATCAGTGAAGGATTCGATCACCTGATGGTGCGCGCCAATCAAAAGGTCAGCCGCCGGCTGTCAAAGCGGTTCTTCATCGAACGCGGCGATCCCAAGATTCATTGGAACGCCGGCATCAATTCGGTGCCGGTCCGGGCCGCGGTCAATTACAACATCCCGCTGATCTTCTACGCCGAACACGGCGAAAGCGAATACGGCGGGCGCACCCTTTCCGAGGACCACATGAAAATGCGGGACTTCGCCGAAGTCCTGGAGCACCAGATCGGCGACGACCCGGTGAACTGGATGGACGGCGAGATCGAGGAAAAGGACCTGGCGCCCTACGTCTACCCCAACCAGGACGAGATCGAGGCGGTCGGCGTCAAGGCGCTGTATTTCGGCTATTTCTTTCGCTGGTCGATGCTGGACAACTGGAACTACATCAAGGACAAGATCGATTTCAGGACCGAGCCCAACGGGCGCACCGACGGCACGTTTACTGATTTCGATAGCTTGGACGACAAGATCGACAACCTCTATTATCACATGCAATTCATCAAGTTCGGGTTCGGGCGCTGCATACGCGACACCTGCCGGATGATCCAGAACGGACAGATGACCCGGGTTGAAGGGCTGGAGCTGGTGCGCAAATACGACGACGAGTTCCCCAAGAGCCACCACCAAGAACACCTGGAATACCTCGACCTCGGCGAGGCCGAGTTTTCCGAAACCATCGACAAGCACCGCGATCCCCAGATTTGGGAGCGCCAAGGCAACCAGTGGGTGTTGAGGCACCCGCCGGAATGACCGGGGGCATCCGCCAGCCATGAACCGAGAAGGAACGACCCTTTATCCGTGCGATCTCTGCGCCTCGGAAGATCTGGCCGAGGTGCCGTCGTCGAAGCATTACAGCGGCGGCTGGCCGCTGCACGTGTGCCGGCAATGCGGCTTCGCCCAGGTGGCGCTCCGCCGCCCGCCGGAAGCGATCCAAAAGGATTGGGCCGACGAACTGTACCGGGCCGACGACGGCCAAAGGCTCTCCAACGCCACTTACACCGCCCGAATGCCCGCCGTCCACGCACGTCAGGTGTTCGCCGCCGATTTCCTCAACGAAGCCGTGGACCTCAAGGGCAAGAGCGTCGTCGACATCGGCGCCGGCGAGGGGCATTTCCTGGCCATGCTGCAAGGGCCGGAATTCGGCGCCGCCGGGTTCGCCATCGAGCCGTCGGCGGCCAATGGCGAACTCCTGAAAAACCTGGGGATCGAGGCCTTTCAGGGCACCATGGAGGATTACGCCGCGGCCCCTGAAGCCTCCGGGCGCCGCTTCGACGTGGCGACCCTGATCTGGACCCTGGAAAACTGCCAATCGGCCCTGGGCGTGCTCAAGGCGGCGGCCGGAATCCTGAACGACGGCGGCCATATCCTGGTCGCCACCGGATCCCGTATCCTGGTGCCATTCAAGAAGCCGTTGCAGTACTATTTCGGCGACAACATGGACATCCATCCTTTCCATTTTTCGGCCAATTCCCTGAAGGGACTCCTGGCCGTCGCCGGTTTCGAAACCAGCCATGAAAACCGCCATATCGACAGCGACTATTTGGTGCTCGTCGGCCGCAAGGCGGCGGGAACGGACGTCCCGTGGCAAGGCGACGAGGCCGAGAAGGTCCTCGATTTCTTCGAACGCTGGCACCAGGACACCCAGGCCAATTTCAAGGAAGCTTAAGCCGTGCAGGACATCGTGATCTATCTCAACGGCGAACGGGGCTTGGCGACGCTGGAACGCATCGTCGCCGAAGGCCATGCCTTCGCCCGCGCCATCGTGCCGGCGAATCTGGAAGGATCGGACATCGCCGAACGGGCCGCGGCCGCGGGCGCGCCCGTCGAAGCCGTCGCCGACGTCAACGACCCCGAATTCGTTGGCGCCCTGAGCGCGCTTAAACCCCAATTGGGGCTGATCGCCGGCTATTCGACGATCTTCAAGGCGCCGCTGATCGAAACCCCGGCCAGGGGGACCATCAACCTGCACGCCGGGCGGCTGCCCCAATACCGGGGCGGATCGCCCTTGAACTGGCAGATCATCAACGGCGAAAAGACCGCCGGCATCAGCGTCACCCGCATCGACGAAGGCATCGACACCGGCCCGGTGCTGGCCAGGGCCGAATTCCCCATCGAGGCCACGGACACCATCGCCGACCTGCACGGCAAGGCCAACCGACTGTTCCCCGAACTGGTGCTCGGCGTTCTTCGCTCCATGGACGGCGGCACCTTGACCGAAACCCCCCAGGACGAGGCCGAGGCCCATTATTGGCGCCAGCGCAAACCCGCCGACGGGCGCATCGACTGGCGGCGGATGACGGCGCGCCAGGTGTATGACCTGGTGCGCGCCGTGACCCGCCCCTACCCCGGCGCCTTCACCGAATGGGACGGCAAGCAGGTGCGGGTATTCGGCACCGAGCTGACGGAAAACGGGTTTGCCGGTCAACCGGGCCGCGTTTCCCGGTCGGACGGCGGGCCCGCCGTCGCGTGTAGCGAAGGCGCGGTGTTGTTCACCGATTTCGACATCGACGGCGACGCCGGGGCGGAGCTTCCCCCCGGAGTCCAATTGGACGCCCGATTGGGCGAGGATGGACCATGACCGTCGGGCTGGTGATATTTTCCAGGATGGATTCCCAAAGGCTGCCGGGCAAGGCATTGAAAACCTTTGCCGGCCGGGCCATGCTTGGCCATGTCATCGACCGCGCGGTTGCCACCCTCAACGCCGACACGGTCATCGTCGCCACCTCCGATCGCGACACCGATGACGATATCGCCGCCTTTGCCGAAACCCAGGGAGCCAAGGTTTTCCGTGGTTCCGCCGATGACGTTCTCGGCCGGGCGGTCGCCTGCGCCGAAACCTTTGGTTTGACCGTGTTGGGCCGCATCTGCGGCGACAGCCCCTTCATCAGCCCGCAAATGCTGGGCCGGTTGCTGCTTGTGCATAGAACCGAAGGCCCCGAGGTGACGACCAACCTTTTCCCCCGCAGCTATCCGGCCGGGATGAGTTTCGAGGTCATGACCATCGACGCCCTGAGGCGCCTCGATGGTTTGGTGGACGATGCCGATCGCCGCGAGCACATGACCCGCTTTATTTACGAGAACCCCGATCAATTCCGTATCCATAACGTCGCCTCGGGGTTTGACGGCTGGGACGGCATCCCGCTGACGGTGGACAGCGCCGATGACTTGGTGCAAGCCAATTGGCTGTTCGGCAGATTAAAGGAAACGGGCGAGGAAATGACCATTGCCTCTGTCCTGACCCTGGCCAGGGAATGGCGGCGAACGAACCCGGTCGAACAAAGGGACAAGGTCTTATGAGCGAACTGGCGCTGCTCGGCGGCCAACCGGTGATATCCGGTCCGCTGCCGCCCTACCGGTCCCTGGGCGAGGCCGAGGAGGAAGCGGTCCGCGACGTGGTGCGGTCGGGCTGCCTGTCGGGTTTCTTCGGCAGCCCGGGGCCGGAGTTCCTGGGCGGGCCGAAAGTCCAGGAATTCGAGGCCGCGTGGGCCAAGCGTTACGGCGTCAAACACGCCGTCAGCGTCAATTCCGCCACCTCGGGCCTGATCGCCGCCATGGGCGCCATCGGCCTCGGCCCCGGGGACGAGGTCATCCTGCCGCCGTGGACGATGTCGGCGACGGCCATGGCGCCCCTGATCTATGGCGGCATTCCGGTGTTCGCCGACATCGAGGACGAAACCTTCTGCATCGACCCCGGCGCCGTCGCCGCCGCCATCGGCCCCAAGACCAAAGCCATTCTGGCGGTCAACCTGTTCGGGCATCCGGCGCCGCTGGCCAAACTGCGGGCGATCGCCGACGACAAGGGACTGGCCCTGGTCGAAGACAGCGCCCAGGCGCCGCTGGCCAACGAGGACGGACGCCTGGCCGGCACCGTCGGCGACATCGGCGTCTACAGCCTCAATTTCCACAAGCACATCCACGCCGGCGAGGGCGGCGTCTGCGTCACCGACGACGACGGCCTGGCGACACGCCTGCGGATGATTCGCAACCACGGCGAAAACGTCACCGAAGAGTTGGCCGGCGGCGACATCGCCAACATGGTCGGATTCAACTTCCGGATGACCGAATTGAGCGCCGCCATCGCCCTGGTCCAGCTTGCCGATATCGAAAACCACGTCGGTCGCCGCGAAGCCGTGGCCCGGGCCCTGAGCGACGGCACCCGGGATCTGGAGGGATGGACCGCGCCAACTGAGCGCGACGGCTGCCGCCATAACTATTACGAATGGGTGGCGCGCTTCGACGCCCAGGCCGTGGGCGTCAGCCGCGAGCTTTTCTCGAAGGCGCTGACGGCCGAGGGCTTCCCCCATTTTACCGGCTACGTGGCGCCGCTGTATCAACTGCCCCTTTTCCGGCAACGAAAAGCCATCGGCAAGGACGGCTATCCGTTTACCCTCACCGAGCGCCAATACGAGCCCGGAATGTGCCCGGTGACCGAGCGGCTGCACGAAAACGAAGCGGTCCTGTTCGAGCCCTGCGCCTTCGCCGTCGACGACGCCCTGGCCCAAAAATTGGTCGAAGCCGTGCGCAAGGTCCATGACAACCGGGACCTTTTGAACGCCGCCGGCGGAAAGGATTAAGCCGGTGCCGAAATTCATCGCCAGCATCGAGGCCCGGATGGGATCGACCCGCCTGCCGGGCAAGATCCTGGAAGACGTCGGCGGGGTGCCAGTGTTGACGCGGCTGTTGCGCCGCCTGCGGCGGGCCAAGCGGCTTGACGGCATCGTGTTGGCCACCACCGTCAATCCGGCCGACGACGCCATCGAGGAATGGGCCGAGGGCGAGGGCCTGGACTGGTTCCGCGGCAGCGAGGACGACGTGCTGGCCCGGGTCGTCGATGCCCAGCAAATGATGCGTTCGGACATCGTCGTCGAGGTTTGCGGCGATACGCCGCTGCTCGACCCGGAGGTCATCGACATGGCCATCGAGGCCTTCGCCGCCAACACCTGCCACGTGGTCACGACGACGCGCAAGAAGTCGTTCCCCGACGGCATCGACGCCGAGGTGTTCCGGCTTTCCGATCTCGAACGCGTCGCCGCCACCGTCACCGACCGGGCGGTGCGCGAACACGTGTCGCTGTATTTCTACCAACACCCGGAACGCTACCGCATCCATCATCTGCCGGCGCCCCCCGCATGGCGCCGCCCCGACCTGCGGCTGGTCCTCGACGAAGCCGATGATCTGGCGCTTATCCGCGAAATCTACACCCGGCTGGAGCCCGAACACGGGGACGAATTCGGCACGGTCGAGATCATCCGGCTCTTCGACAGCGAGCCGGAACTGATGAACATCAACCGGCCGGCAAGCGAAAAGGTGGCGCCATGACCGGCAACGGCCTGCGCACCATCGTCATCGGCTTCGGCCAGATCGCCCAGGGTTTGGGCGAGGACGGCCGGATGGCGAAATTTTTCACCTACGCCACCCATGCCCAGGTGTTGAGGGATCATCCGGGGTTTCAATGGCTGGGCGTCGTCGACCCTTCGAAGGAAGCGCAAAAGGCGGCCCGGGACGTTTGGAACGTCGCCCACGTTTCGGAGGACCTTTCGAAGGTCGCCCGCGAGGTCGAACCGGAAGTGGCCATTATCGCCGCGCCCCCCGGCGCCCGGGCCGAGATCGTGCAGCAACTCCCCAGCCTCAAGGCGGTGCTGGTGGAAAAGCCGCTGGGCTACGGCGGCGAGGAAGGCCGGGCGTTCGTCGATTTCTGCCGGCAAAAGAACGTCCATGTGCAGGTGAATTACTGGCGCCGCGGCGACGAGCTCTACCAACAGCTTGCCCAGGGTGGCCTCGCCGAGCGGATCGGCCGCCCGCAGGCGGTGTTCGCCACCTACGGCAACGGGCTGTTCAACAACGGTGGTCATCTGGTGGATTTCATCCGCATGCTTTTGGGCGAGGTCGACACGGTGCAGGCCCTGGACCATCCCCGCCCGGCTGAGGACGCGCCGCTGGAAGGCGATGTCCAGGCGGCCTTTGCCCTGACCCTTGCCGGCGGCGCCATCGTCACCGTGCTGCCGCTGGACTTCGGCCACTACCGCGAGGTCGGCCTCGACATCTGGGGCGAGGAAGGACGGTTGGCGCTCTATCAGGAAAGCCTCGGCGTCTTCCACTATCCCCTCGCCGGCAACCGGGGCCTGGTAAACGAAATGGAGATCAGCTCCGACAAGCCCCAGGTCCTGGAACCGACGGTGGGAGGCGCGCTCTATCGGCTTTACGACAACCTGGCCGAAACCGTTGACGGCACCGCCGAGCCCTGGAGCCCCGGCGATCAAGCCGTGCATACGGAGTTGATTTTGGAATCGGTGCTGAATTCGGCGGAGAGCGGGTGCGAACGGCTGCATTTCCAATGATGGGATGGGCGCCATGAGCGGCGGCGGAAAGGACCGGGCGGACGTGTTGATCTTCGTCGAGGATCCGGGTGCCGTGAACGCCGTCGTCGACCTGCCGCAAGCCCTGGCCGCCACGGGACTGAAGACCCGGACGTTGGCCACCGGGCACGCGGTGGAATACCTGGCCTCGTTCGGCGCCGATTTCACCGAACCTGACGCGGCCGCCGACGCCGCCGCTCTGATCGACGCCCTCAACCCGCGAATGGTCGTCTCCGGCACTTCTGAAAACCCGGATACGCTCGGCCTCAAGTTGATCGCCGAAGCCCGGAAACGGGGGCTTGCCAATGTCGGCTTCCTGGACGGCCCGGCGAGCGCCGACCACCGGTTCCGGGGCTCCGGCGACGTCCCTCTGGCCTTCGCCCCGGAATGGATCCTGGTCCCCGACGCCATGACCCGAAAGCGTTACCAGGCCCTGGGGCATCCGGTTGAACGCATCGTCGATTGCGGGCATCCCTATTTCGACCGGGTGCGGGTGACCGCCGCCGAACTGGCGAAACGGGGCAAGGCGGCGGTCCTGGCCGAGGTTTTGCCCGACGCGCCGCCGGACCGGCCGGTGGTCGTGTTCCTGGCCGAGATTTCGACCAGCCTGGCCCCGGAAAAGCTTCGCCGGAGCCCCGAATACACCCTCCACGGGCGCGGCGGCAGCGACCTGCGCACCCAAATCGTGCTTGAGGAGGTTCTGGACGCGGTGACGCTGATCGAGCCCCGGCCTTATTTCGTGCTGCGGCTGCATCCTAAGAATTCGGCCGATGAATTCGACGCCTACGGCCCCGAAATCGACTCCCTCAGCCAATCCGGGCTGGCCGCCGATCTTGTTTACGCCGCCGACCTGGTGATCGGGATGACGACCATCCTGCTGTTCGAGGCCGCCCTGATGGACTGCCCGACCCTCAGCGTCACCCCCAAGCCGTCTGAAACCGAGTGGCTGACCAGCATCGGCCTCGGCATCACCCCTTCGGTGCACACGCGGGAAGATCTCAGGGAAATCCTGCCCGCGGCGCTCGCCGATCCGGGCCGGGTGATGGGCACGCCGCCGGGGGAGGTTTTAAACTTCGGCGCCCTGGAACGGATGGCGGATTTTATTTCCGGTCTGCTGGCGGATGACACAAGCGCCCGGGAAACGAACTGATCGAGGGAACCCGACGATGGCCGAAGCCCCGACATTGGAAACCCCGCGCCTGACGCTGGCGCCGTTTTCGGACGAACACCTGACGGAGCGCTACGTCGGCTGGCTCCAGGACCCGGACGTGGTCCGTTATTCCGAACAGCGCCACCGCACGCATACCCTGGAGAGTTGCCGCCAATTCGCCGCCTCGTTCGCCGACGGGCCCAGCCACCTGTGGGCGATCATCGAGAATAAACAAGGCCTCGGCCATATCGGCAACATCAACTCCGACGTCGACGCCGCCAACCGGACCGCCGACGTCGCCGTCATGATCGGCGAGAAACAGGCCTGGGGACAGGGATTGGGCTTTGAGGCCTGGAACGCCGTTCTCGATTATCTTCTCGGCCCCGGCGCCATGCGCAAGGTGACCGCC
The DNA here is from genome assembly GCA_022564115.1 of Pseudomonadota bacterium. GTDB lineage: Bacteria > Pseudomonadota > Alphaproteobacteria > Rhodospirillales > Casp-alpha2 > Casp-alpha2. The sequence goes on from JADFMB010000001.1 coordinate 54,838, forward strand.
GGCACCATGGCCGAAAACAAGGGCATGCTGGCGATTTTCGAGAAATCCGGGATGACCGAGGAAGGGCGCAGGAAAAAGCAGTTCCAGTTGCTGGACCGCGAAGTGGACGCCATCCTGGTCGCCCGTTTCGCCGAAACCTAGAGCTTTTCAGGCGCCACTTGGGCTCTAAGTCTTTGGTATAAGCCCCCCGAGGTCGTTTTCGCACTTCCGGTTTAGGCGTTCCATGGCCTCGGCGAAGGTTTCCCGGACCGCATCCCGGTAAAGGGTTGCCTGGCCGCGGTCGGCCAGGCGGTTGGAAAAATACCGGATGGCGATCAGCATATTGAAGATCGTTCCCCGGATGACCATCCGCGCCGGGGCGCGCTTGGGGTCTTCCTCGTTGGCGTACAGGCCATAGAGGCGCTTCAGGTAGCCGTTGCCGGCAAAATCCGTGGTTTCGGCGATGAGGTTGGCGGTTTGGCCGGTCAATTTCCCGATTTGGGAGACGAGGTCGCTTTCGGCCAGCCTTTCCTCGAACCGGCGGCGGTCGTAGGGTTCGGCGTCGGCGATCAGTTGCCGGACGACTTCGGATTTATCCGCCGCCGGGGGATCGAGGGTCAATTCCCCCGGCCGCACGGGCTCGACGCCCTCGATCAGGCAGCCGTCGGAACAATTGAAAAACCGCCGCCCCTGGGCGAATGCCTGGACCGCTTCGCGGACCGCCACCAGGGTCTTGAAGAAGATCGTCGTCGTATAGGCGACGCCGCCGAAATTGGCCGGCATCTCGATATCGAATTCCTCGTAGACGATCCCATAGGAACCGTCCGCGTGGTGACGTTCGGGATTGCGGGCGCCCAGGTCCATCCCGAAAAGATAGAAAGCGCGGAACCCGGACCACAGCGCGAAGCTCATGCCGGCGTTGCCCACCGAAGGCGAGCCGCCGACCAGGATCGCGCTTTCAGGCGGCCGGAACAGGTGGTTGGGCGTCTGTCCGGCGCGGAAATAAAGCGTCGATGACCCGTAGCTGTTGACGAATTCCCCGGGGCAGGTGACGGCGGCGATCAGGTGGATGTCATCGGTTTCCGGCCTCGATTTCAGGAAATCCCGAATGGCGTTGAAATCGGGGTAGTAATTCTCGCTTTCGACCTGGAAATCGGGGGTGATTCCGTTGTTCAACAGCGGCTGCAGGGCGGTGCCGACGGAAACGATGACGGCGTTGTCTTGGTTTTCCTTGATCACCTCGATGGCGTCGTCCAGGGACGGGCCGCTGCCGACCAGAAACACCGGAAGCGGCAGTTCACGCTCCCCCGGCGTCTTGTAAATGCGGGCCTCGGCCGAGCCCAAATTGGCGTGGGAATTCAGGACCATCAGCCGTTCATCGACATAACAGCCCAGGTCGTCGGAAACCCCCATCAACTCGTTGCCCATGCGCGAAAGGATTTCGTTGATCGCCGGCATGTCGCCGAACTTGAAGTAATAGGCGCCGTCGAGCGCGCACACGTTGGATTCCCGAAGCGACCACTTGATGCCCATGCAGGCCTTGGTGACGTCGGAATCGAAGACCATCTGGAGTGTGCGGCTATTGGCGTCGAAGGAGCGGAACAGGGCGTCCCATTCGTAGGTGGACATCGAATGGTAGACGTATTCAAACGAAGGCTCGACCAGCACCAGGGTCTGGCAGCCGCTCCGTTCGACCAGGGGGTCGATGTGGGCCCCCAGGCCGACGCCGAAAATCAACAGGAAATAGCCGCCGGCCGGGGTCAGGCTGTCGCCGAGGGCGATGTTCCCCTGTTCGCAGCGCCGGAGCAGATCGCCGACGAATTGGCCGGCGTCCCCGTCTCCCTGCTCGGGGTTGGGCGGGGTCAGGGCGATGCGCGAGGGTTGGCGCCAGTAATTTTCCAGCATTTCGCCGACAAGGGCGTCATAACGGCCACCGAAAACCAGGCTTTCGCCCACCGACAGGTCGACACAGCCCTCCTCCGTGGTGATGAGGGCGGCTTCGGGTTGGTAGGATTTCGCCAGATCGTAGAGGGTCGGCGCCCGTTGGCGGAACAGCTCCAGGTTCTGCTCGAACAATTCCTTCGACTGTTGCGTTGCCATCCTTGGGCGTTTCCCGCGTTCCGGTCTTGCCGCCCTTCCCTTGTACGTCCGAAGTCTCGGGTCTTACAACGGCTTTTCACCGCCACTGCCGGGGGGGCGCAACCGGAAAGGACACCGTGGCCCCCCTGGGAGGGTGGGGGGGCGCGGCGGGGGGGCGCGGCGGGGGGCCCCATCGGTCGATCTGGTTCCATACCATCCAACCTCTCCCGACGACCTTTAACCGGACTCAAAAAAAATTTGAAATTTTAAAGGACCGCTCTCATTCCATTACCGGACATCAAAGGTGCTGAGACGAATGTCTGCTTTCAGGGGGATTCTGTTGCAAAACTATTTAGCGGGCGTCGAAACGTAATTATCGAATCGAAATCACGGAGGAAACGACTCATTCTTACCGAGAAGGGTGCGGCGACGAATCAATATTGCGTCGTTTTTCCGTAAACAGAGTTTTGCAACAGAATAAGGGGTAAAGCAGACGTAATTCAGGGTGTGGCTGAATGTCCGCTACTAGCTGAGGCTGTTGAAGAACTATTTTCGGGGGTCCTTAGCGCAACGATGATTCAAGGAATGCCCGTTTTCCGTAATGAAGCTTGGTGTTTTCGCGCTTGTTGATTCTTTTATTTCGCCATCGATGCTCTCAACAGAGTTGTTCAACACCCTCAGCCAGAAGCGGAAGAAATAAAGCATTGGAAAACTGGAAAGAAAAATGGCTCCTCCGAAGGTAAAGTTTAGATATCATATTCACGAGTTGGGGTTATCTGGAGAATCAATGCTGAATAGCCTTGATAACGCTGCCTACAATGGGTTCTGTTCCTAATGGCGAATATGCTGCGGACATTGGTCGAGGCAATGGGCCTAGAAGGAGCCGAGATATGTCTTCACGGCGATCCAAACGTTAATCCGAACGAAAACCCGCTTTTCTTCTATCACGTGCACAAAACGGGCGGCATTTCCGTAATTAGTTGTCTGCTCATGGGATTTTGGGCAAACGAGGCGTTACGAAATCCCGACCGCACAATTGATGAATTGTATCGGGATGCGACGAGCCATATCGGCCGTTGGGATACCCGCAGCGTGAACGATGCGCCCCATCCACCCGATGACAGGCCCGATGGTTATTCTTTTGTTTCGTCGCACCATAAATTTGGCCACCACGAGTTGTTTAAACAGAATTTCCGCTTGTTCACGATGCTCCGCGATCCGGTGGAGCGGGTGATTTCAGATTACCATTACCGGGTCTGGCGAAAACACGAAGGATATGAATCCCTTAGCGAGGAAGGGTTCGTCTCATACATTCGCGATCCGGACAACGTCTGCATGCATAGTCAACATCTGTCACGATTGAACCTTCGGAAGGACGGGATCGAAAGGATGGGTGAGGATGCCATGAGCAATCTTCAGGCGCTGGACGGCTACGGCACTACCGATCAATGGGAAGATTTCGTTCAAAGTGTTTGGAACAACTGGGACTTTCCAAATTACATAGGTTCGAGATGGTTGAAGACGCCCCGTCGGGAATGTCTAAACACGGATCCATTCACCGAGGAGTTGATTGAACTCAACAAATATGACATCGCGTTGTACGAATATGCCAAACAAAACCCTAGGCCGCTAGCAGCCGTTTCCAATGGAACCAATTTCCGTCACCACTCGATTATCGTCTACGATAAGGATGAAGATGCAGGGACCTTCGACGACGCTCAGATCATCAAGACGACGGATTTTCTGAACAGGGTCAAGCAGGGCGAGAAAAAGCTCTCGGACTTCGCGGCTCCGGCAGCATAGTCTGGTATTACCTTTTCCTGTAGGTGTGCGGTTGCGTCAAACGCTGGTTTTTTTAAACCCGCTGTCGAATTCCAATATTCGCCGAATGTCCGCTTTGGGTCGAGGCTGTTGAAAAACTATTTTCGGGCCATTTGCACGCAAGATCGAAACAAGATCGGACGGTTTTAAGCAAGAATGAGTCATAAAGGCCGCACCCACGATTCTTTTGTTGCGCCAAGCCGATCACCAGCGGAGTTTTTCAACAGCCTCAGCCATAAGCGGACATTGAAGCAAGGGTTAGAAATCCGAAATTATCTAAAAAACCGGGCGAGGGAAGTTCTTTTCCGTACCCCCGCTAATCCCCCCGTCCCAATCAGATTAATAAATAAGCTCGCCCTCCTCATCGCCGCTGGAGATGACGATCTCGCCGGCGGCGGCCAGGTCCTTGGCGGTGGTGACGACGCCGGGAGAGGCGCAACGGAATGTTCGGAACTCCCCCTTTGACCCAACATGGTATCCTGACGGACCGGCGAAGCCCGGGTTCGGGAAAGACAGGACCATGGACGCGAAGAAAAGACAAAAGCTGCGGACGCGGAACCTACAGGCGATCGGCAATATCCTGCCGCCCCTGGCCGACGCCCTGAAACGCCACAACCCCTTATCGAAGCTGGTTTTCGACGATGATGCCGAGGACGGCGGGGGCGACGTGACCGTCAACGGCGTCCCGGTCTATGGCGGCCGGGCGCGGGATTTCGCCGCCGAAAAAGTGGAAAAGTTCCACCGCGGGGGGCTCCGAATCGTGATGCCGAAGCCGGAGCCGGGCATGTTCGACGAGCACACCAACGGCTTCCTGCAGGCCCTTGACCAGCGCACGGCCGAGGAAGGAATCCGGTTCAGGGACACCCCCGAAGGCCCGGACGCCTATTACCTGATCGTGTTTGGTATCGGCTTGGGTTACCACCTGGAGGCGCTGGCCCGGGAAGGCGCCCCCGAATTCATCGTCCTGGTTGACCAGAGCCTGGATTTCCTGTGCCATTCCCTCGAAGTCTTTGACTGGGGGCAATTCATCGATTCCATGCTTTCGCGAAACCGCCGGATCGCCTTCGCCATCGACCCCAATCCACAGACGCTTTCGATAATGATCGCCAACATCGTCGAAAACTGGAACCCGCCATCGGTGGACGGAACCCGGGTATTCATGCTCGATGACTGGCCGGTTGAATCCCAGGTAATGCAGGCGCTGGACGTTGAAATGGGCAAGGTGCTGTCGTTCATGGGCTTTTTCAACGACGAAATCATCATGCTTCGCAATACCTATAACGCGCTCGGTTCGGGCCAGGCGAAGGTCTATCGGCGGCCCAACAACCCAAAGGTCGACGTGCCGGTGTTCCTGGTCGCCTCGGGCCCGTCGCTCGACGAAAACATCCCCTTTATCCGGGAAAACCAGGACAAGGCGGTGATTATCTCCAACGGGACGGCGTTGCGGTCCTTGTTGATCAACGGCATCACGCCCGATATCCAGATCGAGACCGAAAACGTCCTCGTCTATCCCCTGGTCGCCCTGGTCGGGGAAAAGTTCGACTTGTCGTCCATCTGCCTGATCGCCTCGACGACGGTGGATTCTCATATCCTGGACTTCTTCGGCGACGTCATTTTCTTCTTCCGCTCGGCGCTCAGCCCCTATCCGCTGTTCTGCGAATCGGAAAGGAACTGCCTTCTCAACCCCGACCCGACGGTGGTCAACGCCGGGTTGTCGTTCGCCCAGGAAACGGGTTTCCAGGACATATATTTCTTCGGCGTCGACTTGGGGACCCGCGGCCAAGGCCGGCACCATTCCAAGGACAGCTACCATTACACCGAAAACCCCATCGTCGTGCCCGAGGACCTGATATTCAACATTCCGGTGCCGGGAAATTTCGGCGGCCCGTTCTTTTCGTCCATGGGCTTCGCCTTCACCCTGACCAATCTGGTCGCCGCCATCGGCGCCTCGGGCCCGGGGATCAGGCATTTCAATTGCTCGGACGGGGCGCTGATCGAGGGGGCGCAACCCGAAAAAGTCTCTTCGCTTTCGTTCGCCGACATCCCCGGCGGCAAGAAACAGGCCGTCGAGAAGATCATCGGGGGGTTTCCGACATATCCGAAAGCGAGGTTCGAAAAGGCCTGGAACGAAGACAGGCTTTTCGCCGCCGTCAACGGGTTCGCCGACCGGCTGATCGGCGCCTTCGAAGGCCTGGAGTCCTTCGAGGACAAGTCGGCGCTGGTTCGCGCCACTGACTTCTTCAGGCCCCTGGTCGACAAAACGTCGCTTTTGCAAAAGCGTTTCGACCATACGGCCTTGCAAATTTTCCGCGGCACCTGTCTGTTGATGATGGGAACGGTGGAATATTTCGCCAACCGCCTGTCCGCTCCCGAACACCACCGGGCTTTTGCCAAAATCGTCGGCGAGGAAATCATCGTTGTCGCCGAAAATCTGAGAAAAAAGGCGGTCGAGATTTTGAGCGACCCGACGGTGGTCCCGGCGATCACCAACGAAGGCGCCATCGAGCCCGAGGGCGTGATTCCCGAGGTTTCCGCCAGTTGGGGAAGCGTCCCGCGCAACGCCCCGTGTCCTTGCGGGTCGGGAAAAAGGTACAAGCAATGCCACGGAAGCATGACGTAAGAGCATGACGGACAAGGAAGAAACGGGTCAAAACGGCGTTCCCGCCGATAACGTCTACCAGGCGGCCCTTTTGCAGGCCGAAGGCAAGACCGAGGAGGCCGAGGCCGCCTTGCGAGAAATCCTGGACGGCCATCCCGATCAGCCCGATGCGCTGCATTTGCTGGCCATCCTGGAATTCAGGAAAGAACGTTCAAGGGTAGCCGCCGACCTGGTTTCGCGGGCCATCGCAATCAATGCGGACAATCCCGATTACCACGCCACCCTGGGCTCCATCCTCAAGGCCCAGAGCCAAATTACCGAGGCCGGGAACCATTTCGCCCGCGCCGCGGCATTGTCGCCCGAAAACGCCGACTATCATTTCCATTGCGCCGAGATGCGGCGGCTGGACAGCAAAAACGCGCAAGCCGAGGAAAGTTACCGCAAGGCGCTGTCGCTTCGGCCCGATTTTCCGCTGGCCGGCAACGGCCTCGGCATCGTCCTCGACGAACAGGGAAAAAACGAGGAAGCCGAGGCATGCTTCCGCGAAGCCCTGAAAACCATGGGCGAAAACCCTGATCTCCTCTACAACCTGGGCAACGTTCTCAAGGACCAGCACCGGCCCGACGAGGCCTTGACCGCCTACCGCCGGGCCCTCGAAATCCGGCCTGATTTCCCCGAAGCCCATGTGCAGATTGCCTTTGCGCTGCTGCTGAAGGGCGATTTCACCGCCGCCTGGGAGGAATACGAATGGCGGTGGCGGATGCCGACATTCACCAGCAATGTTCGGAACTTCGATCAGCCGGTTTGGGACGGCGCCGCCCTCGACGGCCGGACCATCCTGCTCCACGCCGAACAGGGGTTCGGCGATACCCTGCAATTCGCCCGCTACGCCAAGGCCGCGGCGGATAGGGGCGGGCGGGTGATTTTCGAGTGCCCGCCGCCCTTGGCGCGGCTGATGAAAACCGCCGCCGGCGTCGATGAGGTCATCGCCAGCGGCCAGCCCTTGCCACCGTTCGATTGCCATGCGGCTCTTCTCAGCCTGCCCGGGATCGTGGGAACGACGCTCGAAACCGTGCCGGCGGACGTCCCTTACCTGTCGGCGGAACCGGACCTTGTTTCGGCCTGGGCGGAGCGCCTCAAGGACGCGCCGGGGCTGAAGATCGGCATCGCCTGGTGCGGAACGGCAGAAAAAAGGGGCAATCCGTCCCGCGCCTGCCCGCTGAGCGCCTTCGAACCGCTTTCGCGGCAACCGGACATAAGCCTTTTCAGCCTGCAAAAGGACCCGCCGGAAGAAGACCTTCCCCTGCCCGACGGTCTCACCGACCTTTCCGGCGATTTGAATGATTTCGCCGATACCGCCGCCGTCATCCAAGCCCTCGACCTGATCGTCAGCATCGACACCGCCGTCGCCCATCTGGCCGGCGCCCTGGCCTGCCCGGCGTGGGTGATGCTGTCGACGGCGGGGGATTGGCGATGGTTGATGGAGCGCGGCGACAGCCCCTGGTATCCGACCCTGAGGCTTTTCCGCCAGACCCGGGCCCGCCAATGGGACGACATTCTCGAGGCCGTCTCGGCCGAAGCCGCCGCTCTTATAGCGTCTCAGGGTTGATCGCGATCACACGATCAACCCTGCGTCCAGGCGCCCGTTCATGCGCCACGGGGTCTGACGCCCGCCGCGCGGCGGGTTGCGGCATGCGCCGCAACCAGAGCGCACCAAGTTCGAACGATTGGCATCAAACTTGACGCGCCCTAGATCCTGAAAAGCCCGAAGTCAGCAAAAAATTCCCCCCTAGGATGGTCAAAAATTGCCGAGTGGCACCCCTTTTTGCCCCCGGAAGCCCGTCTTTTTGAAATCTTTTTCCTGAAAATTCAATGACTTGTAAATTTTGACCAAAGTTGGCCCGGCCCTTGCTGGTAAAAGGCGGACCCAAGTGCATATGGAGAAACCATTGCTTTCGGAGAATTTGCCGCCATGGATGACCTGCTAATCAAAACCAATACAGTTAAAGACGGCGCCACCTCGGGCCCCAAAGGCCAGAACGGCGCCACCGCGCTGGCCAGTTTGGCCGGCTCTTTCCAGAACCTGCTGCACCGGGCCGGCGTCCGTATCGAAGACGGTTTCTCGGTCCTTGCCGCCCGCACCGGTCTCGGCGCCTTCGCCGAACGGGCCGATCGGGTTCAACCCGCCGACGACTACGGCCGTCAGCAGTCCGACGACGCCCGCGACCGTTTCGACGACCGCGGCGGCAGCGACAATCGCGCCGACAATTCGTCCGACACCCATCGCACCGAGAGGGACAACGATTACGGCCGCGAGCGCGGCAGCGAGCACAGAGACGACCGTAGCGACGTCCGCGACGCCGACCATGACGAAAGCCGCGCCAACGACCATGCCGGCGACCAGGGCGACGATAGCGCCGCCCAGGACGATGCGCCCACGAACGACGACCAGGGCGGCGACCAGCAGGCGTCCTCGGACGACGGGGACAGCGGCAAGACTTCCGAGTCGGACGGCGAAACCAAGACCGCCGGCGACGAAACCGAAACCCAGGACGGCGGCGTTCAATCCGCCGGCACCGACGGAGCCGTCGCCCAGGTCGGCGTTGTTTCCACCGAAACCACGGACAAGGTGCTGAACGGCCTTTTGGCCGGCGGCGAAGCGTTGAGCGAAGAAGGCGCCGCCTCCGAGCAGGGTAAGGTCAGCAGCGCCGGTGGCCAGGCGACGGCGTTGGAAGCCATTGCCGCCGCGTCCGGAAACGTTTCCGAGGCTAAGTCCGAAAACCAGTCCCAGACGGCGGTTGAAAACACGTCCAAGGTGACGCCCGTTTCCACCGGCAAGTCGGACGGCCCCCAGGACAACCATCAATCCCAAGGCGCCGCCAATGCCAGCGACCAGGCCAAGACCGCCGCCAACGAACAGTCCGCGATCTTTGGCGATGCTGAGTCCGGCGCCGCCCAGACCACGGTCGAAACACAGGCTTCGGGCCTTGCCAAGGCCATCGGCGGCGACAACCGGACCCAGGTCACCGTGACCGTGACCAACGAAGCCCAGAACCTGACGTCGAGGCCGAGCGCCACGTTAACCACCAACGCCGTGATCAGCGGCGAAGGCTCCAGCCAGTCGTCCAACAGCCAGAGCGCCGGCACCCACACCCAGAGCGGCGGCAGCCAGAACCAGGCCCAACAGGCCCAGGCCGCCGCCACCCAGACCCAGGCAGCCCAGAACCAAAGCGCCCAGGCGGCGGCGGGCACCGGCGCCAAGGGCCTGGTGCAGGCGCAAGCGATGTCCGGCAACGCCGGCGGCACGGCCCATTCGGGCGGCGGCGAGGGTGCCGCGCTGACGGGCACCGGGAGCGTTTCCGGCAGCCAGCAGACCCAGGGCCAGAACGCCGTCAACCAATCATCCGCCAACACCCAGAACACGGCCCGCACCGGACGTTCCATGGTCGAGCAGGTTACGGTCAAGATCACCAAGGCGATCCAGGCCGGCAACGACAAGATCACCATTCAGCTTCGTCCGGCGAACATGGGCCGCGTCGAGGTGACGATGAATATCTCCCAGGACAACCGGCTGAACGTCCTGGTCATCGTCGACCGGCCGGAAACCCTGGATCAGCTTCAGAAAGATTCCCGCGAGCTTCAGCGCGCCCTTCAGGAAGCCGGTCTGCATGTGGATACCGGAGACCTCAACTTCAACCTGCGGGGCGAGGAAAACCATGCCAAGGAAGGCGACAATTCTTCCGGCCGCGCGGCCAGCGTCGAAGACGACGTGGTCCTTTTGGACGAAGAGATCATCGAACAGGCCGTGATCTCGTCCGACGGGCGGGTCCTTTCCAAGGGCCGCATCGACGTAAGGGCTTAATCGCGCTCGACAGGGAGCGACCAGGAGTAGAATAGATGCTTATCGGCAATTCATTATCTTCCAGCAACCTCATCGAAGGTACAAAATCCTCGGAGTCCAGCGCCAAGCTCGAAGAGGAGCTCAACCGGTTCCTGAACCTGCTGGTGACCCAGTTGAAGAACCAGGACCCGCTCGATCCTCTGGACGCCAACGAATTCACCTCCCAGCTCGTGGCCTTCGCCGGTGTCGAACAGCAGATTTTCGCCAACGCCAACCTGGAAAAGCTGCTGAAACTGGAGCAAACCAACCAGATTTCGGCCCTGGTCGATTTCATCGGCACGACGATCGAGGCCTCGGGCCGCACCGTGCCGCTACAGGGCAGTCAGGCGGAAATCGGCTACATCATGCCCTTCGGCGCCAATACCGCCACCATCACCATTACCAACAGCGCCGGCCTGACGGTGTTCCAGGGCGACGCCGATACGTCTTCCGGCAAGCACCTCTTTGCCTGGGACGGCAAGAACAATTCCGGCGTCCTGCAGCCCGACGGCGCCTACAACGTGCTGGTCAGCGGCATCGAATTCTCGGGCAACCTGCTGGAGATCACCCATACGGTCTTCGGCCGGGTGACCGGCGCCGGTGTCGAGGACGGCCTAGCAAACCTGTTCCTGGGCGACGACATCACCATCGCCCAGGACAAGGTGATTGCCGTTAAGGAGACCAAGACCGCTTCGGCGGGACCATAAAAGTCAGGGAATTTTGAGCGGGCGGCGGTTCGCCGTCCTGGATCGAGATAACAAGCATTCAAGGCCGGACCGCCGGCCAGGAGAGCGAAGGAGAAAAAAAATGACATTGTTTGGTGCATTGAGTTCGGGCGTTTCCGGCCTGACCGCGCAGTCGAGCGCCATCGGGGCGATCTCCGACAACATCACGAACGTGTCAACGGTCGGCTACAAGAACACCCAGGTCGATTTCCAGACCCTGGTGACCAAGCAGACCTCGGCCACGTTCTTCTCGGCCGGCGGCGTGCAGTCCAGGCCGCGTCAGGACACCGGTGTGCAGGGCCTGTTGGCGTCGTCGTCTTCATCGACCGATATCGCCATTTCGGGCAACGGCTTCTTCGTCGTCAACGAAGCCGCCGTGCCGACCATCAACAACGAATTCCTGTACACCCGGGCCGGTTCGTTCTTCCAGGACAACGAAGGCTTCCTGCGCAACACCTCGGGCTTCTACCTGCAGGCATGGCCGACGGACGCCGCCGGCGTGGTGATCCCGGCCAACAAGAGCCTGACCATCCCCAACCTGAACGTCATATCGACGGACTTCCTGACCACGGTGAACCTCAACCGCGTCGGCGGCACCGCGTCGGCGACCAGCACCATCGCCATCGGCGTCAACCTGCCGTCCAACGACACCCTCGGGACGACGCGCAAGACCGACGTGCAGTTCTTCGACTCCTTGGGCAACGCCACCTCCTTGAGCCTGGTCAACACCAAGACCAGCGTCGACAACCAGTGGGACATCAGCATCGATGCGCCGCCGGGGACCTCGGTCCTCAACCTGGAGGATTCGGCCGGACTGACCTACGCCTCGTCCGGGCAACTCGAATTCACTGCCCGCCCCGCCGATGCCGCGACGGTGGTGATCAACGGGCAGACCTACGAATTCGATTCAAACGGCTCGGTCACCGACGCCGTCCGCCAGGTCAGCACGGCGACCCTCACCGGCATCGATAACACAGGCGACAACTACCGGATCACCATCAACGGCAACGACTTCGACTTCACCGGCGTCACCTCGGTGACCGACATGGCCAAGGGCCTCGCCGCCGCTATCAACAACAGCGCCCTGGTCAACACGGACGTATTCGCCGACAACGTCGCCGGGGTCGTCACCATAACCTCGCGAATCCCCGGCAAGATCTTTACCTTCGCGGTCACCGAGCTTGCCGACGCCGGCACCGCCGGCGACATCGTGGCGGCGACGCCGACCGTCAGCGCCGGCACCGCCGGGCGCATCCGGGTCAACGTGGCGTCCAACACCACCGTCGCCCAGGACGTCGCCAGCCTGCTGGCGCAGATCAAGGCCAACGACACCGACTTCGCCGACTTCGGCGGGGTCACCAACGTCCGCGTGTTGTTGAAGTCCGGCGACGCCACCACACTGCTGTTCCGCGAGGACGGAACCAATTCCTTCACCGTCAATCCGTCGGGCTTGGTCAGTTCCAGCGGCGATCCGGCGGCCAAACAAGATGCCCAGTTCACGATCAAGAACGTCAACAAGGTCTTTCGCGAGTACGTTCAATTGACCTTTGCGGGGGTGCCGGCGAACGGCGAAACCATCACCATCGACGGCATCACCTATACCTTCACGGCGGCCGAGAGTTCCTTCGACAACGATCTCCTCATCCGCATCGATTCCATCGCCAACATGCTTGAGGACCTGGAGAAATCCATCGAGTCCAACGACCCCAACTTCACCGGCGCCGGAATCAGACGGCGCTCCGACGGCGGCGCGGCGACCAACAACACGCTGGTCCTCAAATCCCTGTCCAGCGGATCCTACGACATCGTGCTGGGCGGCACCTTCACCAACAACCCGACCAATCCCTCGGGCGCGATTACCTTCGCCGACGGCAGCACCACGGCGGTCTCCACCAAATTCGCCATCGTCTTCAACTCCGACGGCCTTCCCAAGGAGTTCAACGTTGCCAAGATGGAAATTCTCGGCTTCACCAACGGCGCCGCCGACATGGACGACGCGCCGGCCAATGCCAAGAAGATCACCCTCGACCTGGGCACGGTCAGCGAAGCCAACGGCTTCACCCAATTCGGCGGCTCCTTCACCCCGGTCTTCATCACCCAGAACGGTTCCCAGTTCGGGACCTTCGCCGGCGTCACCATCGCCAACGACGGCATAGTAACGGCGTTGTTCGACAATGGTGAAACGCGGCCGGTGTTCCAGATCCCGATCGCCACCTTCGTCAACGTCAACGACCTCGGCGCCCGGACCGGCAACATCTGGAATGCGACCCAGGGCTCCGGCGATGCGACGCTGCGCATCGCCGACAGCGGCCCGTCGGGTGAAATCGTCCAGTCGGCGCTGGAGCAATCGACCGTCGATATCGGTACCGAGTTCACCAAGATGATCGTCGTTCAGCGGGTGTTCTCGGCCGCCGCCAAGATCATCACGACGGCCGACGAAATGCTCGAAGAGCTGCTCAGGGTGAAACGTTAATAACAGTTCCACAACCCACCGTCCCAACCCACCGGGCCCGGTATCGGCAATCCATCGCCGATACCGGGTCCACCCCTTTGGGGCCAGGGATTTGACCGCTTTCGGCTTTGCCGCCATGGGCTCCGGCGCCTCGGGATGGGGGTTTGGCGGACCCCGGTCCCCGTTAACCCTGTTCTTTAGGGTTTCCTTAAACCCCCCCGGTTATGGTCCTCGGCAACGGTCCACATTGCCAATCCAAGCGACCGCACGAACCGATGACAGAACACAAGACACGCTCTTCCCGCCGCGCCCAGGACGGTCATTCGGAAAGCCAGGCGTTCAGTCTCCGCCACGAAGCGTTAAGCCCCAGCGGCACCCCGATGACCGTCGACGACCTTCCGCCCCCCGGCACTGGGCGGTGGGTCATTCGCCGCAAGGCCGAGGTCGTCGCCGGCGTGCACGGCGGCCTGATTACGCTCGAAGAGGCGTGCCGCCGCTACCGGTTGTCGGTGGACGAGTTCCGTTCGTGGGAAAGGCTGTTGCGGGCCCATGGCCTGCCCGGCCTGCGCATCACCCGGATCAAGAAATACCGCCGTCCGCGGAACCGTTAACCGGTCCCCCCCTGGCCCCATCGGTCACATCGCCCCGGTGTCGACGTCGAGGACGCAAGGATGGTCACCGATGTCAGATCGTGGTCCTCGGCGACCCGGGACACCATGGGCGAAACATCCAGGTTCTCCAACTCGATCCGGAAGTCCGGGGTGATGCCGTTCAGGATCAGCCGGCGGAGCGCCGAACCGCAGGAGATAATGACCGCGTTTCCCTCATTCTCCTTGATCACCACCAGCCCGTCGTCGAGCGACGGGCCGCCGCCGACGATAAACGCCGGGCTCGGCCGGGTGGCGTCATTAGGTCCCTTTTCTCTTATCGTCCCCCCTCACGTCCTAGACCGGGAGCCGATGGATCGGGTGTGCGCCCGATGGTGACAAACCGGCACCGGTTTCGCAATTCAGGGCGGACAAAACCAAATTCGGGGGAAGTAGGCAAAAATTACCCATCTGTTAACCTGTTCTTCACGATCCGGACTCTAGCATCGTCATTGCAACGGAAGGATCGCCGCCGAGGTGGGACTGGGCGGCTTTTAAATGATTTCCGATAACGCGTCTTGGACGGGGAAACGACGGTGGAAACACTCATACACGCACTGCGTAATTTAGGCCCGGTTCGCTTGGCGATCATGGGCGCCATCATGCTCGGCATGATCGGGTTCTTCATTTTTCTGGCGACACGGCTGGCGACGCCGAGCATGGTGCTTCTTTACGGCGACCTGAGTGCGGACGATTCCTCGCGGATCACCAGCCAGCTCTCGAGCCAGAATATCCCCTTCGAACTGAGCCAGGGCGGCTCGCAAATCATGGTGCCCAGCGACCGGGCGCTGAAACTGCGCCTCGGCCTGGCCGGCCAGGGCCTGCCGTCCGGCGGCTCCATCGGCTACGAGTTGTTCGACGAACAGCAATCCATCGGCACCACCAGTTTCGTGCAAAACATCAATCTGGTGCGCGCCCTCGAAGGCGAGCTGGCGCGGACCATCCAGACCCTTTCCACCGTCCGAAGCGCCCGGGTTCACTTGGTTTTGCCTCGCCGGGAGCTTTTCAGCCGCGATAAAAGCCTGCCCAGCGCCTCCCTCACCCTGAGGTTGGGCAGCGGGTCGCTTGAAAAGGACCAGATCGCGGGAATTCAACACCTTGTGGCCGCCGCCGTGCCGGGGCTGGTTCCAAACCGGGTATCCATCATCAGCAGCAGCGGCAAGCTTCTGGCCCGCGGTTTCGAGGATGATTCTCCTTCCTCCCTGGCCGCCAAGTCCGAAGAGCAGCGCCGGAACTTCGAAAGGCGGCTGTCGCGCACCATCGAGTCGCTTCTGGAAAAGACCGTCGGATTCGGCAAGGTGCGGGCGGAAGTGAAGGCCGACATGGACTTCGACCGCATCAGCACCACCGACGAGAAATTCGACCCCGATGGCCAGGTGGTTAGATCGACCCAATCCGTCGAGGAAACCAACCAAACCCGCGATACCGAAGGAACGCAGCCGGTTTCGGTCGGCACCAACCTTCCCGATCCCAATGCGGCCTCGGGCGAGAGTACCTCCAGTTCGGCCGCCCAATCCCGGACCGAGGAATCCGTTAACTTCGAAGTGTCGAAGAAAATCATCAATCACGTGCGCGAGGTGGGCATCCTAAAACGGCTGTCCGTGGCGGTCCTGATTGACGGCGTTCGCGGCCTTGACGACGACGATGAACCGACCTATGAGCCCCGCAGCGAGGCCGAGATGGAGCTTCTGGCCATCCTGGTCCGGGGCGCCATCGGCTTCAACGCCGACCGGGGCGACACGGTTGAAGTCATCAACATGGAATTCGCCGAGGTGGTGGAGGAGGAAATCGCGCTCGAACTGTTCTTCGGACTGGACAAGAACGACCTGTTGAGAATGGCCGAGGTCCTTGTCCTCAGCATCGTCGCCATCCTGGTCATTCTGCTGGTGGTGCGGCCGCTTGTGTCGCGGGCATTCGAGAGCATTCCGTCCGCCGCCGCCGCCGGCGAACGCCTGCTTGCCGACCAGGCGGCCGCGGCCGCCGCCGCCTTGACGGCCCCGGGCATACCCTCCGAAGCCACGGTCGAGGAAGAACAGTTCGAGGAATTGATCGACATCGATCGGGTCGAAGGGCGGGTGAAGGCGTCGTCGGTGAAGAAAGTCGGCGAAATCGTTGAAAAACATCCTGAAGAAGCGCTGTCGATCGTGCGCGCCTGGATGTATCAGGAAAGTTAAAAGGAGGCATCCGCCATGGCGCGCATCAAGGACGATTTCCGGGCGTTGGGGGGGCGCCAGAAGGCGGCGATCTTCTTGCTTTCCCTGGGCCAGAAACAGTCCGGCATATTGTTCGAGCGCATGGACGACGAG
>JADFMB010000195.1 GCA_022564115.1 Pseudomonadota bacterium
ATATCGCTTCTTTGACATCATCACCTCCGTCCTTGAAAATATCCCAAGACGGAATGAATCATCAAAACCTTACGATCTGGTTGATACAGGCCACTAGGGGTCTTTATCATCGATCCTTGGTATCAGTTTCGGGAAAACCTCTTCGGCCAGGGAAGGGGAAATTCCACATTTTTATCGACATAATCGCCGGAGTTCAGGCTGAGGTAAGGAAAATGTGACACACAACACTTCATATGCCCTAAGAAACACTTCATATGCCCTAAGAAATGTGACACACATCACTTCTTATGCCCTAAGAAATAGGGCATAAGAATAACTAACTTCCGAAGTCGGCAATTTTTTCGTGATCCCCGGGCGATAGCCCGAAAAAGCAAATAAACGACCCGGTTTCCAAAAACGTCAAAAGTGATATGGCTCTAAAGCTAAAATTCTGGGGTGTGCGCGGAAGCATCGCCTGTGCGACTCCGAGCCACATGAAATACGGCGGCAACACCAGCTGCATCGAGGTGCGGGCGGGAGATCATTGTTTCGTTTTGGATGCCGGCACCGGGATAAGGAGTTTTGGCGGATCCCTCGTCTCCAACGGCGACCACGTTTCCCATATGCTTCTGACCCATACCCATTGGGACCACATCATGGGCTTTCCATTTTTCGCTCCCGCCTATGACCCGAAGAATTCGTTTACCATCATGGCCGGCCACTTGACCAGCCAAGGGGGCATCAAGAAGATCCTGTCCTCGCAAATGAACAACCCGATGTTCCCGATTCCCCTCGAAGCCATGCAGGCGGACCTTAAGTTCGAGGATTTCGAGGCCGGCGACAGCCTGCAACTCTTTGACGACGTAATGATTCGGACCGCGCCTCTAAACCATCCCAACGGGGCCACGGGTTACCGAATCGAACACGGCGGCAAATCCGCGGTTTATGTGACCGATACCGAACACGTGCCGGGTCAGCCGGACCAGAACATCCTAGGCCTAATCGAAGGCGCGGATGTGGTGATTTACGACAGCACCTATACGGAGGACGAATTCCCCTCGAAAATCGGTTGGGGCCATTCGACCTGGAATGAGGGCATGCGCCTGTGCCAGGCGGCGAATGTCAAACAGTTGGCCATTTTCCACCATGAGCCGGACCACGACGACGATTTCATGGACAAGCTCGCCGCCGAAGCCGCCGAAGTCTGGGACGGCACCTTCGTATTACGCGAAGGCATGGAAATCATCCTCGAATAAAATTCGGGCTCATTGCCTCGGCGGCGCGGCCTGGGGAATTTCCAGACCGGCCGGGGCGGGGGCCGGGGTTGCCGCCGGCGTTTCGGGAGTGGCCGGTTGTTGGGCGGCCGAGGCTTCATTCTCCCGTTCCTTTTCCGCCATCTTTTGCCAAAACGCTTCCCTCTGTGCCAGCGACATGGGATAGATGCGGATGACCACCCGCCGGTTTAGGGCCTGGTTATCCGGGACCGGATTTCCCTCGGCGTCCTTGTTCGGCGCTTTCGGCTGGGTATCGGCGTATCCCGTCGCCTTCAAGCGAATGGACTCCATCCCTTGGGAGATGAGCAAGCGCACCACTTGGGTCGCGCGCATGGCCGACAGCTCCCAATTGGACGGGAACTGGGGGGTGTTGATCGGGATGTCGTCGGTATGTCCTTCGATTTCGAGGACGTAGGTCTGATAACGGGGAGCCAGCAGGGTCTGCGCCATTTTTTCGAGGACCGGAAGGGCCTCTTCGCGGAGATCCGCAGAGCCCGGTTTGTAAAACGCCGAGGAGGACAGCTCGATGACGATCCCCTTGTTATCGGTTTCGACCTTGACCACTTGGTCGGCCTGCATGTTGTAAACGACGTCCTGGACGTCGATCCGCAGAAGCTGGATCGGGCTGGTCGCTTCTCGGCCGCTCAGGTTGCTTTTGATCGCCGCGGCGGCTTCTTCGAAGGCGGGGACGTCGTATTCGGAGAAGGTGAGGAGCATGACCATGAAGGCCATCAACAGGGTGATGGCGTCGGCATAGGTGATCAGCCAGTCTTCTTTTTCTTCTACATCTTCGGGAGGTGGGTCCATGATTCCTGCCCTATGGCCTCGGAGGCCCGAAACGGGTTCCGGCGTCGATCATTTTTTCATCTTGTCGATGTTGAAGTGGATCGCCGGGTCGAGGAAGCTGTTCATCTTGTCCTGGATGAAGCGCGGGCTCTTCTTATCGGCCAGCAGGACCAGACCCTCGGCGACCAGGTAGTTGCGGAAGCGGATGATCTGCTCGCGCTGCAAGATCTTGGTCGCCGAGGGGAGGAAGATGATCTGCGAAAATATCACGCCGTAGAGCGTCGTGCACAGCGCCACCGCAAGTCCCGCGCCCAGCGTCGACGGATCACCGCCCATGCTGCCGAGCATGATTATCAGGCCGACGAGCGTGCCGATCATGCCGAAGGCCGGCGCCGCCGCGCCCATTTTCTTGATGATATCCACCAGCACCGTGTTGCGCCCGAAGCTGGTCTCGATGGTGTTGTTCATGATCTCGCGGACTTCATCGCCGGAATAGCCGCTGATCACCATTTCGACGCCGAACTTGAGGAACTTGTCGTTCTTGACCGATTTCTTGGCTTCCTGTTCGAGCGCCGGAATGCCGTTCTTCTGCACGGCATAGGCCCATTTGATGATGCGTCCGACCTCGGCCTTCAGCACCCCGCGCCCCATTCCCGGCGACATGAAGATTTTGATCATCACCTTAAACGACAGAATCACGTAGCGAGGCTCGTACGAAATGAACGCCGCCGCCAAGGTCCCGCCGGCAACCATGACGAAGCTGGAGAGGCTGATGAAGATTGCGTAGTCGTCCGTGGCGGTAACGATGGCACTGAGAAACAAGCCCATCGCCGCCAGAAACCCGACAATCGTTGCTATCGACATGCCCTATCCCTGTGTTGCAAACAAAAAACGCGACGGCCTAGAAGGTTCGCCTAGACCTTATTCTCCCCCCACAGGGGTTCTCTAACCTTATACCGAATCCTTGAAAAAATCTTAATCTGTAATGCCGCAATCCGATAAATGAACAAAAAGGACGTTCAATTCATTCCTCCGAAGTCGATTAACGCTCCCTGAATGCTTCGTGGCGGAGTTTCAGGACGGGTCTGATCAGGTAGTCCATGACCGTTTTTTTGCCCGTATGGATGTCGACGGTGGCCTGCATGCCGGGAACGATCGGAAGCGAGCCTTCCTCCTCGCCAAGGTAATTCTTGTCCGTTTGCACGATAACACGGAAATACGGCTGGCCGTTCTCGTCGATGGTGGTGTCGGGGGCCAACTGGATCACGATTCCTTCCAAGCCGCCGTAGCGGGCGAAATCATAGGTCGAAATCTTGACCAGGGCTCTTTGCCCTTCGGTCACGTAGCCGCGGTCGGTGGGGTTGAGCCGCGATTGAATGACCAGGTTTTCCCCCGTCGGGACGATTTCCAGGATCGGTTCGCCCGGCTTGATGACACCGCCGATGGTGTTGTAGCGAAGGTTCTTCACCACTCCGTCGATGGGGCTTTTGATTTCGGCCCGGGACCCCTGTTCCGTGACCCGGATCAGAATCTCATTCAGGCGGGCGATTTCCTGTTCGGTCTTTCCCAGTTCCTCCCGGGCTTCGCGGCGGAAACGGATCTCCCCTTCCTTCAGCCGCTGCTTCGATTCCTCGGCCGCCGCCCGGGCCTTGGGCAACGCTGGCTCGAGGCTTTTCATTTCGCCCTTGAGACCTTCGACCTCGGCCTGAAGCTCCAGGTGTTCAAATTTCGCGGTCAGGCCCTCGGTCAACAGGGATGTCGATATCTTCAGCCGCTCCGTGGCCAAGTTGTAATTGCGCTTCGCCGCCTTTTGCCGGGCGCTCAGTTCCTGAATTTCCAACACGCGCTGTTTCACCTGCTCCTTCAAGACCTTCAGCGTCGAAACCAGTTCCTTCTTGCGCGCCTCGAAGGCCAGGCGCTGGGCCGAAACCAGGGTCGGCCGGCGGTCGGCGGCGGCCTTTGGAAAGGCCAGCTTGCCGCCCTCCGCCTCGGCGACCAGACGGGCGCGGACCAGGAACTGGCTGTCCAGGCGTACCTGTAGTTCTTCCAGGTTGGAGCCCGTTGACGCCAAATCCAACTGCAACAGGGTATCGCCTTCCTTGACCGTGTCGCCTTCGGCGACGAACAGTTCCTCGACGATGCCGCCTTCAAGGTGCTGAATGACCTT
>JADFMB010000036.1 GCA_022564115.1 Pseudomonadota bacterium
TGCGTGTGGCGAACGACAACACGCGCTGCCAGGCACGGCGGGCTTGGCGCGTCCAGTTGTCCCACAGATAGGCGAGCGTGTTGGCCAGGCCTTCGCCCGTGTAGTTGGCCTTCACGTCGATGCGGTGCAGGTTCTTCTGCGCCTTCAGAAACTCCAGCGGCTGCGGCACGCGGTAGACGAGGATGTCTGCGCCGCCGTAGCGGGAGAGTTCGTCCTTGTATTCGCGGCCCGGGGCTTCGAGGCGGACCAGCGCTTCCTGATCGGTGCCGTAGCTCGCATCCGACAGCAGGAAGAACGGCTGCCCCTTGATCGGCTCGTAGCCGCTGCCCGGTACGTCGAACAGCGTTGGGTTCGGCGCTTCCGGCGCGTCAGCCGCGTGCGCTGCGGGCACCGAAGCGACCAACGCCAGCACCGTCACGCAGACGGCGGCAACGAGATTGAACGACAGCCAACGGTTGCGCATGAGTTTTTCTACCGTGTCAAGAAGGCCAGACGAAACACGCCGATGAAGTTGGGGTTGCCGCTCTGCGGCTGCCAGCGCGAGTCTTTCCATTGCATCAGTTCAGAAACCGGGACCGCGCGCAGGCCGTTGTCGGTGCGGGTGACGGTACCGGTGTGGTAAGCGATGTAGCGATCCATCCAGATCATCAGATGCTGGTCGTCGCCTTGATCGAAGAAGAGCAGATCGCCCGGGAGCGCCTGGTTGACGTCCTTGGCGATGAAGAAGGGAATGAAGACCACCGCCATCCCCCAGAGGATCAGGTCGCCGGCAAAGGGCGGACGGCGTTTTCCGGCCCCCACTTCGGCCTTGGCTTCGGTTTTGGCCCTGGCATCGCGGGGAAAGTCGCCGAGCACCGCGATGATCGAGGATATGAAGGCAGCGCTCAGGAACGGCGCGATGTAGCGGTGAATGTTCTCGACGTCAGACAGGGTGAACTTGACGACCACGGCGGCGGCCGTCACCAGGGCCCCGATGTAAAGGGCCAGGCCCGCCCTCTCGCCCCGGCGAAAGGCATAGACCAACAAGGGCGCGAAAAAGAGCGCGACCCCCGTGTCGGAAAAGAAACCGGAGAAGAATTCCAGGTGCTCGGAGAAATCCAGCGGCGCCGAGTAGGCCTCGAATTCGGGCCGGTGGTTGCCGTGAAACAGCGGATAAAGGACTGATCCGGAAGAGCGTTGTAGCAGCGCCATCCACGGCGCCAGGAAGACCAGCGCCGAAAGGCCCACGTGGCCGAGCGACGTCAGGTAACGGGCCCGGCGGCTGCGGTCGGCGAGCAGGCACAAAAGCCAGTAGACGGCGACCGTCACCGAGGCGGCGACAAGGAAATGCGCCCTGAGGCTGGACGCCCCCGCCAACACCAGGCCGATCAGCCAAAGATACCGGGGGGATGTCTCCGCCGGCCTCGGGACTCCGTCCCCCGGGACTCCTTCCCCGGGGACTCCGTTCAAGGTCCTGAAAAGGGTAAGAAACATGACTAGGCCGGTGATGTGGCTGGCGCTGTTCATGAGCGGAAACGGCAGTACGATGGTCAGCAACAGCCCCACCGCGTAGTGAACCGGGCGGAACGTCCGGCGGCGGCGGAAATATCCGATCACTAGGCCGAAGGAGACGATCACCCCGATGCCGCGGTCGACCAGATAGGCGTTGTTTTCCGAACCGGCGGCGACGACCAGGGACTGAAGGAAGGTCTGCCCCCCGTACCCGGCCAGACGCCGGATACTGAAAGGCTCGATCAGGGTGCCGGTCTGCAGCAGCCGCGAAACGAACGTGAAGTATGCGATCTCGTCATCGCCGCAGCTCATGGCCTGGTAGGAGACCATGGCTGCATACCGCGCCAGCAACGGCAGGGCGACGAGGACGATTAGCAGCCCGGCCACGCCCCGAAGCCCCCGGAACGGCACCGGCCCCTTGAACACCGCCACTAGGTGGACGGCGGCGCCCGCCAGAACCATGGCGAACAGCGCGCCCGGGACCGCCGCCCCGGCGAGGCTGAGGACCCCGCCGGCGGCCAGGACCAGGGCCATCCCCCAACCTGCCGAGAGGCCCCAGTCGGGGCGTTCGCCCCGGGCGACGCCAGCGATCCCGCCGGCGAGGATGCCCCAGCCGACGAAACCGGAGAGCACCATCAACCCCCAAAGGAATTGAAAGACGAAACTTCCCACCCTGCTTGCCGATCCTGGTTCCAGCCCCTACAGGGTACCTCTAAAAATAGGAGCCGCCGCTTTCCGACCTGTTTATAATCAATAGGTTAACTTGCGAGATTTCCACAAAATGGGCATTTTTAGAGGTGACCTACATATGTTGACACGAACGATGGTAGTATCACGGCAACGGCCCGACAACAGGATAGACCGGAAGGCCAGAATCGAGAGTCCCAACCGTTCCCTGGGGGCGCTATGAACATCGACCTGATGCGCAAGATCGACCGGCTGGCGGGAAACCCGTTGTGCCGGCTGGCGGCGCCCCTGGCGCCATTGTTCCAAGGGACCCCGAAAGGCGAAACTGTCGTCGTCTGCAAGTTCTTCGGAATGGGCAGCATCCTTCTCTCTCACCCGCTACTCGTCGAACTGAAGGGCAAGGGGCTGGATGTCGTCTATCTGACGTTTTCCGGAAACGCCGAGGTTCTCGACCTGATGGGCGCCGGCCATACCCTGGTCATCGATACGCGCTCTCCCTGGACCTTCGCCCGGGACACGTTCCAGTGCATCTGGAGGCTACGCCGGCTGGGGCCCGCCTGTTTCCTAAACCTGGAGTTTTTCTCCCGTTTCGCGGCGTTGATGGCACTGGCCTCCGGCGCTCCCAACCGGGCCGGGTTCCATATGGTGCACCTGCCGGTGGGCCGGTTGTATACGCACCGCGCCAACCTCAACGTCTACCGCCACATCGCCGACAACTTTCTCAACGTCGGCCGCGCCGCCGGCCTGATTGGGGAGGTCCGGCCCCTCGGCGAGTATATCGAGGCGTTTCCCCGTCCCCCGGTGAAAAGCCCATCGAAGGACGTGGCAACGCCGTTCATCGTCATCAACGCCGAAAGCAGCAGCACCATCCGGATGCTGCGCTCGTGGACCATCGAGGGGTGGGCGCAGGTGATTTCCGGCCTGAGAGAGGACTATCCCGATCATTCCATCGTCCTGGTGGGGACCGAGGAAAGCGCCGCCCTCTACGGGGAACTGCTGAGCCGCCTGGACGAGGACGCGAAAATAACGGCGCTGTTCGGCCGCACCACGGTGCCTGAGTTATGGGACCTGATCTCGAGGGCGTCGCTGGTCCTCAGCGTCGACAGCGGGCCGCTGCACCTGAGCGCCTTCCTGAAGCGCCCGACGGTATGTCTGTTCGGGCCGGAAACGCCGGTCCTCTACGGCTATTCGCTACCCTGGACCCGGACCCTCTACAAGGGGCTTTTCTGCAGCCCCTGCCTGGCCTTGTACGACGCCAAGGAAAGCATTTTGAACTGCGGCGACAACCAGTGCATGAAGCAGATATCCGCCGACGAGGTCCTGGCGGCGGCGGGGGAACTTCTGGCGGGGCCGGCCGCGCCCCTCCCCGGCCGGCGATCCCGGACCGTCCTCTCAGCGAAGATCGATCACCAAAAGGCCGTTTCCCCGGTAAATCGTCTTCTCGGAACCCACTAACGCCTCCACATTATCCATAAAATCTAAGAAGTATCTGGACTGCCGCCGCCACATGGGGTGATCGCTGGTGGCGTAATATTCCCACTTCTCACGGCGGTACAGACAGCCGCCGGCCATGGAAAAATCACGGAACGCGATGTAGGGGATGGACTGCCCCAGCAAGTAATCCTTCAACGGCCCGGGCCCCTTGAAAAAAGGCATGCCGGGATCGGGGCTGACGGCGCCCGGGACATCGACATTGAAAATGACGTTTCTTCGGTAATCCAAGGCAAACGGCTGCTCGACGGCGGCCAAGAGCCGCCCGCCTTCGGGAACCGCCGATTGCATCCTTGCATAAGCGGCGCGATGCTCGGGTGCTAGGGCGGTAACGTCGAACTTATCGGCTAGGCGGTTGAGGTCGCGGTAGACCGGAATCGGCAACAGAAGAACGACGAGTACGAAAAGGATTTTGTCGCCTGTCCTGGTGACGAATTGCGCCTTAGGATCGCCAGCCGTCACCCAGCGAAGGTCGGATAGGATGAAGATCACCGTCGAGATAAAGGCCGCCCTAAGGAATGGCGCGATGAAACGGTGATGGGTTTCCAGGTTATCAAAGGTCAGCGTCGACACAATGATCACCACCGAAATCAGGGCGCCTGCGTAGAGCGCCAAGCCCGCCGGCGAGCCGCGCCGAAAGGCATGCAGAACTACCGGCAGGCAAAAAAGCCCCCCTTGGGGAGAGATAAAAAAATCTCCCAGGACCCCCAGCAGTGCCGTGAATTCCAACGAGCCAGAATAGGTTTCGGCAAATCCGGGTTGATGGTTTCCTTGAAACAGCGGAAAAAGAATGGTTCCCGAAGAGCGCTGAAGCAAGGCCATCCAGGGCGCCAGGAAGACCAGCGACGATAGCCCCAGGTGTCCCAAGAAGGCCCCATAACGGCCCAGGCTGCCGCGGTCGTAAAGCAAGGAGATAAGCCAGAAAAAAAACACCGTCGCCAACGCCGTGACCATAAAATGCGCCTTCAGGCTGGCGGCCCCGGCTGCCACCGCTCCTATCAGCCACAAGTGGCGGGTGGCCGTGTCCTTGTCCGACAGGGGGAAAAGATGGAGCGTCCTGAAAAGGGTGAGGAACAGGACCAGCCCGGTGACGTGGCTGGAACTGTTCAACAGCGGCAACGGCATGATGACAGTCAAGATCAACGCCACCATGGTGTGAACGGCGCGGGTTTCCCCGCCTTGGCGGAAAAACCCAATCACCAGGCCAAATGAAACGATGACAGCGATGCCGCGGTCGACCAGATAGGCGTTTTCCTCCTTGCCGGCGACAACGACGAGGGCCTGAAGAAACGTCTGTCCCCCGTACCCCGACAGGCGGCGAAGGCTGAAGGGCTCGATCAGCGTGCCGGTTTGAAGCAACCTTGAGACATAGGTGAAATAGGCGATGTCGTCGTCACCGCAGCTCATGGCCTGAAAATTGACCGCCGCCATATACCGCGTTAGCAGCGCAATGGCGGCAAGGACGATCAACGCCACCGACAGCCCCGAAATGCCGTCCACGAAAGCCGGCCGCCTGAAGGCAGCCACCCCGTGCAGAGCCGCGCCACTCAAAACCAGGGCCATCAGAACCCAGGGCAACGCCAGCCCGGCGAGGCCGAGGACCCCGCCACCGGCGAGGACGAAGGCCATGCCCCAGCCGGCGGACAGGCCCCAGTCCGGATCGGCGGCGCCGGCCAGACGGGCCGCCACCCGGCCCCAGCCGATGAAGGCCGACAGCACCACCAACCCCCACAGGAACGGAAAAACGAAGTCTGTCATGGCGTTGGCCTGTTATTGTCCGGGCGCGTCCGGTGTCTTAAGATTTTAAAACCGATACTCTGTTATAACAAATGACCCCTTCGCCGACAGAACAGCGCAAAGGACATGGCCATGGCCGATGAAGACGTTGTCGATTCATGCCAGAACTGCCGTTATTGGCACCCGGGCTGGAAGTTCAAGCAACAGCAGCACTATGATTCGGGCGCCGTCGAGTTGGATGCCGCCAACCCGCGGGCAACCGGCCGCTTCAGGAAGTCTTCCCCGAAAGGCCAGTGCCGGCGCTATGCGCCGAAGGCCAGCCCCTTGACGACGGTGTGGATGGAAACCAATAACTCCGATTGGTGCGGGGACTACGAACGCATCAAGAAGGCCTGATCTTATTCCCCGAAAATCAGATTTTCGCGCTCATACAGCCGGGCCGCGATAAAGATCAGGACCAGGGCGGCGATCATCGAGGACGCCATGGATATCAAGGCGTCCGGAAACGCCACCCCGTCGCCGCGCACGAACTGTCCCAACAGCAGGGTCTGGGAAAAGGTCGGGATCATCATCATCCATTCCTGCGCCTTCACCGGCGCGAACACCAGGACCATCCCCGGCAGCGCCGGCACCAGCGGCAACAGGCCGAGGTAGGTCTGCGCTTCCTTGAAGCTTCGGGTCACGGTGGCGATGATGAACTGCACCCCCACCGCCACCATCATCAACGGCAGGGTAACGGCGAAGATCGCCAACAGGGTGACGGCGGAGAAAACCTCGGCGAAGTTGAAACCGCCGCTGCCGCCGGCGGACTGGAAAACCACCTTGAAGGCGATCAACTGCACGGCCACGGCGATGCCGGTGAACAACAGCGCCGCCAGGTATTTGCCCAGCATCAGCCCCCACCGCTCCACCGGGTTGATGAGCAGCGGCTCCAACGAACCCCGTTCGCGTTCGCCCGACGTGGTGTCGATGGCCAGGTAAACGCCGCCCATGAACAGGTTGAAAATGAGCAGCGGCGGCACCATGAACAGCAGGATTTGGGCGATATTGCCGCCCTTGGTGACGTCGATGCTCTTGATCATCAGCGGCCGGAGGATCTGAATGTCGACCCCCAGCGCCTTGATGCGCTGACCCCAGACCTGGCGGTTGAATTCCCCCAGCAAGGCGGCCATGCGGTTGAGGGCGATCAGGCCGGGCAGGTTGGAGGAATCGGAGACGACGTGGATGGTGGCTGTCTTGCCGGCCCGGAACAACTCGCCGAAGCCTTCCGGAAACACGACCACGGTCTGCAGCTCGCCGTCGCGGACGGCGGCTTCGGTGTCCTCGGGCGCCGGTGTCACGGTGATGCCGCGGCCTTCAAGATAGGCGACGAACTCCGGCGCCCGTTCGGCGCCCAACACCGGCAGCGTCACCCGGGCCTCGGTCTTGACCGTCACCACCTCGACAACGGCGGAAATCATCAGCCCCAGCAACAGCGGCCCCATCAACGGATAGATCAATGCCACCAGCAACGAGCGCCGGTCGCGGGAATTGTCCATGACCTCCTTGGCGAAGACGACGAAGATGCGGCGCCACATTTCTCCCGCCTCCCTTACCAGGATTCCGCCCGCTGGGTGATGGCAAGAAACATGTTCTCGAGATCCGTCTCGCCAGTCTGGCGCAACAATTCATCGACCGTTCCTTGGGCCACCACCCGGCCCAGCGACAGCACCACGATGCGGTCGGAAATGGCGGCCACTTCCTGCATGATGTGGCTGCAGAACAGAACGCAGCGCCCCTTGTCCCGCCAATCGCGGATCAACTGGTGGACGGCGCGCGACGAGCCGACGTCGAGCCCGTTGGTCGGTTCGTCCAGCAACAGGTTCTGAGGCTCGTGAACCAGGGCGCGGGCGAGGCTGACCTTGCGGGACTGGCCCTTGGAGAACCCCTTGGCACGGCGGTCGGCGAAATCGTCGACCCCCAGCGAGGCGAACAGTTCATCGACCCGGTTTTCCAGCGCCTTTCCGCCCATCCCGTGCAGGCGGCCGTAATAGCGCACGTGCTCGCGCGCGGTCAGGCGCGGATACATGCCGCGGGTGTCGGGAAGGACGCCGATGCGGCGCTGGACCTCCTGGCGTTGGGTCACGGTGTCGAACCCGTCGATCCGGGCCTGCCCTGAATCGGGCCGCATGACGGTATAGAGGATTCGCAGCGCCGTTGTCTTTCCCGCCCCGTTGGGGCCGATGAGGCCGGTAATTTCGCCGTCTCGGGCCTCGAATTCGATCCCGTCCAGCGCCGTCACCGTTTTAAAGGTCTTTCGCAACCCCTGGACGTCAATCATGTCATGCCGTTTCGTTCATTAAGGGAAAACCAGAAAAAGCGGCCCGAAAGGGAATCTATTTTTTTTGCCCGGGCCGGCAAAGACAAAGCCATTTTGCAGGCATTTCGGGGGATGAGGGAAATTTTCTTTCACCAGGGCGCCGCCGTTCCCAGCCTGGGGAGGACCGGCCCGCAAGATTCTTAACAGGGGGGGCAAAAACCCCGGAGAATCGCCACCAATCTTCTCTTGCCAATAAGGGAAATTTTTCCCTTATTCGATGCTTGCAAACAATTTTAGTAAATATTTAGCAAGGATTTTGGGCTCCAATTGTATTGACTTAGGAAACCCGTTTTGCCACGCTGTTGCCGTTATCGGGGGCGTTTCGTGGCAACCAACACCAGCCTAAACTGGCCGGTTAACAATATTTCGAGTGTGGTACAGGAGTTTTTGAAAATGACGAGTAAGATCAGCCAGTTTTTTAAGGAAATCTGGAAGCATGAAGAAGGCGCGACGGCGATCGAATACGGGCTCATTGCCGCCCTTATCGCCGTGATTATCATCGCCGCCGTCACTCTGGTCGGGACCGACCTGAGCAACATGTTTAACCAGGTGTCCGGCGCCCTCTAACCGGTTAAACGTTTTTACTCCAGTTACCGTTCCAGGCATGGGAAGGTGGGTTTCCGCCTTCCCATGGAGTGTAAAGCAAGGTTTCGTCCGGGGCGCCTTTCACCGCCGTGCCGTGGCTTTCCTCCAGGGTATCCGGAATGGGGTGAATCCCTTTCATTTTCGCCAAATAGAAAGACCGGTTTGCGTCGAAAACCAGTCTTTCTCCTTGGCCATTTTTTTGCTTTTTCGGGGACCGCGGTGACCTTTCTAGCAGCCACTCTGCATTGGCTTAGCGCGGCGGTGTATCCGCTGGCCCTGGCATGGGCGGCGTTCTCCGATAGCCGCCGCCTGATGATCCCGAACGGGGCTTCCATCGCCATTACCCTTTCGTTTCTTCCCGCCGCCCTTCTCGGCGGCGTCGGTCTTGGCGCCGTCGCCGGACACTATGCGGTAGGTATGGGCTTGCTTATGGCTGGCCTGGTCCTGTTTTCGCGGGGCTTTCTCGGCGGCGGCGACGTAAAGCTGCTGGCCGCGGCGGGCGTCTGGATCGGCTGGAACGATCTAGGCGCGTTCCTGGTATTGGTGACGTTGATCGGCGGCGGGCTGGCGCTGGTCATCCTCGTCATCCGCAAGTTCGGCGGCCAATGGCCGTGGGCCGAGTCGATGGAATGGCTTGGAAACGGCCCCGACGCCAAGGCGCAGCCCGTCCCCTATGGCATCGCCATCGGGCTGGCGGCGGTGTTGCTGTTATCGAGGAATCCGGCGGTGCCGGCCTCATGGGCGGGCCTGCTGGGCGGTTAAGAAAGCGCCCCTCCTTCACCGGCCGCCGGACGGGCGCCAAGCGCGCCTGCCTCGGTACCCGGCACGGTTTTCTAGGGAATCTTCAGAACCGCGCACCGGGGACCGGCGATACCGGCCCCCAAGAGGGAAATCAAAAAGTTACTTCTGCGCGCACTTGGCCGAAATGTAGGCCATGGTCCTGACGGCATCCGTCAACTGGCTTTGCTGGAACCAAATCACGCTGACCAGGGCCAGGACGATGACCGCCATTGAAATTCCGGCGATATTCGAGATAGCGGGCGTTTCAACGATAATATCCGGTGAATGAGCCATAACATCCCTTTCTATGCAGTTTTTTATCTTCCCCCATGCCTTGATACAAAAGTTAGCATTCCCTAACGCAACGGGCAACGGTTGACCTTCGCATCCCACCACTACGAAGGCCGTAAAAGGTCCCCTTTTTTGCATGACGCCGCCGGGGCGGTTAAAATCCGATAAGTATTTCAAGACTCTGTCCTCCACAAAGGTGTTTCGATGACCGACGCCGAGGCTCAACTCCTTATTCCGGCCAACGACGTTGCCGATCCCGAAGTTTCGATCGTCATTCCGGCGATGAACGAGGAACCGGTGATCGGCGAATTCATCGACTGGTGCATGGAAGGCATCGAAAAGACCGGCGCCCGGGCCGAGGTCCTGATTGTCGACAGCTCCGCCGACCGCACCCCGGAGATCGCGCTCGACAAGGGCGCGCGCGTCCTGAAGACGCCCCCCCGGGGATTGGGACGGGCCTATCAGGACGCTTTGGGCGTCATCCGGGGCCGTTACGTGATCATGGGCGATGCCGACTGCACCTATGACTTCCGCGAGATCGGGCCTTTCCTTGAACGCTTCCGCGAAGGCTATGAATACATCATGGGGTCACGCTTCCGGGGCGCGGTGGAGGCCGGGGCGATGCCGGCCCTGCACCGCTATTTCGGCACCCCGCTGACGAATTTCCTGCTTAACCTGATCTACGGCACGAAGTTTTCCGACATCCACTGCGGCATGCGCGGGATCACCCTGGCGGCGCTCAAGGACATGAACATCCGCTCCCAGTCCTGGGAATACGCCTCCGAGATGGTGGTCAAGTCGGTGCGCATGAAATTGAGGACGGTCGAGGTGCCGGTCAGGTTCTACAAGGACCGCCACGGCCGCCAGAGCCACCATAAGCGGATCGGGTGGTTTTCCCCCTGGCACGCCGGGTGGATCAACCTCCGGGCGATGCTGATCTACGGCGCCGATTTCTTCGTCATGAAGCCGGGGATGGCGCTGCTGGCGGCGGGGTTGGCGATTACCTTGGGGCTGATGGCGGGGCCGGTAACCCTTGGCGGCATCACCTTTTCGCTTAACACCATGATGCTGGGGGCGACGCTGTCGATCATCGGCCTGCAATGCCTGTTCCTCGGCTGCATGGCCCAGACCCTCTACGACCCCACGGGCGAAGCCAGGCGGCGCTGGCTCAAGGTCTTCGCCTACACCCGAACGATGGCCTTCGCGGGCCTGTTGTTCGCGGCCGGGGCGGGGCTCGCGGTCAATTTCGTCAACGCCTACGTCGGCGCCGGCTATACGGTCTTCGCCGACATGGTGACGACCAACCACTTAGGGCTTGCCGGGCTGGCGGCGATCATGCTGTCGTTCCTGATCTTCGTGTCGACGCTGTTGCTGCACGCCATCGCCGCCTATGCGCCGAACCCCCCGCCCCGGGACATTGGCGTCGCCGGCGAAAAGGAATAAACAGAGCGATGTCGCGCCAGGGCTCTTACGGCCAGACCCGCCAGCCGACCCTCGTGGACCGCTTTGGAATCTGGCTGTCGGCGCGCCGCATCCGGGCTTATGCGGGGAATCCTTCGGGAAAGAGAATCGGCGATTTCGGGTGCGGCCACGACGCCAGGATCGCCCGGTCTTTTCTTAACTCCGCCGATCACCTGGTGCTGGTGGACCTGTCGGTTTCCCCCGAATTGAAGGAAAATCCCAGGGTCACCGTCATCGAAGGGGAACTGCCCGACGCCCTCGGGGCGCTCCCCGATGCCTCCTTGGACATCATCCTGTGCAATTCGGTGCTGGAGCACCTGTGGGCGCCGCTGGACGCGGTAACGGCGTTTTACCGCCTGTTGGCGCCGGGGGGAGTCGCCCTGATCAACGTGCCGTCGTGGCGGGGCAAATGGTTCCTGGAGTTCTCGGCCTTTAAGCTGGGGCTCTCGCCGGCCGAGGAAATGGACGACCACAAGGCCTATTACGACCCCCGGGACCTGTGGCCGATGCTGGTGCGGGCGGGTTTCCTGCCCCACGACATCACCTGCTTCAAGCATAAGTTCGGGCTCAACACGTTCGCCGCCTGCCGCAAGGGCGCCCCCGTCTCCGACCCCAAGCCCGCGCCTTAGAAGATGGCCCGCCGCAAAACCGACGCCACGAACCCGAAAGACCGGTGGGACCGTCACTGGGACCGTTATGCCGAGTCGACCCGGGCCAACCCCGGACAGATCCTGCGCCGGCGCCTGATCACGCGGTTGCTCGGCGACGTGGGTTCTGATGCTTGCATCCTCGACCTCGGGTGCGGGTCCGGCGACCTGCTGGCGGCCTTGGCGGAAACCTTTCCCCAGGCCGCGTTCGCCGGCGCCGATCAAAGCCAAAGCGGCCTCGGGCGCACCCGCCAAGACCTGTTCGGGGCGAAACTGTTCCAGTTCGATTTCAGCCAACCGGACACCGCCCCCGAAGAGCTTCGGGGATGGGCCAGCCACGTCGTCTGTTCCGAGGTCCTGGAGCATCTGGACGATCCGGCGCCGGCCCTCGATGCCGCCGCCCTTTGTCTTAGGCCCGGCGGGCGGCTGGTGGTCACCGTTCCCGGCGGGCCGATGACGGCCTTCGACCGCCACCTCGGCCATCGCCGCCACTTCACCAAGGCAAGGCTGATAGAGACGCTGGAAGGGGCGGGATGGCGGGTCGAGACCGCAACGGCGGCCGGGTTTCCGGTGTTCAACCTCTACCGGTTGGTGGTCCTGATGCGGGGCCGGCGGCTGATCGACGACGTCAGCGGCCGCCCCGGTCCCTTGGCGCGGGCGGTGATGGCGCTGTTCCGGGTAATGATGCCGCTGGTGCTGTTCGATTCGCCCGGGGGCTGGCAGATCGCCGCCAGCGCCAGGAGACCGGATTAATTCCTTACCGGGAGGCAACGATCTCGAACAGCCGGAACCCCTGGCGCAAGTCCCGGGGCAGCCCGACCTCGACGATCCATTCGGGGAACTCGCCTCTTTCCAGCCGCTTGTAGAGGATCCTGTCGCCGCCCCCCATCAGGAAATAGCCGTCGTCGGCCGAATGCTCGCAGATCAGGATCAGGTCGATTTGGCGCTGGCGCACCAATTTCAGGATTTTCCCGTCATCGACGCCGCCGAGGATGCGTACGCTGTCCAGAATCCCCGCCGCCTGGGGATGGTGCAGGGTCGCCGTCACCCGGTGGCGGGTCCGGTACAGCAGCTCGGCGCCGAAATTGACCGACGCCAGGATCGTCCGTGGACGGTCCACCCACGGCGGCTGCTCCAGGTACCGCGCCATCGCCTGCACCGGGCACAGGCGGGGGTCGGCGCCCTCGGACAGGGCCGGGGACGGGGCCCTGGCCTCGTTGATGGCCCTGTCTTCCGCTCCCTGGGCGTAGACCAGCGCCGTGCCGGCGGCCAGCGGCCCGACGGTGAGCAGCACGACGACCGGCACCTTGACGAGCATCCGCCGGGGAAACGGAAACCGCCGGTTGGCCGCCCCGTCGACCCAAACCGCCAGATCGGCGAGGACGATGGCCAGAAACAGCCCCACGTAAAGCGACCAGCGGATCCAGTTCAACGCAAACACCAGATAAACCAGCGTCGAAACCGCCAGCAGCAACCACGCCCACCTGTCGCCGCCGGTTTTCGTTTTCAGGCGCCAGAGAGCCCACGGCCCGGCGAACAGGGACGCCCCGGCGTAAAGCAGGAAATGCGGGACGTCCTTGATCGCCCCGTATTCGGAGACGCTGTCGAAGATCTCCAGGATCACCGGGTCGAAATCCTTCAGCGGGTTGACGAACACTTTAGGATACAAGAGCCACATCACCGCCAGCACGGCGGCGGCGCCGGCAACGGCCACGGCCAGCCGCCCGGGAACGCCGGCCGGTCCCCGCCCAACCAATCCCCGTCCGTCCAAACGGACCACCCCCCACCAGAACGCCGCCAGCAACGCCGCCAGGGTCAGGTGAACGATGGAGATACGGTCGTAGCCGACGTCGAAAAAACCGGGCCCGCGCTCGACCGCCAGCGCCACGGCCACCCCGGCCAGCAGGCCCAGCGACAGGTTCAGCGACAGGTTCGGCGACAAGTTAAGCCCCGGGCGGGGGCCGCCCTCGAACACCCATTTCAGGCCCAGCACCGTCAGGCACAGGGCGGCGGTGACCTGCATCTCGGCCCCGAGCCAGAAACCGGCGGCCAGGACCACCCCGGCCCAGGCGGCATGGCGGCCAGGGGAACCGGTGGGGCCGGTTCCGGTCAACGCATGAACGCTAAACCCGATCGCCAGCACCGCGATCAGCCCGAACAGCATGTGGTGATCGGCGTGGCCCAGAGTGGCGTAACCCAGGACTCCGAACTGCACGGCGGTCAGGGCGCCGGCGATCAGGGCGCCCGGGCGGCCGATCAGCGGCCGTGCCGCCCACGCCACCGCCGCCGCCGTGAACAGGTGCAGGATCGGGCTGATGACGGCGCCCGACCAGTAAAGCGCCGCCTTGACCCCGAGCGCCGGCATCAGCGGCAGCGCCAGGGCGATCAACAGCATGTCGAACAACCGCGTCCAGTGCAGCGCCCCGCCATAAGGCCAGTTGGCCCGGGGCAGGCTGGAATCGAACCAGGCGCCGGTCTCCAGCAGCCTTTCGACGCGGACCAGCCGCGCATAGCCGTCGCTGTCGACCAGGTTGCCGTAGGCGACAACGGTATCGCCCAGCAGCCACCAGAAGACGTGGACCATGGCGACGAAGCCGATGACCGCGGCCAGCGGCAAGGCGGCGTCCTTTTCCGGCATGCCCTTTTTGGTCGTATCGGTTTCGGCGGCGGCCATGGTCTGTCCCCGGCTTTGTCGGTATGGGGCCATGGTAGAGCGGAAATGCCAAGGATTCCAAGGGTTCCCCAAAGGCTTACCGGAAAAACGCAACGATTTCTTAAGGGTTGCCAGCATAGTTTTGATTCAATTGATGGAATCGGATAAAAACGCCCGATTCATCAGGACAGAAAACCAACGCGGGAGAATTCCGCATGCTCTTGAGGGGACTGTTGTCCGCGGCGGCGCTGGTTGCCGGCGTCGCCACATCCGCCGGAGTCATCGTGATCGACCCGGATACG
Organism: Pseudomonadota bacterium; assembly: GCA_022564115.1. GTDB lineage: Bacteria > Pseudomonadota > Alphaproteobacteria > Rhodospirillales > Casp-alpha2 > Casp-alpha2. The sequence goes on from JADFMB010000036.1 coordinate 14,485, forward strand.
CTCGCCAACCGGGACGCCGGGGGGGTAACCCTGTCCCTGGCGCCGATTTCGCTCGGCAATCCGACGACTGCGGCGACGCTGACAACGCGGCGAAGGGAAACGCCAAGGAACGGCGCCCCAGGGGCGTTACAAGGGACATTCACGGGCGCGGTGACGGCGCTGCCCGATCTCAAGGTCCCGCTCCGCGTCGGCCGGGGCGATACCCTGGCCGGAATGCTGACCGGCGCCGGCGTTTCCGCCGCCGACGCGCAAGGCGCCATTTCGGCGCTGTCGAAGCATTTCAACCCCCGGCGCATCAAGCGCGGCCAGACGGTCGCGGTCCTGTTCGCGCCGCCGGCCGTGGGTTCGCCGGAAGCCGACCGGCCGGAGCCGGGGAAGTTCCTGGGCCTCGTGGTGGAGCCCGACTACGACACCGCCATCCGCGTCGAAAAGACCGCCGAAGGGGCCTTCAGCGCGGCGAAGATCAAAAAAAAACCTGATCCAGGCCCCGGCCCGGGCCGAGGGCGTCATCCGCACCAGCCTCTACGTCGCCGGGCGCAAGGCCGGGATTCCCCGCCGGGTGCTGGCGGAACTGATCCGCGCCTATTCGTGGGACGTCGATTTCCAGCGCGACATCCGCGCCGGCGACCGTTTCGAGGTCATGTACGAGCGTTTCTTCGATGGCCCAGGGGACGACAAGAGGGGCGACAAGGGGTGGCTCGTCTATTCGGGCCCGATCCTGTATGCGGCGTTGACCCTATCGGGCAAGCGCTATCCCATTTACCTGCACGCGACGAAAGACGGCGATAGCGATTATTTCGACGACCGAGGTCAATCGGCCCGCAAGGCGCTGATGCGCACCCCCATCGACGGGGCCAGACTGTCGTCCGGCTTCGGCCGCCGGCGGCATCCGATCCTGGGCTATACCAAACTGCACCGGGGCGTCGATTTCGCCGCCCCCCGGGGGACGCCGATCTATGCCGCCGGCAACGGCGTCGTCGTGCGGTCGGGGCGCAACGGGGCCTACGGCAATTACGTCCGCATCCGCCACAACGGCCGCTATTCGACCGCCTATGCCCATATGCGGGCCATCAACAAGAGCGCCCGGCGCGGCAAGCGTGTCAAACAGGGCCAGATCATCGGCACCGTCGGCTCGACGGGGCGGTCCACCGGCCCGCACCTGCACTACGAAATTCTGGCCGGCGGGGTCAGGACCAATCCGATGAAGGTCAAGATGCCGTCGGGGCGGAGGCTCAAGGGCGAGGCGCTGGAGAATTTCCAGGTCGCGCGCGCCGTCATCGACGAAAAGTTCGCCGCCCTCGAGACGGAAACCAAGGTCGCCGAAGCGGGCAAATGACCGACATCCGCCGCGCCAGCGCCGACGACTGGCCCTGGTGTCAACTCGTCGGTTTCAGCGACTTCCAGTAATCGGTGTTCAGGTCCTTGAGGAACCAGTCGTGGGCATTGCCGAGGCAACGGCGCATCGGGAAGCTGCCCGGCGACAGGGCGTTTTCCCGGCAATAATCGACGTAACGGCGGTTCCACGCCAGCGGTTCCCCGGTCAGTTCCTTTTCCGGGGCCAGCGCCTGTTGCCACAGGGCCTCGCTTTCCTCGGCTGAAATAGACCCCTTGCGCGGCAGCCGGTTGATGATCCGGCTGGTGAGGCGGACCATGGCCATGTTTTCACTGTTCCGGGCCGCCCAGTAGCCGCCGGTGGTTTTGACCTCCTTGAGCGCCAGCGCCACGTCGGCGGCCGTTTGCGGCTTCGGATCGCCGGCCTCGGGCAGCGGCAGCAAAATCGCCAGACGCTCGACCTTGACCGTCAACCGGGTCAGGCCGCGTTGCTCCAGGAACGCGGACGGCACCGAAAACTTGAATGCCGAATGGCCGCGAAGGCTGTCGAAGCGCAGCAGCTCCGGGGCCAGCGCCACGGTGGCGCCGTCCCGGCGGGTGCCGGTGAAGGCGACGGCGGTCCGTTCCGGGCCATGCAGGCCATAGGCCGTGTACCGGGACGGCGCTATGCGGCTTTGTTGCAGGCAGATGGTGGAAAATTCGGCCGAACAGCCGCCTTCGGCGCAGGCCAGTTCGACCTCTTCAACCGTGGGGACGGCGGCAACGATTTGCGGCGCCGCGTAAGCGCTCCCGCCAACGAGGACGGCGGCGAAGACAAACGAAAGGAATGGGATGATTGGGATAAGACGGACTTGGGTCGGCATGACAAGCTCCCCCTAAAAGAATCGGACGGTCCATACTGTCACGACCCGATGAGGCCGGTCAACGGGGGGGCGGCCGGGCCGTTCAAGGGCCTGTTTCCTACCACAGCCGCCGGATGCCGTAGCCGTCGAAAACCGTCTCGTTGCTGATCAGGGGCACGTCCAGGGCCTGGGCCTGGGCGATGAGCATGCGGTCGAAGGGATCCCGGATCGGCCCCGGCAGGCTTCCGGCCCGGGCGCCGTCGGTGATGCTGATCGGCAGTTCGGTGAACCCCTGCGACGTAACCGTGGCCGCCAGGCCGGCGGCCGCTTCGACGGCGCCGGGAAGTTTTCCGATGCGGACCTTGGTGGCGATTTCCCAGGCCGAAGCCGCGCTGACGAAGATGGTGTTCGCCTCCTCGCCGATGAAGTCGCGGGCCGGTTTCGACAACCGCTCGTCGCCGTCCAGCCACCACAGCAGCGCATGGGTGTCGAGGAGGGCTTGCATGAACTCACCGCCCCGTTCATTGATTCCAGGCGTCGAGTTCGTCCGCCGCCAAGGGCTCGAAGAAGGCATCGTCGACCCTGGCCTTGCCGCTGAGGGCCCCGAACCGGCGGCCCTGTTCGGGCGCGTCGATGGGAACGAGGCGGACCAGGGGCGTCTTGCCGCGGGCGATGACGATGTCCTCGCCGTTACACGCCCGCTGGATCAGCCGCGATAGATGGGTCTTGGCGGCATGGATGGTGGTCTGGAACATGACAGCCTCCAATTAATTAGCTTAGTCTAATTAGCTTAGTCTATTTTTATGGGAAGATCAACCATGGCGCCGAATCTCGCCGATCCTCATCCTTCGACAAGCTCAGGATGAGGGCCTTATCCTGAGGAGCGGAGCGTCTCGAAGGATGGAGCCTCCCTAAGCCGCCTCGGCCTTGATGCCGTTGATGGTCAGGCCTTCTGGGCCTGCCGAGACCTTGACCTCTTCGCCGTCGGCGACCTTGCCGGCCAGGATCAGCCCGGCCAGGGGGTTCTGCAGCGCCCGCTGGATGACCCGTTTCAGGGGCCGGGCGCCGTAGACCGGATCGTAACCCTGGTCGGCGAGCCAGGCGGCGGCCGCTTTGTCGAGCATCAGCGTGATGTGGCGATCGGCCAGCAACTGGCGCAAATGCCCGAGCTGAATGTCGACGATGGCGTCCATGTGCTCGCGGAACAGGCGGTGGAAGAGCACCGTCTCGTCGAGCCGGTTGAGGAACTCGGGCCGGAAGGTTGAACGGACCACCTCCATCACCTGGTCCCGGACTTCCTCCGAATCGTGGCCTTCCTCCTGGGCCGCCAGGATGTCGCCGCCGAGGTTCGAGGTCATGATGATGAGGGTGTTGCGGAAATCGACCGTGCGGCCGTGGCCGTCGGTCAGCCGCCCGTCGTCGAGTACCTGCAAGAGGATGTTGAAGACGTCCGGGTGCGCCTTTTCGATCTCGTCGAACAGCACCACCTGGTAGGGCCGGCGGCGGACGGCCTCGGTCAGCGCCCCGCCTTCGTCGTAGCCGACGTAGCCCGGCGGCGCGCCGATCAGCCGGGCGACGGCGTGTTTTTCCATGTATTCGGACATGTCGATGCGGATGAGCGCGTGCTCGTCGTCGAACAGGAACTCGGCCAGCGCCTTGCACAGCTCGGTCTTGCCGACGCCGGTGGGGCCCAGGAACATGAACGACCCGATCGGCCGCGAGGCGTCCTGAAGCCCGGCCCGGGCCCGCCTAACGGCGTCCGACACCACCTCCAGGGCCTCTTCCTGGCCGACGACGCGGGCGCGCAGGCTGGCCTCCATGTGCAAAAGCTTCTCGCGTTCGCCCTCCAGCATCTTGTCGACCGGGATGCCGGTCCAGCGCGACACGATCCCGGCGACGTGCTCCGACGTGACGGCTTCCTCGACCATCAGGCCACGGGCCTCGCCACCGTCGTGATCGGCGCCCTCGGCCTTGGCGATTTCGGCCTCGAGGCGCGGGATCAGGTCGTATTGCAGCTCGCCGGCGTCCTCGAACTTGCCTTCGCGCATCGCCCTTTCGTGGGCGATGCGGGCGCGGTCGAGCTCTTCCTTGACCTTGGTGGTATCGGCCAGGGCGTCTTTCTCCGCCTCCCATTGTCCGGTCAGCTTCGCCGAGCTCTCCTCCAGGCCCTTGAGCTCCTTCTCCAGCTTCCCGAGCCGGTCCTTGGACGCCTTGTCGCTTTCTTTCTTCAGGGCCTCGCGCTCGATCTTGAGCTGGATGATGCGGCGGTCGAGCTCGTCGATCTCCTCGGGCTTGGAATCGACCTCCATGCGCAGCCGGCTCGCCGCCTCGTCGATCAGGTCGATCGCCTTGTCGGGCAGGAAGCGGTCGGTGATGTAGCGCTGCGACAGGGTCGCCGCCGCCCCCATGGCGGCGT
>JADFMB010000196.1 GCA_022564115.1 Pseudomonadota bacterium
AACGACACCTCAGGCGCCGACGGGGTGTCCAGCACGCGGGCGCCGAGCGCCGCTTCCATGTGCAACAGCTTGTCGCGCTCGCCCTCGAGCATCTTGTCCACCGGAATGCCGGTCCAACGCGAGACCACGGCGGCCACCGCCTCGTCGGTCACCGCCTCGTTCAGCATCCGGTGCTGACCGGCGCCCTCGGCCTCGGCCAGCCGTTGCTCGAGCGACGGGATGACGCCGTAGGTGAGTTCGCCGGCGCGGGTCAGGTCGCCGTCGCGCTGCACCGCGGCCAGCTCGGTGCGCGCCTGGTCGAGCCGACCTTTGAGCCGATGCGCCCCGGCCAGGGTCTCCTTCTCGGCCTGCCAGACCGCGGTGAGCTCGGCCGACTTCCCTTCCAGCTCGGCCAGCTCCTGCTCCAGCTTGCCCAGGCGCTCGCGCGAGGCCGGGTCGGTCTCCTTCTTCAGCGCCTCGCGCTCGATCTTGAGCTGGATGATGCGGCGGTCGAGCTCGTCGATCTCCTCGGGCTTGGAATCGACCTCCATGCGCAGCCGGGACCCCGCCTCGTCCATCAGGTCGATGGCCTTGTCGGGCAGGAAGCGGTCCGAGATATAGCGGTTCGACAGCGTCGCCGCCGACACCAGGGCGGCGTCCTGGATGCGGATTCCGTGGTGGAGCTCGTATTTCTCCTTGATGCCGCGCAGGATCGAGATCGTGTCCTCGACCGTCGGCTCGGCGACGAACACCGGCTGGAAACGCCTCGCCAGGGCGCCGTCCTTTTCCACGTGTTTGCGGTATTCGTCCAACGTCGTCGCCCCGACGCAGTGCAACTCGCCCCGGGCCAGGGCCGGCTTCAAAAGGTTCGACGCGTCCATGGAGCCCTCCGCCGCCCCGGCGCCGACGATGGTGTGCATCTCGTCGATGAACAGGATGACCTCGCCATCGGACGCCGTGACTTCCGCCAGCACCGCCTTCAGGCGTTCCTCGAACTCGCCCCGGAACTTGGCCCCGGCGACCAGCGCCCCCAGGTCGAGCGCCATCAGGCGCTTGGTTTTCAGGTTCTCCGGCACATCGCCCTGGACGATGCGGATGGCCAGCCCCTCGACGATGGCGGTCTTGCCGACGCCGGGTTCGCCGATGAGGACCGGGTTGTTCTTGGTGCGGCGGGACAGAACCTGAATGGTCCTTCGGATTTCCTCGTCGCGGCCGATGACGGGATCGATCTTGCCGTCGCGGGCGGCGCCGGTCAGGTCGCGGGCGTATTTCTTCAGCGCCTCGTAGTTGTCCTCGGCGTTGCGGCTGTCGGCGGTCCGGCCCTGGCGGAATTCGTCGATCGCCTTGTTCAGGGCCTTAGCCGTCACCCCGGCGTCGGTGATCGCCTTGGCGGCGGACGTGCCGGCGGCCATGGCGATCGCCAGCAACAGCTTCTCGGCGGTGACGAAGCTGTCGCCCGATTTCTCGGCGATTTCCCCGGCCTGCTCGAACAGCCGCGCCGTTTCCGGGGCGAGATACGTTTGCGGGGCGCCGGCGCCTTCAACCTTCGGCAGTTTCTTGAGTTCGGCCTCGGCGTTGGACAGCGCCTGCTTGGCGTCGCCGCCGGCGGCGTTGATCAGGTTCGCCGCCAGGCCGTCGGTGTCGTCGAGAAGGCATTTCAGCAGATGCGTCGGCGTCAGTTGCTGATGATCGGAGCGCAGCGCCAGGGTCTGGGCCGATTGGATGAAGCCGTGCGCGCGCTCGGTGAAGTTGTCGAATTCCATGCCTCAAAAAACCCTTTCCGTGACCGCCTTCCCTGCCCCCTTTAGAGGCGGGCCCGGGGAAAGCCTCTCGGGTTTAAGGTCAATGTTCCTCTAAATATGTCCCAAAAGTCTTTCGGCGCAAGGGTTTGGGGCGTTGACTCAGGCCCCCCGGAGGGCAATGTTCGGGTCCATGGCCATCACCGTCGCCCAAATCCGCCGCTACCCCCTGAAAGGGCTGACGGCGGAAACCCTTGCCGAGGTCGAACTGGCGCCGGGGAAACCCCTGCCCCATGACCGGCGCTTCGCCCTCGCCCTGGGCTCGACTCCCGTCGACGGGCCCCGCATCGGCTGGCTGCCGAAGACCAGCTTCCTGTCGCTTGTCAACCAGGAGAAGCTGGCCAAGCTGCGCACCCGGTTCGAGGCCGACAGCGGCGTTCTGACCATCGAGCGGGGCGGCAAACGGGTCGCCCGGGGCGACGTCACCACCCCCGTCGGCCGCGCCATGATCGAGGAGTTCTTCGCCGCCTTCATGGGCGAGGCGGCGCGCGGACGGCCGAAGCTGGTCGAGGCGGCCGATGGCGACGTGCTCAGTGACCACCCATCGGCCGTGGTGTCGATCATCAACCTGGCCAGCGTCAAGGACCTGGAACGGGTCACCGGCAAGCCCATTGATCCGGCACGCTTTCGCGGCAATATCTATCTCGAAGGGCTGCCCCCGTGGGCCGAATTCGATTGGCTCGGCAAGGAGATCGCCATCGGCGGCGCGAGGTTGAAAATCACCCAGCGCATCGACCGCTGCGCGGCGACCAACGTCGATCCCGAAACCGCCGAGCGGGACCTCAACCTCCCGAAAGACCTGCGGCGCGGCTTCGGCCATGTGGACTTAGGCGTTTACGGGCGCGTCACCGCCGCCGGCCGGGTCGCCGCCGGGGATCATCTGAACATACCCGACTAACTCAGGAAATTTCGGGAAACAGCTTCGTCAGGGCGACGGTTCGGTCTTGTCGTCGGCGGTGATTTCGGCTGCCTGCGGTTTTTCGGTTTCGACGCTTTCCGGATTGCTCACGACCGCCAGGGACGCGGCCGCGGTGTCGATGACCGGGGCTTCGCCGGCCGGGGCCTGATCGGCGGGCCGGGGCGCGGGCGGCGATTGTTTCTTGCCGTCGCGGTTCTGGCCCTTGCCGGCGCCATTGCCGCCTTCGGGGTTGGAGATCCGGTAATAGTGTTCGGCGAACTGGAAGAAGGCCTCCGCCGATACCCAGTCGCCCGAGACATTGGCGTCGCGGGCCAGGGCCAGGTATTTTTCCTGGACCTGCTGCGCGGTGCCACGGATCTTGACCTCGGGGCCGTTGCTTTCGAAGTTGTTCCTGCCCCCGGAATGGCGCTTGTTGCCACCGCGGGAACGCGAGCGTCTGTTGTTGGATCCTTGTTTCATCTTATCTTTGACTTTGTATGGCTTTCACATATTCCCCGCCCCGCGAGAGCCCAACCATCGGCCTGGACCGTCACAACCGGCTCCGCCAAGCGCAAAAATGCAAATCAGAGAACCGGCATAGCATGGGAAAAATTAAGGGATCAACTCCGCTCCAAAGCGTGGACCCCACTGCAGCCCAAAGGCTGCTAACCCAAGAAAGGTAGTCGGTAGCAGACTTCATTCCAACCCTTTTTTCGGTTTTTTGCCGTTATTTATCCTAAACCTGTTGCGCTTCGACCACACGGGGGCGGCCGCGAAGATCAGCATGGATACTGGTGACGGTGAGGCCGTTTTCCTCGAAAAGGGCGCTCACGGCCCCGGCCTGGGTGGCGCCGGTCTCGATAAAAGCGCCGCCGCCGGGTGTAAGCAAGGGGCCGATTTGGGGTGCCAGGGACCGGTAGCTTGTCAGCCCGTCGGGGCCGCCGGAAAGCGCCAGGCGGGGTTCGAACCGGGCCACCTCGGGTTCCAGGGCGGCGAATTCATCGTCGGCGACATAGGGCGGGTTGGCGAGGATCAGGTCGAAGCGGCCTTCGGTGCCGTCAAGACCACGGCCCCAGTCGGATTGCCTGAATTCCGCCCTACCCTCCAGGCCCAGGGCCGCCGCGTTTCCGGCCGCCACCTTCAGCGCCGCCGCCGACAGATCGACGCCGAGGCCCCGGGCGTTGGGCCGTTCGGACAACAGGGCCAGCAACAGACAGCCGCTGCCGGTGCCGAGATCGATGATGTTCAAATCCGCCTCCCGATCCCCTTCCTGGCCGCCGGTCACCGCCAGCGCCGCCTCGATCAGGGTTTCCGATTCCGGGCGCGGCACCAGGGTGTCGGCGGTGACGGCGAAATCCAGGCTCCAGAATTCGCGCTTGCCGATGATCACGGCCAGGGGTTCGCGATTGGCGCGCCTGGCCAAGAGCGATTGCAGGCGTGACCATTCGCCGCCGAGCACCTGTTCGGGATGG
>JADFMB010000197.1 GCA_022564115.1 Pseudomonadota bacterium
TTGCGAAACCAAAGCCCAACCCACAGTTCCGTTACGAGCGGCAGCCGCGAAAGTGCTTGCTGTGCAACAAGGAGTTCACCTTGAAGCATCGCGGCGCTGCCGTAATTCCGGGGTGATCGACGCGTGACGGCCATCCGTCCGGTGATCCGAGTTGCCCGGCCAGGTGACGCGTCGGGCATCGCCCGGGTCGAGACCGAGACCTGGCGCGACGCCTACCCGACGCTGCTGCCCGGGGCCTATCTCGTTCAGAACCTCGGCGCCCGGTCGTGCTGGCAGCAGCGGCTGCAGGGCGGGGTCCGGAACGTCCTGGTCGCCGAAGCGGCACCGGGCCGGATCGTCGCCTATGCCACCTGGGGTCCGGCCGGCTGGCACCGCGCCCGGCCCGGCGGCCCGGCGGCGGGGCAGCTCTATGAGCTTTACGTCCATGCGGACCATCGCGAGAAAGGGATCGGCCGCCGCCTCTGCGCCGAGGTCGCCCGGCGCATGGCCGGCCGGGGCATGGGGTCTTTCTATGTGGAGGTCCTGGAAGGCAACCCCAACCGGTTCTTCTACGAGGCCCTCGGCGCCCGGCTGGTCGCCCGCACCCATCATGACTTCGCCGGCCAGCGGTTGCCGTCCGTGGTCTATCTCTGGACCGATCTGAAAACCTTGGCCGACCACCGGGCGGCCTAGGCGCCATCGGCGCCGCAGTTGTCTCCGCAAACGTAAGCGCAAACGCAAGCGACGATGACTAGCACCCGATCAGACGGCGAAAAACCGCTATGACGTGAGCCGGATCATGGTGTGCGGAAATGACGTGTTTGAAGCGGACATAAATCAACTCGCGACCGGGCGGCCTTTTGAGAAGTGACTTTGGGCAGGGAGGAGCCGGCCCTTCGCGCTTCAGTATCCCAGGATATCCTCAAATGATTTTTGGATTTTTGTGAAAAAATCGAAGGGTAAAACTCAGCCATCCCGAAATTAGAAGCTGGCCACCCATGCCTTGACGATATCCGCCAACGAGATATTAAATGTGGGCGTGAAAGGCCTACTATCTATTATCGCCGGCTTCGTCTCCAAACCCGCCTTTGACGCCGCCGAGGAAGGCGCTAAGAAGGGCAAACCCCTGGCGCAATTCAAGCTCGGCTTAATGTACTACAAAGGCCGCGGCACGGCGCGGGACTACACGAAGGCGGTGCATTGGTGGCGACGGGCCGCCGAGCAAGGCTTCACCGAAGCCCTGAATAACCTCGGTATGTCGTACGGCAACGGCGACGGCGTTGAGCAGGACTATGTGCAGGCCCACAAGTGGTTCGACCTCGCGGCCTCGCGCCACCCGCCCGTCGGGAAACGCCGCAATTCCGTGCGTGACCGCGACTTCCTGGCCAGGAAAATGACCGCCGCCCAGATTGCCGAGGCGCGGCGGCTGACCGGCGAATGGACGGCGGCGTTCGGGAACCGGGAGCAGTAGTATCGGCGGCTAAAGCAGACGCGAATCAATTCGTGAACGGGGACCTTTAGGTCATGGACTCATAAACGGTTAAAGCATTGAAACTTAACAAGTTTTCACCAAAGAAACGCCGCTCTACTTGGCCTTAACCTATTGATGTATAACTGGTTTTCGAATTAATGGGTATGTGACCTAGACCGTTGGGGCCATCCCCGCCCGCCCATGCCCTCAAACCCGGCAAACATCAAGGATAGGTTCGCGCGAAAGGTCTTGACCGAACACAAACCCTTCACCCATGATTACGGGGCCCACTACCCATGATTAGGGGCCATGATTACGGCGGAGGTCGAAATCAATGTGCAGAAGCGCCCAAAAAGGCATCTACCTGAAGGAGTTGATAGCCGAGATTCGCGCCGGCATGGCTAAGCGGAAAGTCGGACGAACGCCCGTGGCGGCCAAACCGGCGCCGTCACCGGGCTGGGCTTTTGCCATCTTTCGCAAGGCATCCCCTTTCTTTCCCTTCCCCCGACCCTAACCCCGACCCTGCCTCCCCTGGGCCTTTAAAAACCTTTCCATGTGGAACCGTGCCTGATCAGGCGCGTACACGTAATCCCGGCCGACGGGGCAGGCGCGGCGCGCCAGGCAACCGCCGCCGAGGCAGTCTTGGCCATCGGCCGATGAGACATGCGCGACACAGGCGGGGATGTCGTAAGGGGCCGGGGCTTCCGGGTCCTCCCGGGGGCCAAAGGCGCCGACCGGACAGGTGCCGAGACAGGGTTTTTCGGCGCAACTGTCACAAGGGCTGGGGCGGCCGCCGGAGTCCGGCACCTCGAGGCGTTGGTCGAAGGCCAGGGCCCCTCGATAGGCGTGCCAGAGGCCGAATTCGGCGTCGATCAGGGGGCCGATGGGCGATACGTGGACACCGCCGGTCTTCAGCGCCCAGCGTTGAAACGGATAGTACGGAGGCCCCTCGAAGGGATAAAGCGCCCGCGCGCCCAGGGCGCCGGCCACCGGGGCCAGCACGTCCCGGGTCCAATCATCCAGCGGATTGGGGCTGTTTTTTCCGTCCTTAAGCGGGATGGCGGCGGCAAAGGCCTCCCACATTGCCGACCCGGCATTGCCGACAAGGACCACTGTTCCGGGTTCGCCTCGGGGCCCACCCGGCACGCCGTCTTCCGCGACGGGATGAAAGCCGCCGCGGACCAAAAGGCCGGTTTCGGCGACGGCGTCTTGGATGGTGCCGTACTCCATCCTCCATACTTGGGTGCGATGGCGGCTCGGCGTCAAGGCCAGAGGCGGCCCTGTCGTTAAGCATGAAAAAAACGGCGGTCCCGCGAAGGGCCGCCGTTTTCCTGTCCGATCGCCCGAATCAAGCGGCCAGTTGCCTGTCGGGTTCGGAATTCGAGTTCTCGGCGACTGGCGCCGAGACGCCCTGAAAAGCGGGCGCCGACTGGCTGCCGGCCGGGCTTAGGGACAACGGGTCGCGCCTCAGGTCCCCGGATACGAGGGCGCCGACCTGGTCGCGTTCGATGCCGATGTCCTTCAATAAATATTCCGGCATGTTATCGAAACGGCGCCGAAGGGCGTATTTCCGGTTCCAGCCGACGATCTTCTTCACCAATCCGGTCAAGAGTGCTTTCAGATACTGGCTGCGAAGCTGGTGGGCACGGCGAATCCCGGCGTCGATGGCATATCGCTCGATGGATGGGCTGGTCGTGGTGCGTTCGCGGGTCATGGAAATTCTCCTGTTCGATCATTCGTGGGTTGGGTTCCAAGTTCTGCCGCCTTGTATAATCCAGTGCCGTGAATTTGATAATACTGTTAAAATTACTATGTTTTATGAAATTAATTCATATATAATGCCACCCCAAGGACGTCATGACCCATGGATAACCAAAGCGAGATGGCCGTTTACGTGCGCGTGGTCGAGGCCGGGAACTTCTCCGCCGCGGCCCGCGAAATGAACCTAACGCCCTCGGCGGTGAGCAAGCTCATCGGCCGGTTGGAGGAGCGCCTCGGCGCCCGGCTGCTCAACCGCACCACCCGGCACGTCAGCCTGACCGAGGAGGGCCGCGCTTTCTATCAACGGTGCACGCCGATCCTTGACGCCATCGACGAGGCGGAGCGGGCGGTGGCGGAACTCCACGGGGAACCCCGGGGGTTGCTCAAAGTGAACGCCTCGACGGCCTTCGGTCACTATCACATCGAACCTCTGATCCCGGGCTTCCTGGCCCGATATCCCGATCTGCGACTCGAGCTCACTCTGTCGGAAAGCATCGTCAACCTGATCGAGGAGGAGGTGGATGTGGCGGTTCGCATCGGCCAACTGCCCGACAGCTCGCTCATTGCCCGCAAGCTGGGTACCGCCCGGCGCATCGTGGTGGCCTCGCCGGCCTATCTGAAGCGGCACGGCACACCGCAAACACCCGACGACCTCAAGGACCACAACTGCCTCAGGCTGAGCAAGGCGACAAGCCTGAACCAATGGGAATTCAAAGGGCCCGGCGAGCCGAGGCGGATCGACGTCGCCGGCAACTTCGAGGCCAACAGCGGCATCGCCCTCCATCGTGCCGCCGTCGCCGGAATCGGCCTCATCCGGGTCGGTAACTTCACGGTCGCGGCGGATGTCAGGACGGGACGATTGGTGCCGGTGCTGGCCGATCACGAGCCCCCCTCCGAGACCAACATCTACGCCGTCTATCCCCA
>JADFMB010000198.1 GCA_022564115.1 Pseudomonadota bacterium
ATTACCGAGACTGTTCTTGCTCATTTGCGACGCTTCCAATGGTTATCTTGGTCTTAACAGGATGAATCCGTAGACACTACGCAACAATTGGTAGGGTTCTTTCGCAATTTTACTTGACTAACCCCTCCGCCGCGCTCGGACCAACAAAACAGCGGGATGGCGGGCGATCTATCGGCAACGCCAGGCGGTGGAGAGGGCGTTCTCCCGATTGAATGGCCAACGGTCGCTCGACCACATCACCACGCGGGGCTTGCGAAAGGTCACCCTTCATTGTTACCTCGCCCTCATCGCCATGCAGTTCAAGGGCGGCGGCGGGCGGGAAATGACCTACCTGACGCCGTTGCTCGACAAGGCCTTCATCATTACCGACCTGCCGGCCCTGGCGGTGTTCTATGTGATCGGCGCCCGGCGCCCGGAATCGAAAGACGTCTACCGGTGGATATGGCGCAACGGGCGCTCCCTGATCTACGCCTCGGTGGCCATGTATCTGGGCATCGTCACGCTGCGCAACGGCCTGGTGCTTTCAAACTATGCCGCCGTCGAATGGGTGATGATCGCCGGCAATGCCGTCGTCGCCTTCTATGCCTGGCGTTCGGAATTCATCGGCGACCTTTTCAACGAATTCCCGCCGCCGCCGGAGGCGGAGGCGGAATCCTGACGCCGGGGTCCCCGGCCGGTCAGGCGCCCGTGCCCAGCAACCGGGCGCATTCGCGTTCATAGGCCGGGTTTTCCTTGAGATCGCCTTTCGCCGCCCAGACGTCGGAGCCTTCGTCCAGGTCGTGATCGCAGAGCGCTTGCGGCATGGGTTGCAGGGATACCGTCTCGCCATCGAATTGCATCATCCTATAAGTGATGTAGAACGCCGTCTGGTCCAGGCACCAGACAAGATCGCCGTCGACGATGCAGTTGGCCAGAAAGGTCCCGAACCGGCGCATGAAACGGATGGCCGGGGCGCTCGGCCGGACGAAGAGGCTGCTGATCAGGACCTTGTATTTCAAGACATGGTCCTCGAACCGGGACGGGATCGAAAGGTCGGCGCCGGCATCGATAGCGGCGAGAGACGCCAACGGCCCCCGGACCAGGGAATCCGCATCCAGGTGCAGGAATTCCCGGCCCGTGGCCTCGAGGATCTGTCCCAAACGGATGAAGCGCACCACTGGATAATACAGCGTCCCCGCCCCGGGGGCGGTCTCGGTGCTCACCGTGAACGACGTTTCGCCCATACGTCCCCGCAGGTCCCGGATTTCATCGTCCAAGGGCGGGTCGGGATTGATCACATGAAGATGAAAATCAACGCCGGGCGCATAGTGTCCGACCGACAGCGCCAGGGCCTTGCCGAATTGGCGGAAATAAACCGGGTCGCATGACGTCATCACCACCGGCCCGTCGCCCGACGACGGGGGCATGTCGCCGCTCATTTCCGGCAGCGCCGAAACCAGGATATCGAATTTCTCCGGGTCGGCCCGGGACCGCCATTCGTCGCCGAGGAAGCTGACACGGCCGTAATCAAGCCGTTCATCGAAGCCGGCGGCCTGTTTCAGCATCCGGCCAGCCTCGTCGAAATCGCCTTGTTCGAACAGGATAACCCCGGCCGTGGCCAAGGCGATGGCGTCCGACGGGTTGGCGGCCAGCACCCGGCGGAAGGAGGACAACGCCTCCTTCCCCTCGCCCAAGCGGTAAAGGACGATGCCCAGGTTGCCCAGGGTTTCCGGGTTGTCCGGGTAAAGAGCCAGGATGCGGCGGTAGCTGTCGGCGGCGTCCCCAAGGCGCCCCTGGTCCTGAAGCACGGCGCCTTGGTGGTAAAGGGCTTCCGGATCGTTGGGATCGGCGTCCAGGAGTTGTCGGAAGAAACCCTCGGCTTCGGCATGTTGGCCCTGTTGCAGGCATTCCATGCCGGCGGCCATGCGCGAGGCCCGCTCAGGCGGGGAAAGAGGATTCCCTGGCCGCTTGCCGATTTTCTTTTTTTTCGATGCCATGCCCTGTCAACCGTTGCCTTTATGGAACCCGCGGGGGCCGGGAGCGGCTCGGCCCCCCGGCCGGGGCCATTGTGGGCAAGGGGCGTGTCAAAAACAACCGCCCCGCCCTGCGGCGGCGAATGTTCACAGCGCCGCCGCCGGACGCTATAAGGAGAACCCTACGAAGTACCCCAATGGCGGCGGCATCCAGGCAAAGGCGGACCCACATGGCTGATTTTTTCATCGGCGGCAGCCCCCGCTCCGGCACGACGTTGATGCAGGCCGTCCTGGCGGCGGACGAAACCGCCAACCCGGTGATGGGGGAATCGACCAACTTCAGCGCCCTCGTCGACGCCTACGTGCACGGTAAATACCAGTTCGAGAAATCGGTCGGCGATTTCTTCCCCGACCCGGACGCGCTCAGGGAGTTTTACGCCGACACGGCACGCCGGTATCTGGACGTCGTCCGCGAAAGGACCGGCGCCCAACACCTTGTGCTCAAGGATCCCAACCTGACGCCCCGGCTTGCCGAGGTCCATGACCTTCTGCCCGAAGCCCGGTTCGTGGTTATCACCCGCCATCCCTTCGACGTCATCGCGTCCATGATCCGCGTCGGCAAGCGGCTGCAGGAGATGGGGGAATGGAGCCCGTTCGACCACCGCGATGTCGGCAAGATGTGCGTTCAATACCTGGGCTGTTACGGCCCTCTGGCCGAGGCCCAGGAAAAAAGCAAAACCTTTCAACAGGCGCTTTTCTGGGTCCGTTACGAGGACCTGGTCACCGACGCCGACACGGTGCTCGAGGGAATCGGGAAATTCACCGGCCTCGATTGCCGGAAATTCGACCCTTCCGGCGAATGGCGGATGTTTTCGAGCCTGGCGCTGGCGGCCAACAAACGCCAGGAGGCATTCCCCACCAAGCTGTCGGGCCGTGGCATTTCAAAGGACAGCGTCGGCAAGTTCCGGGACGTCCTGTCCGCCGACGATTGCCAACTGATCGAAAAGGAATGCCGCGAGGCGATCACCGCCTTCGGGTACGACCGGAACCCGTAAAAGGCCCCGGGGGAGGCCGTGAGGCCGGGGGTGTCCCCCCCAAAAAAAAACTTCGGCGCTCGGAGGAGTGGGAGTTTTCCCCGAGACCCCCAGGGCCCGGACAGGGAAACCCATCAAGAGGCGGAGAGGACCGGAGGTCCGACAGGGAAACCCATCAAACTAATTTGAAGCGTCCTAAATAGCTTTGTGGCGTTATGCTGGAAACCGATGTGAAAAAGGCTCGGTCATTTTCTAAACGACCAAACCGGCGCCACGGCTATCGAATACGGCCTGACCGCGGCGTTGATCTTCCTGGTCATCGTCAGCGCCGTGAACTTGCCGTCCTCCGAAACCATCAACATGTACAACAAGATCTCCAGCAACGTTTCCAATAAACTCTAGCCCCCAGACCTCCCCAAGATCGGGCCCAAGAACGGCCCCAAGGCCGCCCGGCAACGCCGTATAATCGCTAAAACCTTTCCCGAAGGCCGATAATTTACTTTTTACTAATATAGCGGAGACCTGGAACGGGTTCGGGCGGCTTTTACTTTTTTTATTTTCAATTTATTAGAAACAATTTCCGGGGATAGAAAGGGTTTTCAATTATTATTTTACAAATTTTTAATGTATTTAAGGATGGTAATTACATTCATATTCCGCTATATTTGCCGCCCAGCAGGGCCTATCGTCGGCGGGAGAGAATATATGATCGTTAAAAACATTCATGACAACGCCAAGCGGGCCAGCGTTTTCCTGAAATCGCTGGCCAACGAAAACCGGCTGGTGATCCTTTGCGCGCTTGCCGACGGCGAGAAAAACGTCAGCCAGTTGGAGGAAATCCTCGGCATCCGCCAACCCACCCTATCGCAGCAGTTGGCCCGGCTGCGGGCCGACAACATGGTCTCCACCCGGCGCCAGTCGAAGCAGATTTTCTACAAACTGTCGAGCGACGAGGCCAAGTTGGTGATGGGCCTGGTGTTCGAACTGTTCTGCGCCGGCGACGAGGCCGAAATGGACCTGCCGCCGAAGCGGTCCTCGGACGGACGAGGCAGCGGACGGCGCCGAAGCCGCCTGAGCACGCCTTAAACTCATTTAGAAATAGTCAAACGCCC
>JADFMB010000199.1 GCA_022564115.1 Pseudomonadota bacterium
GACGTTGCCCCACCAGATTTCGTCCTTGGTGGAGTCTTCCTCGACGACGAAACGGTCGTTGGGGGACCGTCCGGTGTGCGATCCCGTCAACGTTACAAGTGCGCCCCCCTGCGCCAGCATCCCTTCGCCGCGGTTTAGCGATTCGGCATAGAGTTGCGGCGCCGACAGATTCCAGTAGGCGGCATTGACGTTGCTCAGGCCGTGGTTGTCCAAGCCATAACTACTGACCCGGGTTCCGAAATTTTGCACGGGCAACCTCCCCTCCGAATCTTTTTTTTACATCCCTCGGCACAAAAGATAGCCGCCGGAGACCGGAATCAACAAACATTTTTTCATTAAATGTTCATATAAAAATCGGCGACGGCAGTCACTTTCGGCGCTTGCCGCCCTGTCGGCCCTGGCGTCCCTGGTGGTCCAGCCCCGCAAGGCGCACCAGTTCCTCGCGCACGCCCATGCGGTCGGGAACGGGTTTTTCGAATTCAAGCCGAGCCGTCCGGCCGCCGCGCCTGAGGTCGAAGCCATCGGGATCGATGCCGGTCATTTTCCAGCCCTTGCCGCTTCGGCCTAAAAGGGTATTGGCGTAATGGTCCACCGCGTCCGCGTGATCGGTGTTCATGTGTTCCAGGATATCGGGTTCGGCCTTGGCTAAAGCCGCCGATGCCCGGGCGTTCGGCGTGATGTCGGCGCTCTTCAGCCAGATCGCCTTGGCGAAGCCACCGACGAAATGGGCGCTTTCGATTCGCATCCGGAAAAAGCCGAAATCGCCGAAACCGGCATAACGGGCGGCCTCGGGGTGCAAAGCCAGGAACCGGCGCTGGTGGCGTTTGTTCTTGGTCCGCTCAAGGGATCCGAGCACAGTGACACGGGGGCCGGTCTGCGGGTTCTTGAGTCTCGATGTTTCCTCGAACAATAGCGCCCCGCGAGGGTCCGAATCCAGATTGCGGGTATGGTCCGACAGCTTCGAAAACAGCATCAGCGGGCTCATATCGCAATCAAAGGCGACCGTCACCAGCGACCCATAGGGGCAACCGCCCCGCGATTTATGGGTCGTCGACAACAGTGCCGCCCTGGCGCGGCGGATCAGAGCCCGGGTATCGGCGGCATGATCGGCCTTGGTCGGGGGCGAAGGTTGGATTTCTCCGGTTGCGGTTTTTTTGGCCATGGCGAAGAGAGTGGCGGGGGCCGGTAACCGGCTCCGCTTTGGGTCAGGAACGTTCGAAGCGGTTATAAAAATAACCGGTCAATCCCCCCAGCACCATCCAGAACAGTCCCGTCACCACCAGCGTCGTAGCGGCGAACTGGGCCGCCAGTTCGGCCGGTAGTGCACCCGGTGCGATCTCGGGATGCGGCGCGCCGACGAGATGCGGCAGCACGATCAGGCCGGCGCCGGCCCATCTGAGCACCGTCCGGTCCTGCAACGCGATCAGCGCCAGACCGGCGATCGCCGCCGCGGCAGTCGATAGCCACCAAGCCTGGCGCGCCGACAATTCGGCCGCTTGCATGCCGGGCAGTTCCGGCGGCAGCCCCAACGACGGTGAAACGAAGAAGGCGGCAAACCCGCACAATCCCCAGACGATGCCCTGGCGCCAATCCACGTGGCGTCCGCTGAGCGCAATCACGCCCGTCAGCAGGAATGCAAATCCGATGCTAGCCAGCACATCCGAGAGCAGCGTATAGGCGTTGCGCTCGAACCCGTCGGCGGGGCCCCATTCCTTTTCTTCAGCGGCGGGGGCGGCGGGCGACACCTGATGAAGGCCGTCGCCGACAGCCTCGCCCTGGTTCTCGTAGACCTCGGCGGCGAGAATCAAGGGCGTGGTTTTAATCGAATGAGCGCCCCAAATGAAAATGCCGGAAAGCAAGCCGGCGGCGAGCGCCGTCAAAAAAATCCGTCCAAACATGATTATCTCCCCTCAGTGGCAGGGGAAGGCCAAGGCGTGACGGCCGTCGTGGGCGGCGTTGTGGAGGGTTGACGGTTGGGCGAAACCGACGCCCAAAATCAGGAACCCGCCGAACAAAAGCGCCAGCACCGCGGGCGCTACCCGGTGGGCGGCGTCAACGGCAATCCGATCCTTGAGGGGGAGGGTTTTGGTGTTCATGGCCAATGTCTCCGTTGCGGTTAAACGACAGAATCTTCACCGCTACGGTCTTACCGCCCCGCCGGAATCCCCCGTCCCGCAGGTTCGCGATGACACGTGACGGCAGGTCTCCTGGCTTGCGGCTCTTCGTATGGCCCTGCCTTCCCGGTTTCCCAGTGGCATCGTGGGCGCAACAACTCACCGCTTACAGTTGCGGGGGCAGCCACGGTTGAAAGTCCCCTCTTGGGTCGACCTCTCCGTGTTCCCTTTTAATCCCCAGGCTTTTTCGCCCTTGGGGAACCGTACGAAACGACTATATGACGGCGTCCGCCAAAGCGTCAATCGTCAAGCCGGGACAGTATTTCGTAACCACGCCCTTTAAATGGCTATAATTTTGCCATAAATCACCTTTAGGCATACGCCTGAAATTCCGCGGCAATCCTTTTCCGGCACCGAAAGTGAACTTTTTTATGCCCCATACTATCGCCCTCGTCGACGACGACCAGAACATCCTCGCCTCGCTTTCGGCCGCGCTTGAGGACGAAGGCTATAGCGTCGACACCTACGTGGACGGCGTCGAGGCCCTGGACGGGATCGGCCGGCGGCCCGTGGACCTGGCCATTCTCGATATCAAGATGCCGCGCATGGACGGCATGGAGCTGCTCGGTAATCTGCGTAAAAAGAACAACCTGCCGGTCATTTTCCTGACCTCCAAGGACGATGAAATCGACGAAGTCATGGGTCTGCGCATGGGCGCCGACGATTACATCAAGAAACCGTTTTCCCAGCGGCTTCTGCTGGAACGGATCAGGGCCGTTCTTAGGCGTCACGAACCCGGTGAACTCGAACAGGACAAGACGGACGTCCTGCGCCGGGGGGACCTTGTGCTTGATTCGTCGCGCCACATTTGCACCTGGAAGGATATGGAGGTGAACCTGACGGTCACCGAATTCCTGCTGGTCAAGGCGCTCGCCCGCCGGCCCGGCCACGTCAAGAACCGCGATCAACTGATCGACGCGGCTTATGGGGAACATATCTACGTCGATGACCGGACCATCGACAGCCATATCAAGCGCCTGCGCCGTAAATTCAAGAACGTGGACGAGGAATTCGCCGAGATCGAAACCCTTTACGGCGTCGGCTATCGGTATCGCGGGGGGTGATTTTATCACCTAGTGAATAGATTCTTACATAGGGACCCCATACGACAGCTCCCGTCGTTCTCGTGGGGCTGTCGTTCGGCATGGAGGATCGGTTCCGCAGTCCTGCAAGGCCCCGCGCACGGTGGCGCCGCCGCCACGTGTAGGCGGTGCTGGCGCTGACGCCCATGGCCGTGGCCACGTCCTGGGGGTGTTTCCCCCGTTCCAGGCGGGAAATCAAAATCTCTCGACCTCGGAGCGTCAAGCGGGCATTCTTATGAACGTTCATTCGGTCTTCTTCCGTAAAGCATCTGTTTTTGCAAACTTCAGCTTCTTAAGGTTGAATCGTATGAACAACCTCCTGAAACATCACAACTAGAGCGGCATGGCACAGGGGTCGGACCAGCAACGGAAGGGGAAGATCAAGCCCCGCCCCGGCAGACGCGTTTTTTCACCGCTGACCCGGCGCATCCTGACGGTCAACGTGATTGCGCTCGGCGTCCTTGTCAGCGGAATTCTGTATCTCGGCGAATACCGCCGGAACCTGATCGACGCGGAACTGAAATCGCTCGACGTTCAGGCGGAGATGTTCGCCGCCGCCCTGGGCGAAGGCGCCGTCACCGCCCGCAGTCCCTCCGGCCAGCAACTGGTTTCTGAAATTTCCAATCAGATCGTTCGCCGGTTGGTGGAAACGACGGGAACCCGGGCCCGGCTTTTCAGCAAAAACGGATCCCTTATCGCCGATTCCCGGCGTCTGATGGGACCCGGCGGCCTGGTCAGGATCGAGGCGTTACCGCCCCCGGGCGCCGAAGGCGGGGTTCTGCCCGCCGTTTTGGAGGTCTATGACCGGCTCATGCGCCGCCTGACGAGCCAGGAAGTCTT
>JADFMB010000200.1 GCA_022564115.1 Pseudomonadota bacterium
GCCGCGCGAGAGATAGATCTGGAACTTGCGCCCCAGGTCGTAGGCACGGGGCCAGTAGCGGTAGAGAAGCTCCCACTTGTACGGGGGGAGGGTGTCGAGGTCCTCGATGTTGTCTGGACCCCAGACGGGCTTCTCGATGCGACCGCCGCCGAGCAAGGTCTCCACCATGGACCGCATGGGGATCTCGCCCTCTCCGACAACCACGGCATCAAACGGCGATCCTTCGAAGACCACGTCCTTGTCCGTGCCGTCAACATGCTGGGCGAAATCGGCGAAAAGGACCGCCTTCGGCCGTTCATCTCCCGTCTCGATGAATTGGGGGACACGCCGGGCTGGCGGCTGTTGACGGCGGAACTGGCCGGCGCCAACGGCCGCCCCGACCTTTCGGTGATGATCGCCAAAAGGGCCGGACGCGACGGTTGGCAGTTTCCGCAAGCGGCTTTTCCGGTGCTGTTGCCGGGCCCGATGAACGTCAAGGCCGGTGTCGCGCCTCTGGAAAGGCCGCTGCTGCTGGCCGTGGTCCGGCAGGAAAGCGCCTTCAACGTCAAGGCCAAGAGCCACGCCAACGCCCAGGGGTTGATGCAGTTGCTTCCCCGCACCGCCTATAAGGTGGCGAAAAGGCTCCGGGTGCCGTTTTCCCGCCGCCGCCTGATCACCGACGGGGTTTATAACCTGACCCTGGGCCAGGCTTATCTGTCGGAGCTTTTGCAGGCGTTCAAGGGCTCTTACGTGCTGGCCCTGGCGGCCTATAACGCCGGGCCCAAGCGGGTCCGCCAATGGCTTCGCGGCAACGGCGATATCCGCAAGGCCGACGTCGATTCCATCGACTGGGTGGAGTTGATTCCGTTCCCGGAAACCCGGAACTACGTCCAGCGGGTGTTGGAGAACCTTCAGGTCTATCGTTTGCTGTTGGCGAAAACCGAAATCGCCTTGAGGCTGGAACGCGACCTGCATCAATGATTGGTGAGCCGCGGTTGACCGTTTCGGGCCGGAGTCGCACAATTCCTTCACCGGCTCGTCAAGGGCCGGAACCAATGAGAGGGACCCCGATCCATGGCCGCTAAAATCGAGGATATCGGCGCCTGCGTCTTCGACGCTTACGGCACTTTGTTCGACGTCGCCGCCGCGGCGGCGCAGTGCCGCGACGCGCTTGGCGACAAGGCCGACGAGTTGTCCGCCCTGTGGCGGACCCGGCAGCTTGAATACACCTGGCTCAGGAGCCTGATGGGGGAATACGTCGAATTCCGGCAGGTCACCGGCGACGGGCTGGATTACGCCATGGCGGCGCTCGGCATCGAGGACGACGCGCTGCGCCAGCGCCTGATGGATATTTACATGCGCCTCGATGCCTACCCGGAGGTCAAGGACGTGCTGAGCGCGCTTAAAGCGGGCGGCATCAAGACCGCCATCCTTTCCAACGGCTCGCCGGAAATGCTGTCGTCGGCGGTCGACAACGCCGGCATCGCCGATCTATTGGACGACGTGTTTTCGGTCGATTCCATCGGCGTCTACAAGCCCCATCCCAATGTCTACCAGATGGCCGTGGATGGCCTCGGCGTCGACGCCGGGCGCATCTGCTTCATGTCGTCGAACGCCTGGGACGCGGCGGGGGGCGCCAACTTCGGCTACCGGGTGGTGTGGGTGAACCGTTTCGGCCAGCCCCAGGAACGCATCCCCGGCGATCCCGAGCACGAGGTCAAAACCCTCGAAGCCCTGCCGCCGTTGTTGGGGCTTTAGGCCCGTTCCATGACCGGGACCGACGGCGGCTACCGGGAACGCTGGCTGACCGCCCAGGACGGCCTCAGGCTCTATTTCCGCGATTATTGTCCCCCGGGGGGCGGCCCCGCCGCTTCGGCGACGCCGGTGCTGTGCCTGCCCGGCGTTTCGAGGAATTCGAAGGATTTCGCTCCGCTGGCCCAACGGCTGTCCCGGGAACGCCGGGTAATTTGTCCCGATTACCGGGGCCGCGGGCGGTCCCAATACGACCCCGACTGGCGGCATTACCAGCCGCCGGTCTATGTCGACGACATCCGCCACCTTCTCTGCGCCCTGGGCGTGCGCCGGGTCCACGTCATCGGCACCTCCCTTGGCGGCATCCTGGCCATGGTCATGGCGGTGGCCATGCCGGGTGCCGTCGCCGGCGTCGTTCTCAACGACATCGGGCCGGAAGTCGACATCTCGGGCCTGGCCAGGATCATCGACTATTTGAGGGACGACACCCCCCTTCCCGACTGGGACGCCGTCGTCGGGCGCCTCCGGGAAACCTTTCCCGACCTGCCGGCGCGCTCGCCCGAGGACTGGCTGACCATCGCCCGCAACACGTATAAGGAATCGCCGGGCGGCGGGCTGGTCCATGACTGGGACCATGCGATCGTCAACCAGTTGGCCAAGGCGCTCGGCGGCAAGGTCAACCTGTGGCCCCTGTTCAAGGCGCTGGAGCGGGTGCCGGTGTTGACCGTCCACGGGGCAAGGTCGAATATCCTCAGCGAGAAAACCTTATCCCGGATGGCGGAGACCATGCCCGGTATGGCACGGGTCACGGTCGAGGACTGCGGCCACCCGCCGAACCTGACCGAGCCCAATGTATTGGAGGCCATCGATGCCCACCTCGCCCCCGTCTGAACCAGAATCCGGGGCCCCGACCTATGACGACGTGGTCGCGGCGGCGGAGCAAATCGCCGGCCACGCCGTCACCACGCCGCTGCTGGAAAGCCCGCTGCTCAACGAAAAACTGGGCGGCCGCCTGCTGGTCAAGGCCGAGTGCCTGCAACGGAGCGGGGCGTTCAAGTTCCGCGGCGCCTACAACCGGATTTCACGCCTCGGCATTGAGGAGCGCAAAACCGGCGTCGTCGCCTTTTCGTCCGGCAACCACGCCCAGGGCGTCGCCATGGTGGCGAAAATGCTTGGGGTGCCGGCGGTCATCGTCATGCCGACGGACGCGCCCGAGATCAAACTCGCCAACACCCGGGCCTATGGGGCCGAGGTGGTGTTGTATGACCGGGAAACGGAAAGCCGCGAGGAAATCGGCGCCAGGCTGGCCGCCGAGCGCAAGGCCACCCTGGTGCCGTCCTTTGATGACCCCTTGATCATCGCCGGCCAGGGAACGGTGGGCCTTGAGATCGCCGCCCAGGCCCGGGAAATGGACGCCCGGCTTGACGCGGTGATCGTCCCTTGCGGCGGCGGCGGGCTGATTTCCGGTTGCGCGCTGGCGCTTTCCGAGGAATGCCCGGAGGCCCGATTGTTCGCCGCCGAACCGGAAGGTTTCGACGATACCGCCCGCTCGTTGGCCGCCGGCGAGCGGCTGAGCAACGATAAAGGCGGCAAGACGTTTTGCGACGCGCTTATCCTGCCGACGCCGGGCGCGTTGACGTTTTCGATCAATCAAAGGCTTCTCGCCGGCGGCTTCGCCCTCAGCGACGCCGAGACGGCCGGCGCCATGAAGGCGGCGTTTCAATACCTGAAACTGGTCGTCGAGCCGGGCGGCGCCGTGGCCTTGGCGGCGGCCTTGACCGGAGCCTATGACTGCAAGGGTAAAACCGTGGCCGTGGTCTGTTCCGGCGGCAACGTGGACCCAGGCGTCTTCGCCGCCGCCCTGGAAGCGGACGACAGCTGAGGATCAGCGCTTGACGGGCGTCTCCTGAACGGCCGGCCTGGATTTGGCGTCCAGGGAAGTGCCGGATGCGTCGCCGTTCACGGGGCTTTTCTTTTCCGCCATGCGCTTGCAGTGGCCTTCCAGGAAGGCGCCCGTCTCGATGGCCAGGTCTTCGTGGATGATGTCGCCAGAGGCGTCAACGATTACGTCTGGCTCGATGACGTCGTTGCCGGCACGGGCATCGTACCCATTCCCGAACCGTCGAGCCTCGTGCTGGGGATCGCCGCGCTGATCGCCCTCGGTGGGTTCGGCTTTCGGCGGCGACGTCGGGCGTAAGAAGTGAATCGACACGGGAGGCGGGTGGCCCAGACAACTTGTTGTCTCATTTCGCGCAGCGAC
>JADFMB010000201.1 GCA_022564115.1 Pseudomonadota bacterium
TTCACCAAGTCGGGGATCATGGTCGGCCTCGGCGAGGAAACGGACGAGGTGCGCCAAGTGATGGACGACCTCCGGTCCGCGAACGTGGATTTCCTGACCATCGGCCAATACCTGGCCCCGACCACCCGCCACGCGCCGGTGGCGCGCTTCGTCACCCCCGATGAGTTCGGGGAATTCAAGCGCATCGGGCTGGCAAAGGGGTTCCGGCTGGTGGCGTCGTCGCCCCTGACCCGGTCTTCCTACGACGCCGACAGGAACTTCGAGGCCTTATTGAATACCCGCCGGACCGGATAAGTGCCGACCCACGCCGAGAAACGCGTCCTGCCGCATACGCCCGAGCAGATGTTCGATCTCGTCGCCGACATCGAGAAGTATCCCGAATTCCTGCCCTGGTGCGTGGCGACCCGGGTCCGTGAAAGCAAGGACAACATGGTCACCGCCGACATGGTGATCGGGTTCAAGGTGTTCCGCGAGAGGTTCACCACCACGGTCACATGCCACCGCCCGGGGCGCATCGACGTCGCCTATTCCGAGGGGCCGTTCAAGTACCTGAACAACCACTGGATCTTCGAGCCGCACGGCGACGGCGAATGCCTGATCGATTTCTTCGTCGATTTCGAGTTCCGCTCGCGGCTTTTTCAAAAGGCCATCGGCGCGGTATTCAACGAGGCCGTGCAGCGGATGATCTCGTCGTTCGAGAAACGGGCGGGGGAGCTTTACGGCGACGGCAAAACCTAACCGGCCAGCCGCTTCACCATCGCCAGCGCCGCCGTCACCGATTGCATGCGCACGGAGTCGCGGCCGCCGTCGAACCGGTGGTGCTCGGACAGGGTTTCCGCGCCTTTGCGGGCGCAGGCGAAATGCACCAGGCCGACGGGCTTTTCCGCCGTGCCGCCGGTCGGTCCGGCAACGCCCGTCACGGCGATGCCGAGGTCGGCGGGGGAATTCGCAAGCGCCCCTTCGGCCATCGCCCGGGCGACGGGCTCGCTGACGGCGCCGTGACGGGCGAGCAGCGTTTCCGGCACCCCCAGCATTTCGGCCTTGGCCTCGTTGGTGTAGGTGACGAAACCGCGCTCGACCACGTCCGACGAGCCCGAAATCGATGTCAGGCACCCGGCGACAAGCCCGCCGGTGCACGACTCGGCGACGGCGATCCTAAGCCCCGCCTGACGGCAGGCATCGAGCACCGCCTCGGCCAGGGCCAATTGTTGGTCGGTGAACATCCTATCCTCCCAACGCCCGGGGCATCGCCCAGGCGACGCCCCACAGCACCGCCGCCGCGTAACCGGCGGCCAGCGCGTCGTCGAGCATGATCCCGAGGCCGCCCTTGACTTCGCGGTCGGCCCAGCCGACCGGCCAGGGTTTCAGGATATCGAAGATCCTGAACAGGACGAAGCCGGCGCCGTAATGGATCAGGTCCACGGGCACCAACAGCAGCACCGCCCACTGGCCGGCGATTTCGTCGATGACCACGGGGCCGGGGTCCTGGATGCCTTGTTTTTCGACGCAGGCGCCGGCCGCCCAAATGCCAACGACGAAGACGCCGGCGGCGGCCAAGGCCAACCCCGGCTGTCCGGCGGCGGCGACGATACCCCAGGCGGCGGGGAGGGCGAACAGCGAGCCCCAGGTGCCGGGGGCCTTCGGCAACAGCCCGACCCCGAATCCGGTGGCCAGAAGCTGGGCCGGATCGCGGAGATTCCAATTTTCGGCGGTGGCGGGGCCGGTCTGGTTCATGGCGAGTCTCTTAACCGCGTTAAACACAAGGCCGGGTACTATTAAACGAAATTTCCCCGCGGGTGGTGGTAATTATTCGGCCACGCAATCCAGCATTTGCGCCGCTTTCGGGCTCGCCGGGTCAGCCCGGGCGAGGCTTCCCAAGGCCCGGGTCCGGGCCTCCCCGATGCTATTTATTCCCCATTTTCAAGGCTTAACCCCCCTTTCGACCCCATTATGCCCTTGCAAGGATTCATCCGACTCTTTACTTTCAATAGGCTTTTGCGCCAGGGATCGAAGCAGCCGCCGGCGGCGGAATATACCGCAAAAGATGAACCGGAGCCGTTGGTCAGGCCGCTTTTTCACGATCTGGGCCCCGATAAAAATAACCGGGGGTTTCTGGAGTGGCTCATGAGGGACGCGAATTGAGGGGTTGTCATGAAAAAATGGCCTGATCGCCAACGGACCCTTAGGGGGCGGTCCGTTGAATTGATAGACCGTCTATTTCCCGAAAGACAAATTCATTTTCGAACCGGAGGCAGGGTTTCCTTCATCCGGCTGACCAAGGGGTGGCAGATCGCCTTCGTCCTGGTGCTTCTGATGACCGGCGGGTGGATGACCTATACGACGACCGCCTTCGTTCGCCACGATGCCATCGTCACCGCCAAGGACGGTCTGATCGCCGATTCAAGGCAAGCCTACCGCACCCTCCTGGGCGAGGTTTCGGAATACCAGAAGAAGTTCACCAACCTGACCACCGACATGGAAGAAAGCCATGCCCTGATGCTCGGCCTGATCCAGAAAAACGCCTCCCTTCAACAAGGCCTGGCCTCGGTTTCCAAGAAGCTCAAGGTGACCAAATCGGAGCGCCAGGAAATGGCCGCCGCGCGGGCGAATCTGAAGAACAAGTTGGCCGGTATCGAAGAAAAGATGCGGACCATCGCCAACCGGAACTTTTCCCTGGCCGGCAACCTGAACACCGCCGAGGCCGACCTGCAAACGGCGCTCGCCGAACGCAACCAGTCGATTTACAAGGCCACCCGGATGCAAAGCCAAATCAAGAACCTGGAAAGCCGCCTCGCCGACCTTCAGCAATCGGAGATACAGGCGATCCAGCGCCTGACCGACGGCACCACCGTTTTCATCGAAAACATGGAAAAAATCGTTGCCATGTCGGGAATCAAGGTCAGCCGACTGCTGAAAGATCAGGACCTGCGATCCAAGGACCAAGGCGGTCCCTTTTTCGCGCTTAAGCCCGAACACGAACCAACCAGGGAAATGAAGGTCAAGCTGGCCAATTTGGACGTCAAAATGGGCCGCATGGAGGCGCTGCGCGATGTCATGCAAAAGATGCCGCTGGCGCCGCCGCTTGTTTCCTTTTACGTAACAAGCAGTTATGGAAAACGGCGCGATCCCATCAACCGCCGGTGGGCGTCCCATTACGGGCTCGATCTGGGCGGCGGGTTCAAGTCCAGAGTATACTCAACCGCCCCCGGGGTGGTAACATACGCCGGTTGGAAGGGGAAATATGGTAAGCTGGTGGAAATCACCCACGGCGCCGGCATGAAGACCCGCTATGGACACCTGAACAAGATTTACGTCAAGAAAGGACAGAAGGTAAAATTCCATCAGAAAATCGGCTTGCTGGGGAGCACTGGACGAAGCACGGGTGCGCACCTGCATTATGAAGTCGTTTTCAGGGGAAGGGCCAAGAATCCGATGAAATTTATAAAGGCAGGTCGGAATGTTTTCCAAAACTAGAAAACCAACGGGAACCGTCGTCGAATCAAAACCCGTCGTCAAATCATCCCCGCCCTCGATCATCAGCGCCGACCTCAAGATCGTCGGCGATCTCAGCAGCGACGGTGAAATACAGATCGACGGCGCCGTTGACGGCGATATCCGCACCAAGTCCCTTCTGGTTGGCGAAACCGCCCATATCAAGGGCGAGATCGTCGCCGATTCAGTCTTTGTCCACGGCTCCATCAACGGCCTGATCAAGTCCCGCTCCGTCAACCTGGCCAAGACCGCGCATGTGGTCGGCGATATCCTGCATGAGGACCTGGCCATCGAAGCCGGCGCCTTCCTCGAAGGCCACTGCAAGCGTATGGTCGAAAAGAGGGAACAGCCGGATGCCAAGATCAACGTCGTCGGCAAGGACGATCCGGCCCGCCACCTGGACAAAGCCCGGGAAACGGGAACCATGGAGTCGAAGGGCAGCGCCTCGGGCGAGGCAAAGGACAA
>JADFMB010000037.1 GCA_022564115.1 Pseudomonadota bacterium
AGCTGTGGGGGGTCGATGGGGCAGGCGGGGGGGCGGGCGGGCCGGGCCTGGAAAAGCTGGCGCTGGACCTGGGCGCCGACGTACCGGCATGCCTGTTCGGAAGCGCCGCTTTCATCGGCGGCATCGGCGAGGAAATTGCCCGCTCGCCGGCCCTGCCGCCGGCGTGGCTGGTCCTGGTCAATGCTGGCCCATCCCTGTCGACGCCCGAGGTCTTCGCCGCCCGCGAGGGCAAATATTCCGAACCCGCCCGCTTCGACGACGCGCCTGGGTCCGCCCAGGCCCTGGCCGACATCCTGGCCCAGCGCGGCAACGACTTGACCGCGGCGGCGATCAGCCTGCGGCCGGCCATCGGCGGCGTCCTGAAGATGCTGGAAGCGGCCGACGAATGCCTGTTGGCGCGGATGTCGGGCAGCGGCGCTACCTGTTTCGGGCTGTTCGACGACGCCGGCGGCGCGGCGCGCGCGGCGGTGGTGATAAGCCAAAACCGTCCCCAATGGTGGGTCCGGGCGGCGCCGCTGCTCGACGATACCCGGACATTGAGGGCGTAAAACGGCCATGGGGACGGCCAGGGGGTGCCCCGGCGGCAAGCCGGGGGCTCAAATGCCTTCGTTGAGGCAATCCTGGAAATGGTTGTCGATCTCGGCGGCGAAGCATTCGCTGAGCTCGATCCGCGTCACCCGGGCGTCCCTGTTGTCGGTGGTTCTTTCGATGACGTTGAGGTTTTCAAGCTTTTCGAGGATCCGGATCACCGTGCGCTTGGGCAGCCCGGTGCCAAGATAGACGTCCGACGAGGTGACGGGTATGGCGGAATAGTTGTTCACGGCGATAAACAGGATCACGTCCCAGGTTTTGTCGTTGGCGTTTCTTATTTTCTGGCCGGATTCTAATTTCCCAGGAAAACAACTGTAAATCGATTCTTTTTGGAACGTCCTGTTTTTAATCCGGCGGTTTATGAGTTGTATTATTTTGTCGTTGTTATTGACCTTGGAGAATTCTTTCATCTTGTTGTTTTCCTTTTTTTTCTCCCTCTCCCCTCATTACCTGAACCATCCTAATTTTATTGCCAGTTGGTATATTTTCTCAACCTACGCATTTAAAGGCCAAATCGCCCTCCATCCAACCGCGATAGGGAGTCAGAATGGCACCTAAATAGTCTTTCCCGTAAAGGTTAATGATACTAACTCTGAATATTGACGTATTCAGGGCGGGGAAGATTACTCATGGCCACACGGACATTCGGCGGTCACACCGTTTCCGAGCTGAAAAGGCTCCGGCAAAACTCGGCCGACGGGGCAAAGTTCTATTTGGCGCTGCTCGAATCGGCGCCCGACTTTTTCAACCTTGCCGGGGAAGCCAAGGAGCTCGAGGCGGTGATCGAGAAACTGGTGTCGATTCTGGAAAAGGCCGCCGACGAAGTATCGGCCCCGGGCGGAAACGCCGCCGCCGTCGCCTTGCTCCGCGATGCCCTGTCCGATCCCGCGCTAAGGAAAGTCACCAGGACCTGACTCGCATGCCTTTTCCGCCGGCCTCCTTCCCTTAAATCCTCCGTCAACGCCCGCTTGCGGGCCTAAACGTTAGAGCCTATGTTCCAGCCGATTCAGGCCATCCCATGGGGCGTAGCCAAGTGGTCTAAGGCACCGGTTTTTGGTACCGGCATTTCGGAGGTTCGAATCCTCCCGCCCCAGCCACCAAACAAGGTCCCTGTCGGGGCCTTTTTTATTGGCTTGCGGTGACGGGGATCGAGCCTTTCGCGCGCCAGGCGGCGTCGGCCGCCGAAGCGGGCGAAGGGCCGAAAGGCCCGCCTAGATCGGATGGGACACTTGTGATATTCAAGTTCGACAAGGTGACGGGACAAAAACCATCCGGCAGAACACAATTTCGGCCACAAAAACTCGATAAAACGCTCCCTCAACGCAGTTGAACGGCCAAGGCGCGGGCGAAGTCCATGAACATCGCGGAGCCGATAGTCGAAAACGTTTCCGGCCATTCCGACAGGGCCATTCTGGAAATCGACGGCAATCTCGTTGATGGCGTTTCGTTTTTGAGCTGTATCGCGGCGCGTCAAAATCAGCTTGCCGAAATCGGCATCTCGGCGGGTGACCGCGTGCTCGTGTCCAATAACCGGGGTGGCGATTTCTGGATCGATATGCTCGCCGTATGGTGCCAGGGAGCCGTTTACGCCCCCATAGACGACACGCTCCCCTTCGATTTCGCCGCCACGCAGACGGAAGCCCGCGCGGTCCTGGTGTCGGAAGGAAAGACCCCTCAATCGTCGCCGCCAGATCTTTTGTACATTTATCCTCCCGATCCCCCGGCTGCGTCGGCGCGGCCAGAGCCTGTTTTCCGGGAAGACGCGGATCTGTCGACAGTCCTGTTCACCAGCGGCTCGACCGGGCAGCCCAAGGCCGTCGGACTTTCGCACCGGAACGTCCGGTCCGACGCCCTGGCGATATTGGAAGTTCTTGATTTTGCCGAGGATGACCGCCTGTACACCGGCATCCCGTTCCGTTTTGCCAACGCCCACAGTTATTTCGTGATGACGATGCTGGCCGGCGCGACATTCGTCGGCCGGGAAGGCGATTTTATGCCTGCTGACTTGATCCAGGGACTTAAGGATTCGAAGGCGACATGTTTCGGGGGGCCGCCCATTCAGGTTCGCTGGATTGCCGAAGCGCCGCGAAATTCCTTTGCGCCCCTTCGGTGGCTGATGTCTTCCGGGGACCATTTAGGCGAATCCGAAATCACGCAAATGAGAAAAAACCGGCCTGAAACCAGAGTCTATACCGCCTACGGGCTGACGGAGCTTGGCGGCCGGTTCTGCTGTCTTCCCGCCGATATGATCGACCGACACGCCGGCTCCGTCGGCCGGCCCATTCCGGGATTTCAACTCCGGCTTCTCGATTCCGATCATAAACCCGTCACGGACGGCGATGTGGGTGAGGTTTACGCCGCCGGGCCCGGCTTGATGATCGGATACCTCGACGAGGAGGAGGAAAACCGTTCGGTTCTTACGGAGTTCGGGTTTCGCACCGGTGACCTCGGCCATGTGGACGAGTTCGGGCTGTTGCGGCTGGTCGGGCGGGTGGACGACGTTTTCAAGGTATTCGGCCAGAAAGTCAGCGGCCCAAAAGTGCGCGAAGCCCTCATGAGCAGCGGTTTCTTTCGTGACGCCGCCGTCACATCCGTCCAGGATCGCCTGTTGGGAACCGTTCCCGCCGCCTTTGTCGTCATGAAACCGGGGGTCGCCTTCGACAACGGGCGCATCCTGAAGCACCTGCGCCAAACCCTTCCCGCCTACATGTTGCCCAGGCGCTTTTGCGAAATCGATACCATTCCCCGCACCGGATCGGGCAAGGTCAAACGCGGAGAACTGAAAGAGCTGGCCGAAACGAAGCCGTAAGGATCACTTCCCGTTCAGGGAATCCGAGACGGTTTCGACGATGCCGTTCAGGGTGTCCAGGTAATTAAAATTTTGTTTTTCCAGGCTGATTTCGGAACCGAAGTGGTCCCGGATAAAGGTCATGGTGATAACGAAATCAATGGATTCAAGCCGTCCGGTAGAGAAAAGAGGTTCGCCGCCGTCGAGATATTCCGGTTCGACACCAAGTTCGTCGACGAAAAACCGAAACAGTTGGTTGCGGATTTCTTTTGGGCTATTTTCGGTCATATCCGGCTTGAAACGGTCCCGTGATGCATAGGGACTTCGTTTTCCGCCAACCAATATCGCCTGCAGCCAAAGGCATGGGTATCAACATATGGCCGCCCCTCGCACTCCTGATGACGTATTCATCCTTGATACGACCCAACCATGGCGGGACCCGCGTCATCAAGAGATGTTCCTGGAAATTATTTTCGACAATGCGGACTTTCGAAAGAGTATTGCTGAAATTCTTAACGGTTTCGAAGAAGTGCCCCAGAACATCGACGAGTTTTATCTCAGAATCAACAGTATCTTCGAGGATACCCGTAATTCCGGAAACGCCATTCACCCGGAAGGGGAAAGCCAGTTTAAAAAATTCAACGAATACATGGAAATCCAGAGGGAGTATGTGCTGGCGGCGGGTGACTCGACGATGGAGTACAACCGCCAAGCCTTCTGGCCCAACCCGGAGAAAGGCGGCCGCTACGGCGGATCGATTTACAATACCCTTCCCGTACTGAAGAACGAGGGCCTGCTCACGAAAGAGACGCCCTTCGGCTCCGGGGGCGGGTGCTTCAACACGATGATCACAGACCGGATTATTGCCCGGGGGTATAACTATATCGGCAAGGAGCTGGATTACGACGTCAACACGCGGATCGGGGTCACCAATGCCGATCCCAAAAACCCCAGGTACCAGGCATCGTGCCTTTGGGGCATCATGCTGTTGAGTTCAAGCTACGCCTACATCGCCGAACTTGCGTATGGCGAACGCGAGATCCCTAATATTCTGCTGCCGGTGACAAAGTCGCCACCGCGATTCGCGGATCCCTTCCGTTGCGGGGTCATCTTCCCCAGTACCGAAGCCTATATCGAGGAATACCCGAGACATATCCAGAATACCCGGGACGTCTTTTCGGAGTGCAAGGTTTTCCTGGCCTTCATCGGTGTCAACGAGGGATGGGGGTTCCTGAAGGACGGAACCATGCTGCCCCGTCATCCGGGATACTCGTCAACCCACGGGGTGCTTAAATTCCATACTCTCTCGATCGAGGACAATATCCGGTATTTAAAACGGTTTGTGGATTTAGTGACGGCCCACAACCGGGACATTCAAATCATTCTCGGCATTTCACCGGTTCCGATAATTAAGACCGGCCTCGGCCTTAAGCAGCACGTCATAAACGCCAATACCTTGGGAAAAGCGATCATGAGGTTGGCCGTGGAAGAGGTGGTCAACAGTTACGATCACGTCCATTACCTGGCGTCGCTTGAGGCCGGAACAACGTGCGTGCGCGATTCCTATGCCAGCAATGACCGGTACGCATCCGACGAAGCGCAAGAAAAGATCATGGAAGTCTTCGAGGCACAGTTTTTGACGGGCGCCGAGGTTTAGATAACGACCCCCTTAAACCCAAAGAAACTCGGGAAATGAGCGAAGGAAAGGGCGGCCAGGCCCGGCGCTTTAGGGAAGGATGTCGCCTTCAAAAATCCACTGTTCCCAGGACGTCAGGGTGCTGTTGCCGTCCTTGGGAAGGGCCGGCGCCAGGGACTTGAACGGGTTGGTGTACAGGGTGTCCTTGCCGCAATCGGTGAAAATGTGGTCGTAGCCGAAATCCTCGATGTCCTGGCGCCAGGGAACGAAACTCGGCTGCAGGACCAGAAGGAAGACATCCCGGTAGCCTTCCGTGGGCAGGCTGCCCCGGTGCAGGACCCTCGGCGCGGCGAACAGAAGGCTGTCTCCCGCCTTGGGGTCGGGGCGGTTGACGGTCAGGTCTTTGCCGGCCTGTTCGAACAGATCGTCAAGGTGGAGCCTTCTTTCCGGCACCCCCTCGTCATCGCGTTTCAGACCCCTTTTCTGGGTGACCTTGGTGTAGTGATAACCGAGCTTCGCCGCCGTTTTCGTTTGTTCCAGGTCGAGGAACAGGGTCAAGCCCTTTTGCGGCCCCGAATCCGTCAGGTAGACCATGATATGGACCTGCGCCATGGGCGCCACGTCGCGGTGCCACAGGAACGAAATGGTGTGTTCGTCTATGGGATGGGTCCGGTTGCACGAGGTCGAATCGATGCGGAAGTAGCTTCCGTAATAGGATTCCAGAAGGCCTTCGGCCTCGGGGTTGAGGATCAGCGGCAGAGCGTCCTTCAGCATGTCGAGAAGGGCGCCCTCGTAGGGGACCCGAACGCTGACTTCGTCCGGGTTGTCGGTGATTGGCCCGTGCGCCCCGCCGCCCGGACCCCGGGCCTCGAGAAGGTTGGTGATCTCGTTCGAAAGGCTTGCCGCGTGTTCCCGGGTCAGGCTGCCGCGGACGAGGTCGACTCCCCGCTTCGCCAAGACGGTTTCCGGGGCCGACACTTCCGGGTTGGCCATGGCGTAGACTTTTCGGCACGTGTCATGATAGGCGGCGTGGCGCTGCCACACCGGCATCTCCAAAACGGCCTGCTCGCTGTCCGGATGCAATCCTATGCGTTTGCCGGTGGAAACGAACGTCAGATCCATGACTTTCCTATTCCCTGTTGACGATCCGAAAGACGGAGGAAATTCTATCCTTCCCATTTTAACAAACAATAAATTTGCTCCGGGGGTTTTTCTGGTTTGCCGGCCGTTGGGACGGGTAATACCCGGCCGCCACGGCCCTGGTTGCCGATCGTTTTTGACCGGCAACCAGGGCGGCTGAAAGCGGGTTGCCGGTTATATCGATTAAACAAAAATCTATCTATCTATCTAACTATCTATTTAAATCTTTAAAAAAATTCCCCGTTTTTGTAGAATCGTCAGGCTTGCATGCAAAGAAAGGAAACCGCCATGGACCGGCTCGACTTTTCCCGGGACGTTCGGACAAGGCTTTCTGAACTCAGCCGCCGCAACGGCGAAACCGAAGACCGGCTCCTGCGCCGGCTTCTGGGCCTTGCCGGGGAGGATTCCGGCGGCGGCCCGGCGACGCCAAAAACCGCCGGTCCCGGCTTCGAGCCCGGCTTCATGGATACCACCTACGGCATCCTCTTCCCCGAAGGGTTCGAGATTTCGCGCACCTACAAGGGCCGCCCCTATGCCGCCCGGGTGGTGCGGGGCCGGTGGTTGCTCGATGTCGACGGCCGCGTCTACGACAGCCTCAACCAGCTCAGCCAGGCGGTCATCGATGGCAACGAAAACGCCTGGATGTTCTGGTTCTACCAGGCCCCGGACGGGGCCCGGCGGCGCATCGCCGAACTGCGCGACCCGGCCCTGGTGCGGCGCCGGCCGAGAAGGAAGCGCCGCCGTCATTTTTCTTCCCCGGCCCCTTCCCCGGCTCCGGTGCCCGCTTTCGCGCCGCCACCGCCAACAGTGACGGCGAAAACGGCTTCTCCGGCGAAGCCGCGCCGGCGCGCCCCCCTGGCCGACTCCGCCCCGCCATTGGCGGTCCCTGTCGGTCCTCCTGGGGAATTGGCGGACCGTCCCGCCTCTTCCCGGCCGCGGCCGTCGGCAGGCGGCATGGCCTGGGAGCCGCCGCCGAAGCCGGAACGGGGCTGACGCGGGGTCGGTTCCCCGGTCCGGGGCACGGGCCGGCGTTCGCGCCAACGTGAACGCCAAGGCCGTCAATCCCCTGGAAAACCGTCTTTCTCCCCCTTAACCTCCGGCGCCGACAGGGGGGAACGTTCATCCCGTCGAAGACCATGGAACGGATTATCGCCGGGCTGTTCCCGGCGATCGGCACGGCCATGCCGTGGATCGTCCACCGGCCGGTTTGAGGCGAGGGCTCAACCCTTCTCCGGCTCCAGCTTCAGCGACGCCGAGTTGATGCAATAGCGCAGGCCCGTCGGTTGCGGACCGTCGTCGAAGACGTGGCCGAGATGGGAATCGCACCGGGAACACAGCACCTCGGTGCGGGCCGAGAACAGGCTGACATCGCTTTTCTCGTCCACCGCGCCGTCCGCCGCCGGTTTCCAGAAACTCGGCCAGCCGGTGCCGGAATCGAACTTGTGTGACGACGAAAAAAGCGCCTGCCCGCAGCACACGCAAACGTAAACGCCGGTTTCCTTGCAGCCGTCGTATTCGCCGGAAAACGGCCGTTCGGTCCCTTTTTCGCGGCACACCTCGAATTGCCCGGGGGTCAGGACCTCTCGCCATTCGGCGTCGGTTTTCTTGATTTTTTCCATCAATGCCGCCTTCCCCGTCTGCAAACCCCGAGAATGGCACAGCCGGGGAATTCTGGCCAGCGGAACAACCGGGATTAACCCCAGGAAACCATGGGCTTCAGCCGCTTTTGACATATTCTGAAACATTTCGATGCATCCTGAACCTTAAACCTTCACGGTCAATCCGCTACCCTGGCGGAATTGGAGACCCTGGGAAACAACGTGCTATTGCGGGATCGGCCCATGGCCAGAAAATCTCGAAAAAAAGCCCCCAAGGGCAACGGGATGCAAAAACGGAACGCCAAGCGCAACGGACCGACCCTGCGCGGCCGCATGGCAAGGATTCGGAACGAGCTTGCGAGTCTTCGGACGGCCAACGGCAACGGCGACCTGTTCCGGTCCATGATCGAGCAGTTGGACGCCCTGGCCGGCGAGATCGCCGAGGCCGCCGACAAGGTGATGACCGTCGGCGAGGCGATACAGAAATCCGCCGATACCATCGCCGCCCGGACCAAGGACCGGACCACCAAGACCCACGTCAACCGGATCGTCAAGAACACCGGTGATTTGTTCGAGGCCTGCTCGTTCCAGGACATTATCGGCCAGCGCATCGGCAAGATCACCCGCGCCGTCGGCGCCATCGAGGACGGCTTTCACTGTGTCGCCACCCTGGCCGGCGGCCAAGGGATCAACAAGGGAGTCAAGGCGGGCAGGACAAAAGCCATCGACCGCATCGACGGCGGCATCGCCCTCGAAGGTCCGCAAGTGGGCGGTCCCGCGGTTTCACAATCCAACATCGACAAGCTTTTCGACTAACCCCGCCCCGGCGCAAAAAAATAATAAAGATCATGGCCTTGGACCGTAAGTTCATCCTCGTCATCGACGACTCATCGACCATCCGCACCCTGGTTGGCGAGATGCTGTCAAGGCACGGCCATCAGACGCTGGAGTCCGAATCGGTGGAACTGGTGTTCACCGACATGGAGCGGGTCGAATTCGACCTGGTGGTCATCGACATCTTCATGCCCGGCATGGGCGGCATCGAGGGGATCGCCAGAATCCGTGAAAACTGGCCGGACGTCAAAATCATCGCCATTTCCGCCGGCGTCGATGAAATGGACAAGGAAAAGGCGCTCCGGGCCGCCGCCATCCAGGGCGCCGACATGACGCTCGCCAAACCGTTCACCGAGGAAGAGTTGATCGGCGCCGTCGAGGGGCTGTTGAGCGGGAAAAACGAGGCCGGGGGCGCGAAGCGGAAGGCGAGGCCGCGGCGGGCTAAGCCCTAATTAGTCCGGGGCGCCGTCAGGTTTTCTTTTTTTTCTTTTTGTTGTTCGCCTTTTGGGCGCTGTTTTCGGCCATCTTCACGTAGCCGTCCCGGGTCTGCGGCAGTTTGCGGCCCAGCACTTGCGAGGCGACGACGGTGCGCAGGATCTGCACCGTGCCGCCGCCGATGGTGAACATGCGGGCGTCGCGGACCATGCGCTCCAGCGGCATGTTGCGGGAATAGCCGGCGGCGCCGAATACCTGCAGCGCGTCATTGGTGACCCGGATCGCCGTTTCCGAGGCCAGGATCTTGGCCCGGGCGGCGTCGGTGATGTCGGGAAAACCCGATCCCCCTTCCGCCTCGGCCCCGGCGGCGGCCTTCAGGATCATCAACCGCGCCGCCTCGATGCCGGTGCCCATGTCGACCAGCATCCATTGCAGCCCCTGGAACTCGGCGATCGGGCGGCCGAACTGTTGGCGCTTCTGGGCGTAATCCAGGGCCAGGTCATAGGCCCCCCGGGCGATCCCCAAGGCCACCGCCGCCGCGCCTACCCGCTGCGCGTTGTAGGCGTTCATCAGCCCGGCGAAGCCGCGCTCGAGGCCCGACGGCGGGATCACCACCATGTCGGCGGGGATTTCAAGATCATCGAAAATCAATTCCGTTTCCGGGATGCCCCTGAGCCCCATCGCCGGTTCGCGCTTGCCGATGGTCAATCCCTTGGGCTCGATCCCGTTTTCCGGATCGCGGACGCAGATGAAGCCGGCGATGCCTTGCTCCTCGTTGCCGTCGAAGACGCGGGCGAAGATGAGGTGAAGTTTCGATATGCCGCCGCCGGTGATCCAGTGCTTGGCGCCGTTGAGCACGTAAACGCCGCCCTTTTTGTCGGCCCGGGTGGTCATTTCCGAAGCGGCGCTGCCGGCGCCGGGTTCGGTGATGCAGATGGCCGGCTTGTCGCCGGCCAGCACCAGGCCGGCGGCCAGTTTTTTCTGCGCCTCGGAGCCGTATTTGATGATCGCGCCGATGGCCCCCATATTGCCCTCGACGACGATCCGCCCGGTGACGCCGCAGACCTTGGCCATTTCCTCGACCACCAGCACCGCGTCCAGGTAATTCAAGCCCCGGCCGCCATAGGCTTCGGGGATGGTCATGCCCATGAACCCGGCCTCGGTCAGTGCCTTGACGTTGTCCCAGGGATATTCCTCCGTTCGGTCGATATCGGCGGCGCGGGGAGCGATCACCTTTTGCGCCAGCTTGCTGGCCGCCTCCCGGAGCCGCTTGCGGGTGTCTGAAAGCTCGAACATCGATCATCCTTAACAGATTAATCCGGCATAACCCCGGCCTTTGTCGCGGCGCCGCCTTTTGGCGAAGCGCCCGATAGTGTAGAAAAAACCCATGGCCATGACCGTCAACCCCCTATCGCCGGTCCTCGGCGCCGAGGTCACCGGCCTCGACCTGTCGCGGCCCCTGGGCGAAAACCTGTTCGGCGAGGTCCGCCAGTCATGGCTGGAAGCGGGCGGGCTTCTGGTGTTTCCCGGCCAGAGCCTGAACACTGCCCAGCATATCGAATTCTCGAGCCGCTTCGGGCCGCTTTTCGGGGCCCCGGGAGAGACGCCGCTGCAGGAAACCGTCAGCCGCTACCTGCACCCGGACCACCCGGAAATCTACCGTGTCTCCAACCAGGTCAAGGACGGCGAACCCCTGGGCCGGGCCAGGGCCGGGACGTACTGGCATTCGGACGTGTCGTTCAAGGAACGCCCGGCCGCCGCCTCGATCCTGCACGCCATCGAGGTCCCGGCGGCCGGCGGCGATACGCTGTTCGCCAACATGACGGCGGCCTACGAGGCGCTGTCGGAAGCCATGAAGGAGATGCTGGCCCCGCTCAGCGCCGTCCACGACTTCGCCCAGACCGCCGCCACCCAGTTCGCCGAGCCGATCGTCGTCGAGAACGACCTCAAGGGCGCCAACCGGGCCGTCCACCCCGTCGTCCGCACCCACCCGGAAACCGGCCGCAAGGGCCTGTACGTCAATCCCGGCATGACGGTGCGCCTGGAAGGGTTCGAGGCCGGCGAAAGCGAGGCGTTGCTGGGGTTCCTGTTCGGCCACGCGACGCAGCACCGATTCATCTACCGCCACCGCTGGCGCCAGGGCGACGTGGTGATATGGGACAACCGTTCGCTGATTCACTACGCGGTCTGCGATTACGGCGACCGGCCGCGCTACATGGAACGCACCACCGGCATCGGCGACCGGCCGGTATAGGGGCGGAGCGTTTTTTTCAGATGTGACACAAATAAAATTTGTGGTGCGAAGTCTTTATGCCTGATGGAAAAACCTTCAGCGATTACATCATCTACGTCGACGAAAGTGGCGATCATAGTCTGACGTCAATTGACGAGAACTACCCTCTGTTTGTTCTGGCGTTTTGCATAATAAAAAAATCTGATTATTGCGAAAATATCGTGCCGGCTTTTCAGAAACTGAAGTTCGATTATTTTGGTCACGATATGGCCATCTTTCATGGTCACGATATTCGAAAGAGTGGGGGTGATTTTCGGATTCTCTTTGATCAAAAACTTCGGGAAAAATTTTCGCGGACGTCAATGCGCTTATTGACAGCGCGCCGCTGACATTGGTCGCAACCGTCATCGATAAACTAGAACTTATAAAACAGCACCAAGCGCCTCGTAGCCCTTATATGCTTAGTTTGCTGTTTTGCATGGAACGATCATGGGACTTCCTTTTGAAACACGGGCAGAAAAAGAGAACCACACATATTATTGTCGAAAGCCGCGGACAGAAGGAAGACGAAGAACTTGAACTTGAGTT
The DNA here is from genome assembly GCA_022564115.1 of Pseudomonadota bacterium. Lineage (GTDB taxonomy): Bacteria > Pseudomonadota > Alphaproteobacteria > Rhodospirillales > Casp-alpha2 > Casp-alpha2. Next base: position 11,844 of record JADFMB010000037.1, read on the forward strand.
CAGGCGCATCTGCCAAAACGAATACGATAAGCACCAGTCCCACAAGCGGGATTATTCGGAAATTCCCTTTGAAATTCGTTTCGTCGATAAGCGTAGCAATTCCACAGGATTACAACTTGCAGACATGATCGCGCATCCGATCGGCAGGCATGTTTTAAAGCCTGACCAAGCCAACAGAGCGTTCGAAGTGATTGAGCCAAAATTGTTGGAAAAGCCGTCCGGTGGGGAAACGGGTATGGGTCTAAAAATCTTTCCCTGAAAAAGCGAAAGGCCCCGGCATTCACCGAGACCAGCCGCCGACCGGGAACTCCCAATCCATTTGCAAGGTTTCTATGTCCCTAAAATGGGGTGAGTCAAGAACAGTACCGTAAAACTTATCTTGAACCCTTCCTGGAAATTTGTATCAAAACCTATCTCGGTATCTATTCCAGAATCCCCGAGACATCCCGATACTCAATCGGGCATAGTTGGAGATAAGGTCTTAAAGGACAGAACAAAATAACGCCACACGGGGAGGAAATCATGGAAACCCGCGCCGCCGTCGCCTATGAGGCCGGCAAGCCGCTGGTCATCGAAACCGTCACCTTGGAAGGCCCCAGGGAAGGCGAATGCCTGGTCGAGATCAAGGCGACGGGGATATGCCACACCGACGAGTTCACCCGCTCGGGCGACGACCCGGAAGGCCTGTTTCCGGCCATCCTCGGCCACGAAGGCGCCGGCGTCGTCGTCGAGGTCGGCAAGGGGGTCGAAAGCCTGAAGCCCGGCGATCACGTGATCCCGCTCTACACGCCCGAATGCGGCGAGTGTGAATATTGCCTTTCGGGCAAGACCAACCTGTGCCAGGCGATCCGCGAGACCCAGGGACAAGGATTAATGCCCGACGGCACGTCGCGGTTTTCCATCGGCAAGGATAAAATATTCCACTACATGGGCACCTCGACCTTCGCCAACCACACCGTGGTGCCGGAAATCGCCCTGGCCAAGATCCGCGACGACGCGCCGTTCGACAAGGTCTGCTATATCGGCTGCGGCGTCACCACCGGGCTCGGCGCGGTGATGAACACGGCCAAGGTCCAGTCCGGCGACAACGTCGTCGTCTTCGGCCTCGGCGGCATCGGCCTCAACGTCATCCAGGGGGCGCGCATGGTCGGCGCCGGGATGATCGTCGGCGTCGACATCAACCCGGCCCGCAAGGACATCGCCGAGAAATTCGGCATGACCCATTTCGTCGACCCGAACGAGGTCGAAGGCGACCTGGTGCCCTATCTGGTCGACCTGACCAAGGGCGGCGCCGATCATTCGTTCGAATGCATCGGCAACGTCGCCACCATGCGCCAGGCCCTGGAATGCTGCCACAAGGGCTGGGGCGAAAGCACCATCATCGGCGTCGCCGGCGCGGGGCAGGAAATCGCCACCCGGCCGTTCCAGTTGGTCACCGGCCGGGTGTGGCGCGGCACCGCCTTCGGCGGCGCCCGGGGGCGCACCGACGTGCCCGGGATCGTCGATTGGTACATGGAAGGCAAGATCAACATCGACGACCTGATCACCCACACCATGCCGCTGAACGACATCAACAAGGCGTTCGAGCTGATGCATTCGGGGGAAAGCATCCGTAGCGTCGTTGTCTATTGAGGGGGGGGTCGTTTAAGCGGCAAAAGGTCATGGGCGAAACGTTGAAAAAGATCCTTTACGTCGAAGACGAGGCCGACATCCGCACCATCGCCGAAGTGGCCCTGCAATCCGTCGGCGGGCTCGAGGTGATGATGTGTACCTCGGGCGCCGAAGCGATTGAAAAGGCCGCCGCTTTCGGCCCCGACATCGTCCTGCTGGACGTCATGATGCCGGTCATGGACGGCTCCGATACGCTGGAAGCGCTGCGCAAGATTCCCGGGCTGGAGAACACGCCGGCGGTCTTTCTGACCGCCAAGGCGATGCCGTCGGAAATAAAGCGGTATCGGGAATTGGGGGTGCTGGACGTGATCGCCAAGCCGTTCGACCCCATGACCCTGGCCGATCAGGTGCGGGAAATCTGGGACCGCCGCGGGGACGAAGGCTAATATAGGAAAAACGCTAGGTCATGGACTCACAAATGGAGACGACTGTGACGCGTGTTATTTTGTCCACTGGCAAGGAGCTGGGAGGGATTGATGCCAAAGCATCATGACCGACGACACGACGATGCCCAGTGGACAAAAGAACCGCGCCCCAAGAGGGGTCGGCATATGGCCCGTTTCGGTGCGTCATGCGCCCTCACCGGGGCTCTGGCCCCGCTTTCGCGCCCCTTCCTGCCCAAATGGGCCATCCGCCGATCACAGTTCGCCGCCATTTATGAGTCCATGACCTAAGGTAAAAAGACAAAAATCATGAACTATCAAGTCATTTCCGCCGACGGTCACATCGACCTGCCGTGGCTGCCGCCCGACCTGTTTACCGCCAATGCCTCCAAGGAATTCAAGGACCGCATGCCCTACGTCACCGACAGCGCAAAGGGCCCGATCTGGGTCACCAACAACGGCATTCAGTTCGGCCACCAGAACGGCATGGGCCTGGCCGGCAAGGAATACGTGCCGGGGAAAATCCGCCGCTCCGACCGCATGGCCGCCGAGGGCCTTTACGAGGACGGCAAGAAGGGCATCCGCCGGGTCGCCGACCCGGACCTGAGGGTCAAGGACCAGGACCGGGACGGCGTTCAGGCCGAGGTACTGTACGGGATCGCCGGGCGCACCATGCGTCTCCGCGACCCGGAGGCGGCGGCCGAAATGATGCGTATCTATAACCAATGGCTGGCCGATTTCTGCGACGCCTACCCCGACCGTTTCGCCGGGTTGGCCGGGATTCCCAACCACGACGTCGCCGCCGCCGTGGCCGAGATCGAACGCGTCGTCAAACGCGGCGGTTTGCGCGGGCTTGAGGTCGCCAACACCGTCGACATGACGCCGCTTTACGAACCTGGCTGGGAGCCTTTGTGGCAGGTGGTCGACGATTCCGGCCTGCCGCTTCATTTTCATACCTCGGGCGGCGAAAAACCGGCGACCAAGGGCCTGGAACCCCTGCAACGGCGCCAGGCCCACGCCGTTTACATCACCGGATTCCAGATGGGAATGTCGAAACTGTTGATGGAGATCATTTACGGCGGCGTGCTCGAAGCCCATCCCGGCCTTCGCCTCGTCATCGCCGAAAGCGGCATCGGCTGGATTCCGTACCTGTTGGAGCGCATGGACCTGGAGTGGGAGGACCAATACAAGGACCTGACCCTGACCATGAAGCCCAGCGATTACTGGCACCGCCAATGCAAGGCGACCTATCAAAGCGACAAGGTCGGTCTTCGGCTCCTCGACGTGCTGGGCGAGGACAACGTCATGTGGGGGTCCGATTATCCCCACATGGATGGGGTGTGGCCGGATTCCCAGGAATTCATCGACAACGAACTCGGCCACCTGCCGGCCGAGACCCGGGCCAAGATCGTCTGCGGCAACGCCGCAAGGCTCTATGGGTTTTCCGTCAATAAAGTAAATTAAGACAGGGGCTTATCAATCTGGGCGTTAATGCAAAAAACCATAATTGCCGATGGTCACCACCGCTGTTCCGTATATATTAAGGCATAGAAAAACCAGGGTGTTCTAGGGGGACACGATCATGGAAAAAAGCATTTTTCAGTACATCTGGAACAACAGCAAGGGCCAGCAGCTCATCATCATGGCGATGACGGCGTGCTCGTTCCCGTTCCTGCTGATGGCGCTCAAACTGCCGAAGATCATCATCAACGACGCCATCGACGGAAAGGACTTTCCGAAGGACCTTTTCGACCTGGACTTCGAGTTTGGGCAGATCGAATACCTGTTCCTTCTGTGCGCCGCCCTGTTCTTTCTGATCATCGTCAACATCTCGTTTTCCAGGACCATCAACACCTACAAGGGCGTGTCGTCGGAAAGGATGCTCAGGCGGTTCCGTTATCAACTCTACGAGCGCATTCTCCGCTTCCCCCAGCGGCACTTCCAGAAAGTCACCCCGTCGGAGCTGTCGGCGATGGTCACGGCCGAGGTCGAGCCCTTGGGTTTCTTCATCGGCGAATCGTTCGCCGTTCCCGTGGTCCAGGGCGGGACCATGATCACGATCCTGTACTTCATGATGTCCGAAAACCCGATCCTGGGGTTTGTCGCCCTTTCCATGGTCCCGATTCAGGCATGGCTGATCCCGAAAATGCAGCGCAAGGTCAATGCGCTCGGCAAGGAAAGGGTGATCAAGGCGCGGCACCTCGCCGGACGGGTCGGCGAATCATGCCTCGGCGTCAGCGACGTCCATACCAACGACACGTCGGGCTACATGCTGGCGGAGCTGTCGCGCCGGCTGGGCGTTATCTTCGCCATCCGGGTCGAACTGTACGAGAAAAAGTTCTTCATGAAGGGGCTCAACAACTTCCTCAGCCAGTTGACGCCGCTGATCTTCTATTCCGTGGGCGGCGTCCTGATCATCAACGGCGATTTGTCCCTGGGCGCCCTGGTCGCGGTGCTGGCGGCGTACGCCCGGTTCACGACGCCGTGGCGGGAACTGTTGAAGTATTACCAGCGCCTCCAGGATTCGCGGATCAAGTACGAACAACTGATCGAACAGTTCCAGCCCAGCGACATGCTCGACCCGGCGTTGCAGCAAGACCGCCCCGAGACCCTTCCCGGGCTCAAGGGCACGATCGAACTCAAGAACATCAGCCTGGTCGAGGATGGGGTCAAGGCCCTGGACAACGTCTCGTTCAAGATCGAACCCGGCACCCGCGCCGTCATCGTCACCGATCCGGGTTCGCGCGATAAGATCGCCCAACTGATGTCGAGGCTGATCCTTCCGACCACCGGCGGCATCGCCATCGGCGATTCCAACCTTTCGACGCTTCCCGAATCCGTCACCGGTTCGGCCATCAGCCACATCGGGCCGGAATCCTACATTTTCGACGGCACCATCGAAGACAACATGATGTTCGGGTTGATGCACGTCCCCGTCGGCAACGGCGAAGGCGAAACCGAGCCCCACTGGGATTTCAAGGAAGCCGAGGCCGCCGGCAACACGACCGCCGACGTGGACGCCGACTGGATCGATTTCAAATCCCTTGGCTTGGCCGACAAGGGCGAATTAAAGGCATGGCTGATGAAGGCCATCCATGCCCTCGAACTGGATGAAAGCCTGGCCGCGAAGTCGCAGACCATGGAACTGGATCCGGAAAAACACCCCGAGCTCGCGGCAAAGCTGATGCAGGCGCGGGGCAAGATCGCCGCCCGGCTCAACGCCAACCCCGACGACAAGGGCTTGGTCTATCCCTACAAGGACGATCAGTACAATGCCAACGCCGACATCGCCGCCAACCTGGTGTTCGGCGAGGCCGTCGAGGAGGAATTCCAGACCAGGAACCTCCACGAAAACCCGCACGTCCTGGCGGCGCTGGAGGAATTCGACCTCAAGGCCCCCTTCCTCGAGATCGGGCAGAAGTTCGGCGGCACCATCGTCGACATGTTCGGCGACTTCGGCGAAGATCAGCCGTTGCCCGACGAGTTCGGCTTCCTCGACCATGAAACCATCCAAAAACTGAAAACCCAGACCATCCAGGCCGACCGCGAGGGCCTGGACAGCCTGGACGACGACGAACGGGCGCTGCTTTTGACATTGACGTTCGAGTTGATCGTCGACCGCCACCGCTTCGGCTTCGTCGACGACGCCATGAAAGACAAGATCCTCCAGGCGCGGAAGTTCTTCAGGGAAAACCTGCCCGAGGAAAACCGGGCCGCGATCGCCTTTTTCGCCGAGGATACCTACAACCCGAAACTCACCACCCGGCGCAATTTATTGATGGGAACCATCAACCACACCATCCCCAACGCCGAGGACCGGCTCAACGACATCATTTTCGAGGTGCTGGAGGAAATGGGCCTGACCGAGGACATGATCCACCTGGCGACCGCGGCCCCGGTCGGCGTCGGCGGTTCCAGGCTGTCGCAGGCCGACCGGCAAAAGGTCATTTTGGTCCGCGGCCTGATCAAGAAACCGGACATCGTCATCTTCAACGAGGCGCTCAGCGCCCTGGACCGGGAGACTCAGGACCGCATCCGCGGCAAAATGTTCGAGCTTTTGCCTGAAACGACGTTCGTTTACATCACCGGCGAAACGCCTGACAACAACGATTTCGGCCAGATCCTGACGATCCGCAACGGCCGCCTTGAAGGCATCGGCGAGGCCGCCCCGGCGCCGGAAGAGGAAGGCGAAGGCGGGGAGACCAACATCAACACCGAAGCCGCGGTGCTG
>JADFMB010000202.1 GCA_022564115.1 Pseudomonadota bacterium
TCCCGCCTTGGCCACGCCGACGACCCAGGTCGCGTTCTGGTACGCGCCGGCCTGCATGCATAGCCGGCTGTGGAGCATCCGGGTCTCGGCGGACTCTTCGGGTTTGAGGGAATTACCGCTCGGCGTGTTGTAGCCGAGCATGACCAGTTCCACCCCCCGCAGGCCCATCACCCGGAACGTTTCCGGCCAGCGGCGGTCGTTGCAGATGCACATACCCATGACCCCGCCCATGGTCCGCCACACCGGAAAGCCCAGGTCGCCGGGTTCGAAATAGCGTTTCTCCAGGTGCTGGAAGGTGCGCTCGGGTTCATGCTCGGCGTGGCCGGGCAGGTGCACCTTGCGGTACTTGCCGATGACGGCGCCGGTTTTATCGACCAGGATTTGGCTGTTGAAATGCCGCCCCTCGGGGGTTAACTCGGCGTATCCCAAGGAAAAACCGATGCCGTTCCCGGCCGCGAACTCGAACAACGGCCGGATGGCGGCGCCCGGCATATCGGTCTCGAACCAGGAATCCATCTCGGCCCGGTCGTCCGCGTAGTAGCGGGGAAAGAACGTCGTCAGCGCCAGTTCGGTGAACACCACCAGTTCGCAGCCCTGGGCGTGCGCTTCCCCCATCAGCGCCAGAAGCCGCCCGACGACGGCCTGGCGGCCCTCGTCCTTTTGAATGGGTCCCGATTGCGCGGCGCCGACCTTGACGATTCTGGGCATGCGATGAATACCTTCTCTTGGCCCCTGGCGGTGTGGTATTAGAGGGCCTACTCGCGCTAGGGTATTGCCTGTTGCACAACCCGGCAAGGCGGGATACCAACGAACCATGGCAGACGAAAACGAACCCCCGGGGGCGCTGCCGGGGGCACTAGAGGACGAAATCGTCCAAGCCCCGGCAACGCCGGAACGCAGCTTCGCGCCCCTGAGCCAGGACGACATCACCGCCCCGGCCAAAACGCAGGCGCCGGCGACAGGGCCGCAAAGGCGGCCGCCGCCCCGTGGCATGCCCTCGGCGCGGGTCGACCCCGATATGGTGAAGGAGTTCGAACAGGAAATCGACACCAAGGTTACCACCGGGCGCAAGCGCATGCGCTGGTTCGCCAATCATTTGATCCTCTTCGTCGCCGTTATCACGGCGGCGATCCCCTTGCGTCTGACAATCTATGCCGAATTCCATGACGCTTTTTTCCTGGTGCCCCTGGGCACCTGGGTGGGGCTGTTGGCGTTCCACGCCAATTACGCATTGAGGCCGATGCTCAAGCGTTCGGAAAAGGAAAGCCAGATCAAGGCGATTATTCCGACGACCGAAACCGGAGAGTCCGCCGGCGACGCTTCCAACCGGGAATAACCGTGACCGGCGATGGTCGGGAAACCGGGCCGGTAAACTTTACCCCGTCGCCCGAAAATCCCTGGTTCCCGTTGCCGGGGGTCGGCTGGGGGTCGGTGTTGGCTTTGCACGCGGCCTATGCCATGGGCCTGTTTCGGGGACTGTTCGGAAAACCGCGGTAATTCCAAGGAGCGGGGCGGCGCATGTTCAAGAAAATTTTGATCGCCAACCGGGGGGAGATTGCGTGCCGGATCATCCGCACGGCCCGGCGCATGCGCATCAAGACCGTTGCCGTCTGTTCCGAAGCCGATGCCCGGGCGTTGCACGTGGAAATGGCCGACGAAGCGGTCCTGATCGGCCCGCCGCCGGCGGCCGAAAGCTACCTGGACATCGGGAAGATCCTCGACGCGGTCAAGGAAACCGGAGCGCAAGCCGTGCACCCGGGATACGGCTTCTTGTCGGAGAACGCCGAATTCGCCGAGGCCATCGAGGAAGCCGGCGTCGCCTTCATCGGGCCGGGGCCGAAGGCGATGACGGTCATGGGCGACAAGATCGAATCCAAGAAGCTGGCGAAAAAAGCCGGCCTCAACACCATTCCCGGCGACGGCGGCGCGGTCAAGGACGCCAAGGAGGCGGTCAGGATCGCGGGCGAGATCGGCTATCCGGTAATGTTGAAGGCGACCGCCGGCGGCGGCGGCAAGGGCATGCGGATCGCCGGCAACGACGCCGAATGCCGGGACGGATTGAAACGCGCGTCGGGCGAAGCCGAAACCGCGTTCGGCGACGGCAGGGTGTTCGTCGAAAAATACATCGAAAATCCGCGCCACATCGAAATTCAGGTCCTGGCCGACGGCTTCGGCAACGCCGTTTACCTGGGCGAACGCGAATGCTCCATTCAACGGCGCCACCAAAAGGTCATCGAAGAGGCGCCGTCGCCTTTTGTGGACGAAAAGACCCGGCGCGAAATGGGCGAACAGGCGATGGCCCTGGTCCAGGCGGTGGAATACCGCTCCGCCGGGACGGTCGAATTCATCGTCGGCCGGGAGAAGAATTTTTATTTCCTGGAAATGAACACCCGGCTTCAGGTCGAACACCCGGTGACCGAATGGATCACCGGCCTCGACCTGGTGGAGCAGATGATCCGCATCGCCGCCGGCGAAAAGCTGGCCTTCCAACAGAAAGACGTGGTGCTGAACGGTTGGGCCATCGAGGCCCGGATTTACGCCGAGGATCCGTTCCGCGATTTCCTGCCGTCGTCGGGCAGGCTGGTGCGCTACCGGCCGCCGGACGAGGACGACCACGTGCGCGTCGATTCCGGGGTCGCCGAAGGCGGGGAAATTTCCATCTATTACGACCCTTTGATCGCCAAGTTGATCACCTACGGTCCTACCCGCGAGGAGGCCACCGCCCGCATGTCCGGCGCGCTCGACCGGTTCCATATCAGCGGCGTTCGTCACAACATCGGGTTCCTGGCCGCGTTGATAGCCCATCCGCGCTTCGCCGAGGGACGGCTAAGCACCGATTTCATCGCCGAGGAATACCCCGACGGCTTCCATTCCCAGGACCTGACTCCTGAAGACCCGCGGTTGCTGATCGCCGTGGCGGCATGCATCCATCGCGCCTATCAGGCCCGCGCCTCGATGATCTCGGGCCAGACCGCCGGCCGCGAACGGGTGGTGGCGGACGATTGGCTGGTGATCCTGCACGGCGACGCCGTGCCGGTCCGGATCAAGCCCACCGACGGCGGCTATGAGCTTGTCGTCGAGGGTGAGGATATCCTGATCGAGACCACCTGGAAGCTGGGTCAGCCGTTGTTCCGGGGAACCCTGCGGGGCAGCGGTTTCTGCCTCCAGGTGGAGCGCCAGGGCGTGGCCTACCGGCTGATCCACGGCGGCGCCGAGGCCGAGGTGCTGGTGTTGAGCCCCCGGCACGCCGAGTTGCAGGCCCTGATGCCGGTCAAGGAAGCGCCCGAAACGTCGAAATCTCTGCTGTCGCCGATGCCGGGCCTGCTGATTTCCCTGTCCGTCGAGGAGGGCCAGGAAGTCAAGGCCGGCGAGGAGCTGGCGGTGATCGAGGCGATGAAGATGGAAAACGTGCTGCGCGCCGAACGGGACGGGATCGTCGCCGCCATCAAGGCCGGGCCCGGCGACAGCCTGGCCGTCGATCAGGTGATCCTGGAATTCAAATAGCTAAAACCATGAAGAAAAAATCCGTCCGCGTCGTCATCGAGGGCCGTGTCCAGGCCGTCTGGTTCCGCGCCTGGACAACCCAGGAAGCGCAACGCAGGAACCTGCGGGGCTGGGTCCGCAACCGCCCGGACGGTACCGTCGAGGCGTTGCTCTCGGGTGCCGAGGCCGACGTCGACGAGATGATCGAGGCCTGCCGGCAGGGGCCGCCGGCGGCCCGGGTCGTCAACATCACCGAGCACCCGGCCGAGGCGCCGGAAGAGCCCGGCTTCGGGTACGGGCCGACGGCCTAGGGGGCCTGTATCCTCTAATTTCGGCGGATCGGGGTCTCGAAGACCTCCCCGAACGTCGCCATCAGGGCCGTATCCAGTTCCGCCATCGTCGCCGTGACGCCT
>JADFMB010000203.1 GCA_022564115.1 Pseudomonadota bacterium
GGACGTGGTCGGTCCTGTGCGCCTTCAACGCCGCTGGTATGGACATGCAGGCCCGTTATATCCGCAAGGCCGTGGATTGGCTGAAATTCGTCCAGCGCCCCGACGGTGGTTGGGGGGAGGACTGTTCCACCTACTGGCAGCACCGGACCTGGTACGTATCGGAGGCGACCCTGCATCGCCGCCGCGACGAGGTCAAAACCAGCACCCCGTCGCAAACGTCTTGGGCGTTGTTGGGTTTGATGGCGGCCGGTGAGGTCAATAGCGAGAGCGTTGGCCGGGGGATAGAATACCTGATGAACGCCGAACGCGACGCCGGCAATTGGCATGAGGAATATTTCAATGCCGTCGGCTTTCCCCGGGTCTTTTACCTCCGCTATCACGGGTACAGCGCCTATTTCCCGTTATGGACGCTGGCCCGTTACCGCGACCTCAAGAACGGCGGTGGCAAGTATCCCAAGTTCGGTATTTGAAGAACCTCGGCGTTATTTGCGGGCTCACCCGCGAGGCCGATTGCCTAGGCGTTTTCCCGGCCGGCCAGCGTCCTTCCGTAAGATGCAGTGGCGCCCGCACTGGGCGGGCTTTTGCCCTGGCCCGGCAATTGACCGCCGAAGGATGCCGGGGGCTGCTTAGTTTCGGCACCGCCGGCGGTCTGACCGCGGACCTGAAACCCGGCGCCGTGGTCGTTCCCCAAACCATCGCCGCTGATGACGGCCGGATTTACGAACCGTCGGAACCTTGGCGCGACAGGGTGCTTCGGGGTTTGGCCGACGGCGAGTCCATCGACACCCGGACCATGGCCGGCTCCGACGCGGTGGTTGCCACCGTCGCCGCCAAACGCGCCCTGGCGGCGGAGACGGACGCCGTCGCCGTCGATATGGAAAGCCATGCCGTCGCCCAGGCGGCCCGGGAAGCCGGGGTGCCGTTCCTGGTCATCCGGGCCGTCGCCGATCCCGTGGGACGGACGATTCCGGATTGGGTTTTGGGAAACATATCGGAAGACGGCGATCCCCGGCACGGAGCCATCCTTGCCGGCTTGCTCAAAAATCCCTGGGATTTGCCGGCCCTGATCGGCTTGGCCGGAGACAACCGAAAAGCCATTACCGCCTTACGCCGCGTTGCTGGCCGTCTCGGCCCGTCGTTCGGCCTTGAGTGACTCTTCCTCCGCCTTTTTCTGGCTCAGCGTCTTGATCAGGCCTTCGAAGACGAACTCCGCCGGACGCTGATTATCGAGGGGGATTTCCGGGGCCATCGGCCTGTCCGTGTCGATGCCCTTCAAATAGACCCTCAGCGCCTTCAGGGGATGGGCGACGACGTCGGTGACGGCGGTCGCCTCGTAGCCGCAATGGACCATGCAGTCGGCGCATTTTTCGTATTTGCCGGTGCCGTAATCGTCCCACCGGGTTTCGGTCATCAACCGATCGAAACTATCGGCGTATCCCTCGCTCAACAAATAACACGGCCGCTGCCAGCCAAAGATATTGCGGGTCGGATTGCCCCAGGGCGTGCACTGGTATTGCTGGTTTCCGGCCAGGAAGTCCATGAACAGGACCGATTGCGAGAACCGCCATTTGACCTTTCCCTGAAGCTTGAAGATATCGCGGAACAATTGCTTGGTCTTGATCCGGTTGAGGAAATGTTCCTGGTCCGGGGCGCGCTCATAGGCATAGCCCGGCGATACGGTAATCCCTTCGACGCCCAGGTCGTCGGTGACGAAATCGAAGAATTCCGCCGCTTGCCGCGCGTTCATCTGATCGAACAGGGTGCAGTTGACGTTGACCCTGAAGCCCTTGGCCTTGGCGGCGCGGATGGCCGAGACGGCGCGTTTGAAAACGCCCTTTTGCGACACCGCGCGGTCGTGGTGTTCCTCCAGGCCGTCGAGATGGACCGAAAAGGTCAGGTACGGCGACGGCGTGAAGCGTCCGAGGTTCTTTTCCAGCAGCAAGGCATTGGTGCACAGATAAACGAATTTCTTGCGGTCGACGATGCCGTCGACGATTGCGACCATATCCTTGTGAATCAAGGGCTCGCCGCCGGGGATGGAGACGACCGGGGCGCCGCATTCATCGACCGCGTCCAGGCATTCGCGGAGGCTGAGCCGTTTGTCGAGGATTTCGTCCTCGTAGTCGATCTTGCCGCAGCCGGCGCAGGCCAGATTGCAGCGGAACAGCGGCTCCAGCATCAGGACCAGGGGGTATTTGTCGACGCCCTTCAGCCGTTGGCGAAGGATATAGGCGCCAACACGGATCTTCTGGATCAGGGGGATGGACACGGAAACCGGTTCCTAGGCGCGCTGGCCGTTTTGGCGAACGGCATCCTTGAGCTCGCTGGGAAGCTTGAAGGTAATGCTTTCCTCCACCCCGTGGACCTTCGTCAATTTGACTTCGCCAAAATCGCCTAGACGGGTTATCACTTCCTGGACCAGCTCCTCGGGCGCCGACGCGCCGGCGGTGACGCCGACGATATCGACGTCCTTGAGCCACGCCGGGTCCAGGTTGCCGGCATCGTCGATCAGGTAACTGGGGACCCCGAGCTCGGTGCCGATCTCGCGCAGGCGGTTGGAATTGGAGCTGTTGGTGGCCCCGACCACGAGCAGCAAATCCACGTGTTCGGCCAGGTTGCGGACCGCCTGTTGGCGGTTCTGGGTGGCGTAACAGATGTCCTTGACGTCGGGGCCGATGATGTTCGGGAAACGCTCCTTCAGGGCCCCGATCACGTCGCGGGTCTCATCGACGCTGAGCGTCGTTTGGGTGACATAGGCGAGCTTGTCCGGGTCCCGGACCTCAAGCCTGGCCACGTCTTCCGGCTTGGTCACCAGCAACACGCCGCCGGGAATGCGGCCCTGGGTGCCTTCGACTTCCGGGTGGCCCTCGTGGCCGATGAGAATGACCTGGCGGTCCTTCTTGGCGTGGTTCTGCCCTTCCTTGTGGACCTTGGACACCAACGGACACGTGGCGTCGATGACCGGCAGGTCGCGGTCCTTGGCTTGGTTCTCGACGGCTTCGGAAACGCCGTGGGCGCTGAAAATCGTTACCGCGCCGTCGGGGATATCATCCACCTCTTCGACGAAAACGGCGCCCTTGGCCCTGAGAGTCTCGACCACGCGCTTGTTGTGGACGATTTCGTGGCGCACGTAAACCGGCGGGCCATAGAGGTCGAGGGCCCGTTCGACGATATCGATGGCGCGCTCCACGCCGGCGCAAAAGCCGCGCGGGGAAGCCAGCCATACGTCGATTTTGTGGTTCTCTTTCGCTGCCATGTTCGTTACCCAATAACCTTGCCGATTGCCAAGCACGCCTAGGGGCGGCAAGGATCATTGTTGAAAATAGGGACTATCCGGCCAAAGGTGAAGGAGTGTTTACCCTTTTCGGCAGGTTTTTTAAATGCAAAATCTGTATTTGAATGCTTTTTTTTGCCGAAAGGCCGGGAATGACAGCGAACAAAAGAAACGGCCGATGATTTTTATCACCGGAGCCACCGGATTCGTCGGCTCGGCGGTCCTCAGGAAGCTGATCGAACGCGGCCACGAGGTGCGCGCCCTGGTCCGCCCGGCCAGCGACCGCCGCAACCTCGACGGCCTGTCCGTCGAGGTGGTCGAAGGCGACCTGACCGAGCCCGCCACCCTTCGTGACGTCCTCAAGGGGTGCCGGGGCCTTTTCCACGTCGCCGCCGATTACCGGTTGTGGGCGCCCGACCCGGCGCCGATGTTCAAGGCCAATGTGGAAGGAACCCGGGCGATCATGCTGGCGGCGGCCGACGCCGGCGTCGAGCGCATCGTCTATACGTCTTCCGTCGCCACCTTGGGGCTGCTCCCCGGCGACCAG
>JADFMB010000204.1 GCA_022564115.1 Pseudomonadota bacterium
GTGCTTATGTGAACGAAGCTCAACTGCAAGCTTTTCTGGCGCCAATTGCTCCCGGTTTGAGCATTACGCCGGTGGATGCGCGTTTTACATTTAAAAATGATAGCGGGCAGTTGCAGGTTTTGAGCGGCTCGGTGGATGGACGTGAATTGAATGTGGCGGCGTCGGTGGCGGCGATTAACGAATCGTTGCGGACGGGGCAGCACGAAGTGGCGCTGGTCTTTGATGTTATCGTCCCGGCTGTACCGGATACGGCGACTGCTGCCGAGTTGGGCATTACGGAGTTGGTGTCGTCTTCTACAACATTTTTTGCCGGGTCGTCTGCGGTTCGCAAGCTGAATATCGAAGTGGCGGCCCGCCGCGTTCATGGAGTGGTAATCGCGCCGGGCCAGGAATTCTCGTTTAACGAGTATCTGGGCGATGTGAGCGAGGAAAGCGGTTTTGAAGAGGGTCTGATTATCTACGGCGGGCGGACGGTTAAGGGTGTGGGTGGCGGCGTGTGTCAGGTTTCAACCACGGCTTTTCAGACGGCATTTTTTGCCGGGTTCCCGATAGTGGAACGCTGGCCGCATGGTTACCGGGTGGGCTATTATGAAGGCGGCGAAGGGGCGGGCATGGCGGTCCCGGGGCGGTCCCGGCCTACCAGTAGCTGAGCGCGTCGCGGAACAGGCCCAGCAACCGGTCCCGGTCCGGCGGCAGGGGCGAATTATCCAACAGCCGTTTCTGCGGGAACGCCCGGTCGGTCAACGCCTCGAGGTCGTCTTCCGAATAGCCGACGCCGCGAAGACCGTTGGGGATGCCGGTCTGGCGCATCATGTCGATGACCCTGTCGGCGAGGATATTTCCGGCGTCCTCCAGGGCCGCCCCTTCGACGTCGGCGCCCATGGCCTCGGCCGCCTTCATATGACGCTCCGGGCAGGCCGGGCCGGTATAGCGGAACACCGCCGGCGCGTTGACGATCACCGAAATCCCGTGCGGCACCATCGGCTGGTTGGACGGCCACCCCGGCGCCGTGTAATCGCGCACCAGCCCGGCGACGGCATAGGACATGCAGTGGGGCAGGTGGCAGCCGGCGTTGCCGAAGCCGATGCCGGCCAGCATGCCGGCGAACATCAGCGGCTCATAGGTGGCGGCGTTGTCGGCCTCGTTGACGGCGTCGATGATGTTGGCGCCGATCAGCCGGATCGCCTCCTGGCAGGCCAGGTCCGAATAGGGGTTGGCGCCCTGGCCCAGGGGCCGCTTGGTCGAATCCTCCGGCGCCGGGCGGTGGCTGAACGGCCGCGCGGTCAGGCTTTCGACGGCGTGGCTGAACACGTCGAAGCCGTTGGCGGCGACGATCGCCCGGGGCAGGGTGGCGAGCGCCGTCGGGTCGAGGATGCCCAATTGGGGCCGCAGGCGCGCATGGGCGATGCCGGTCTTGGCCTCCATTTCCAGCAGGTCGAAGACGGCGATGCCGGTGCATTCCGACGCCGTGCCGAAGGTCGTCGGGCACGCGATATGGGGCTTCAACGGTCCCGGGACCGGCTTCGCCTCGCCGATCGGGGCGTTGACGTAGGCCAGGAAGTCGTCCGGATAGGTCGAATACAGGTTCGACGCCTTGGCCGTGTCCATCACCGAGCCGCCGCCGACGGAAACGAAGCCGTCGAAGCCGCCCTCGGTGGCGAAGGCCGTGCCGGCCTTGAACGAGCGGTCCGTCGGCTCGACCTCCGTCTCGTCGTAAATTTCGAAGTCGATGCCGGCGGCCTTCAGGGACTTAGTCGCGATGGCGACCGGTTCCAGCTTGGCCACCGTGGGGTCGGTGTAAAAGGCGACCCGGGTCATGCCCAGGGCCTTGGCGTCGTCGCCGATCTCGCTGAGCGATCCGGGGCCGAACTTGATCTTCGGCGCCTCGACGGTGAACGCGTTGTCGCCGCCGTCGCCGGGCTCGAAATAGGGGTCGAGGGCCATGGAGGTTTCCTCTGATCTTTCTGGTTGCCAATCATAACGGGCGCTGGGATGGTGCCGCCAGTATTTATCATTCCAAGGAGCCCAGGGGTGAACAAAAATCCAGGGGATCGGCGCCACGTCACCGTCATCGGCGCCGGAATCGTCGGCATGTCGTGCGCGTTGCATCTGTTGCGCGACGGCCATCGGGTGCGGGTGATCGACCGCTTGGCGCCCGGCGAGGGATGTTCCTACGGCAACGCCGGACTGTTCGCCGATTACTCCTTCGTGCCGCTGTCCCTGCCAGGCGTGCTCGCCAGCGCGCCGAAGTGGCTTTTGGACCCCTTGGGGCCGCTGGCGATCCGCTGGCGCCATGCGCCGAAGATGCTTTCGTGGCTTCTTCGTTTCGTCCGCGCCGGACGGCCGCAAAGGGTGGCCGAAATCTGCGACGCCCTTTCGCCGTTGTTGAGCTCGGCGCTGGAAGAGCACCTGACCCTGGCCAGGGGCACCGACGCCGAGGGGCTGATCCGCACCCAGGGCTACATGTACGTTTACGAGGACGCGGTTTCCGCGGCCAAGGAGGCGCTGGCCTGGCGGCTCCGGATCGAGCGCGGCGCCGACGTCCGCGAGATCGGCGGCGGCGAGATCCGCGAACGCGAACCGGCGCTGGCGCCGATCTACGAGAAAGGCTACTTCCTGCCCAACCTCGGCTTTACCGTCGATCCGCACGGCCTGGTCAAGGGGCTGGGCAAGCACTTCGCAAAATCGGGCGGGGTAATGGTGTTGCGCGACGTCCTAGACGTCGACATCGGACCCGATGGCCCGAGAAGCCTGGTGACCGGTGAAGGACCGGTGGAAGTGGACCAAATCGTGATCGCCGCCGGCGCCTGGTCGGGGCGGCTGGCGGCGCGTTTGGGAAGTCCCGTGCCCTTGCAGGGGGAGCGCGGCTACCACGTCATCGTGCCCGACCCGGGGATCGAACTGAATTCCGCCGTCTTCGCCGGTGGGCGGAAGTTCGTCGCCACCCCGGTCGAGCCGGGGATCAAGTTCGCCGGAACATCGGAATTTGGCGGCCTGGAGGCGCCGCCCAACATGGCCCGGGCCCGGGTCCTGCTGCGCCACGCGAAAACGATGTTCCCCGGCATCAACATCGAAAACGCCCGTGAATGGTCGGGGTTCCGCCCGACCCTGCCCGACAGCCTGCCGGTGATCGGCCGCTCGCCGGTTTTCGAAAACGTCTTCTTCGCCTTCGGCCATCAGCATGTCGGGTTGACCGGCGGCCCCCGGACAGGCCGTATCATCGCCGACCTGGTGGCCGGCCGGACGCCGAACATCGATATCCGGCCGTTCCGGGCCGACCGGTTCTAGGCGGGGGCTGGGAGACGCAAGGTTTTTTTTTATGCTAGAGCAGGGAATCCGTGCCGACAGGATTTGCCGAATCTGATAATATGCAAGCCGAGGCTTTCGGAGGATGACATGATGATACGACGCCGTGACTTTCTGGGCCCTTGGCTGCCGGCCCTTTTTATTGCCGCCCTTGTGGCCACCGGCTTGCAACCGGGGCCGGCCCGGGCGGATGAATTTAGCGACGGGGCCAAGAAATTTATCGAGATTCTGACCTCTGACGCGATTTCCATGCTGACGGTCGAGAATATCTCCAAGACCGAACGGTCCGACCGGTTCCGCCGGTTGATGAACAAGAACTTCGCCATCAAGGGAATCGCCAAATTCGTCCTTGGCCGCCAATGGCGGAAAGCCACCGAATCCGAGAAAGAGGAATACCTGCAACTTTTCGAGGATTTATTGGTCGCCACCTATGCCGACCGGTTCGCCAAATATTCGGGCGAAAAGCTGCTGGTCAAAAAATCGGAAGCAAGAGGCAAGGGCG
>JADFMB010000205.1 GCA_022564115.1 Pseudomonadota bacterium
GCGACGATCGATTCGGCGGCCAGCATCCCGCTCTTCATGGCGTTGTGGGTGCCCTTGATGCGGGGCACGTTGACGAACCCGGCCGAACACCCGATCAGGGCGCCGCCGGGAAACACCAGCTTCGGGATCGATTGCAGGCCGCCTTCGTTGATCGCCCGGGCGCCGTAGGCGACCCGGCGCCCGCCTTCCAGCAACGGCCTGACGGCGGGATGGGTCTTGAACCGCTGCATTTCATCGAACGGCGACAGGTAGGGGTTTTCATAATCCAGCGCGACGACGAACCCGATGGCGACCTGGCCCCCTTCCTGATGATAGATGAAGCCGCCGCCGGCCGTATCGGTCAGCGGCCAGCCCAGGCTGTGAATGACGGTGCCCGGTTTGTGCTTTTGCGGATCGACGTCCCACAATTCCTTGATGCCGAGCCCAAAGGTCTGGGGCTCGGCGCCGTCTTCCAGGTTATACCGCGCCATGACGTGTTGGCTCAGCGACCCGCGCGCGCCTTCGGCCAGGAAAGTATATTTGGCGTGCAGTTCGACGCCCGGCTGATGGTTGGGGCCCGGCGTGCCGTCCTTGTTGACGCCCAGGTCGCCGGTGGCGATCCCCTTGACGGCGCCGTCGCCGCGGTACAGAACTTCCGCCGCCGCGAACCCGGGATAGATCTCGACGCCCAGCTCTTCCGCCTGCCGGCCAAGCCAGCGGCAAAGGTTGCCCAAGCTGAGGGTATAACAGCCCCGGTTGCTCATCAGCGGCGGCAGCAGGAAATGCGGTATCGACCACTTGCCCGTTGCCGACAGCATCCAGAAGTGGTTTTCGGTCACCGGCGTGGTCAGAGGAGCGCCCCGGTCCTTCCAGTCGGGAATCAACTCGTCCAGGGCCCGGGTGTCGATGACCGCGCCGGAAAGGATATGGGCGCCGATTTCGGAACCCTTCTCGACGACGCAGACGGTCAGGTCCCGGTCCCCCCCGGCCGCCAGTTGCTTGAGTCGGATGGCGGCGCTCAGTCCCGCCGGCCCGGCGCCGACGATGACCACGTCGAAGTCCATGGATTCCCGCTCTTGGGCTGCCTGGGGGGCCGCTTCGGTGGTTGGGGCTTCGGTGTCTGGAGTCATGATCGTGTTCTGGCCTGGGACGAATGGACCGCTTTATACCATGCCGGCGTCCGGTTGGGGATGTCCCGGTGCCGCCGGCATGGTATATTCGGCCATGGCCCCGCCCCATTCCATGAGCGCCCGGGAACTGCTTCGTTGGCACATCGACGCCGGTGTCGACGAAACCATCGCCGAGGAGCCGGTCAACCGGTTCAAGGAAAAACCGCAAGCCGCGAACCCGGCCGCCGAATCCAGTGCCGCCGAATCGGGCGCCATTGATTCGGGCCCCACCGAATCGAAACCTATTGAATCGAACGAGGGGAATAAGGGCCTGGCCGACGCGGCGGCCCCGGCCCCGTCCCCGTTCCCGCCCCCACGGGAGGCGTCTCCCGAGCCATCCCCCGGGCCGTCCCTCTTGCCGCCGGAAGGCACCGCCAACGGCGAGGTGACGGCGGCCGTGCATCTGGCCCGCTCGGCCGGTTCGGTGGACGAGCTGCGCCGGGCCCTGGAATCCTTCGACGGCTGCGGGCTCAAGAAGACGGCGACCAACCTGGTATTCACCGACGGCAACCCCGAATCCCCGATCCTGTTCGTCGGCGAAGGCCCAGGCGCGGAAGAGGACCGCCAGGGCCTGCCCTTCGTCGGCCCGTCGGGAAAGCTCCTCGACAAGATGCTGGATTCCATCGGTCTTGACAGGACCGGGGTGCTGATCTCCAACACCGTGTTCTGGCGGCCGCCCGGCAACCGCACCCCGACGGCGCAGGAAACGGCGGTCTGCATGCCGTTCCTGGAACGCCTCATCGAACTGGTGGACCCCAAGGTCCTGGTCGCCCTCGGCGGCCCGGCGGCCAAATCGCTGCTCGCCGAGACCACGAGCGTCGGGCGGCTGAGGGGGAAATGGTTCTCCTATTCGACGCCGGGCCTGGCCCGGCCGATCGATGCGACGGCGCTTTACCACCCCGCCTATCTGCTGCGCTCGCCGGGGCAGAAACGGGTGACCTGGAGCGATTGGCTGGGCATCAAGAAGAAGCTTGTTTCGCAGAAGCCTGCCTGAAAACCGTCTCTTTTGGTCAAGTCTCAAGACTTGACCCCAAAAGCTCGGTCGCGGGTTGATTTCCGTCCGCTTTACCCCCGAAAGCGGACATTTTGGGCAGGCATGTAAAACGTCTGCTTTTGACCCAAAGCGGACATTCACTGGATTATGAGATTCAGCGGGAAGGTACCGAGAAGAAGTGGTTTTCGTACCCTACTTTTTCCTCACAAACAGGAAATCACCGCCGTCGTGGCCGGCGTTGCGGACGTCCGAATACTGCGGCGTCTGTTGCGCCGCCACCATGACCGGACGACGAATGGTGTTGAACAGCGTGGTGGCATCCAGGACTACGTCGTTCTCCTTGAGTGCCTTAATAAATTCCTTGGCGAACGGCGAGTGGCCGCTCTTGCCATCGACGTCGGCAACGGGTTCCAGGCCGCCCGAGACCAATGCCACCCGGGTCTGCTTCTCGGCCATGCGGCGCCAGTAGTCGCCGCCCTTTAGGTCGGTGTTGGCGCCACGCACCAGAGTGCCCGAAAAACAGCTGTCCGCAACGACCATCACGTGCTTGGCCTGCAAGGTTCTTAGGGTGTCTTTGACCGTCGAATTGGAAACCCAGCGGCTGCGGCGATTGGGCCGGGCATCGACGGGCATCCAGTATCCCTGGCCTGACTCCTCGTTGAGCCAGCCGTGACCCGCGTAATAGATTAGAAGATTATCCGCGTAACCCAGCGTCTCGCTTAACTCGTCAAAAGCATCGATGAGTTCGAGATGGCGGGGATTAATCATCAGGGTAACCTTGAAGCCATACTCTTTCTCAAGAACGCCGGCCACGGCACGGGCATCGTTGACCGCTGTCTCCAAATTGGGCAAATACTTATAATCTGCAATGCCGATAACCAGCGCGTGGTATTTGCCAAACTCAACGTCCGCGACCACCGCGAACCTTTCCAGCACCGACAATCGCGCCTGCGCCTCCGTGGCGTGAACGCCGCTGGAGAAGCGCCGCAAGTAGGATTGTAGATCGGTGATCTGGTCACTGTCCTTGACCGACGCCCACAATGTTTTCTCCGCCTGCTCTCGCTGGCGCGTTATCAAGGTCTGCTTGCGGGCGCGCGCTTCTTCGGCGTGACGGCCGCCGGCGTAAGCCGCGAGGTATTGATCGAGATCGCCGATATTGTCACTGTCGCGGACCGATCCCCACAGCGCATCGTCGGCCCACTTGCGGGCGACCGCCGCAAGCTGCTGTTTGCGCTCCCTGGCTTGATCGGCGAAGCGGCCGGCCGGAAAACTGTTCAGATAGTTGTCGAGATCGGCCACGACGCTGGTATCCTTGACCTGTTTCCACAAGGTCAATTCCCGGTCCACCGTTGGAGCCGCCGGTTGCGCCCGGATCGAAGCCATGCGCGACTTGGCCAGGCCGGCGAACAGGCCATTGGGATACCGGGCCAGGTAGCCGGCATAATCGGACTTATTGGCGCTGCCCTCGATTGCCTGCCAGGCCGTCAGTTCCTGCTGTTGTCGCGCCGCTGTCAGCGCCGCCAATTGCTCGATCTTGATGGCCGCCATCGTGGCGAATTTACCCTGTGGGAAGGCTTTCAGATAGCCTTGGATTTCAACCATGTCCGTGCTGTTCCGAATAGCCTGCCAAGCCGCTAAATCTTCGGTAAGCGGGCTTGCC
>JADFMB010000206.1 GCA_022564115.1 Pseudomonadota bacterium
TATTTGAAGCGCGTCTTAAGCGCGCGCCTCTTTAGCCTCCGCATTCATGCGGGGGGAAGGTGGCGAAAAACACTTCGAGAGCGGGCTTCAGCCCGACTTCTCCTCCCGGCTTCAGCCACTACAAAGGCCCAAAAGGCTGAAGCCACCGGTCAAGAAAGCGCGCTGAAGCGTGCTAAATAGAGCCATGATCTCCGCTATCCCCCGGTTGAACCCGGGGGCAAAGAGGCGCCCGCTAAAGCGGGCTTGACGGCGCCGATACATGCGTTCGCCTCCAGCCAACCAGTTTGCGCCGTAACATCGCCGAGATGCGCTCCGTCCAATCCGCCCGAAGATGCATCGGTTGACCATGAGGCGAGGAAACGCCACACTGGAATCATTCGCGAAAATTTATTCTTGAAGGGCGCTATCATGGCAGACCGTTTGAAAGACAAAGTGGCGATCGTCGTGGGCGCGGGGCAGACGCCCGGCGATACGATCGGCAACGGTCGAGCGACGGCGATCCTCTTCGCTCGCGAGGGTGCCAAGGTGATGCTGGTCGATCGCGACCCGGTGGCGGTTGAAGAGACGGCTGCGCTGATTCGCAAGGAAGGTGGAGACTGCAAGAACTTCGAGGCCGATATCACCTCGGCGGACGACTGCCATGCCTTCGCGCAGGCGACGATGGCCACCTACAACCGTATCGACATCCTGCACAACAACGTCGGCATCAGCGTCGAAGGCGGCGACGCCGAGATCACCGAGATCACGACCGAGGCCTTCGACCGCATCGTCGCCGTCAACCTCCGGTCCATGGTCTATGCCTGCAAGCACGCGCTGCCGGTGATGCGTGAGAAGAAAAGCGGCGTCATCATCAGCATTTCCTCGATGGCGGCCAGGGAGGAATACCCCTGGGTCGCCTACAAGGCGACGAAGTCGGCGATGATCGCGCTGACCGAACAACTGGCGATCCAGAACGCCGAATACGGCATTCGCGCCAACGTCATCCTGCCGGGGCTGATGGATACCCCGATGGCGGTCGACCGGCGGGCCGAGGCTCAGGCCCGCCCGCGCGAAGAAGTGGCCCGGGAACGGGACGCCAAGATACCGCTGCGCGGCAGGATGGGGACCGCCTGGGACGTCGCCTATGCGGCGCTTTTCCTGGCTTCCGACGAAGCCAACTTCATCACCGGCGTGGCGCTTCCCGTCGATGGCGGCCGTGGCTGCCGCGTCGGCTAAGACAAAAAAGGAATTTCAGAAATGCAGCGTTTGCCCGACCTCGACCCCGGGACCCTCTCGGGCCGGCGGAAAGAAGTCTACGACAACATCGCGGGTGGGCCGCGCGGCGGGGTCCGGGGGCCGTTCCTGGCGCTTCTGCAATGTCCCGATATCGCCGATTACGTTCAGGGGCTGGGCGCCCACATTCGTTTCGAGGGCGCGTTGCCGGGCCATTTGCGGGAACTGGCGATCCTGATGACGGCCCGGTTCTGGACCGCGGCCTACGAATGGTGCGCCCATGTGCCGATCGCCGAAAAGGAAGGGCTGGCGCCGGAAATCATTACCGCCATCGGTGACCAGAAAACACCGGAATTCCCATCGGCCGAGGAAAAGGCGGTGTACGGTTTCTGCCGAGAAGCCCTGCAACAACGCCGGGTCGGCGACGACGCCTTTGCCGGGGTCGTCGACGCCCTGGGCCGGGCGGGGGCGGCGGAACTGGCCGCGGTGATGGGCTATTACTCGTTGATCTCGATGGTCCTCAACACGTTCGAGATCGCGCCGCCCGAAGGCGCCGAACCGCCGTTTTAGGCGCCGGCAACGCTTAGTCGTCGGTCAGGAACTTCTCGATTTCGGCCTGCGGGGCCTCGGCCTGCTAGGACAGCTCCTGGGCGGCCTCCAGCACTTGGCTCGAGGACTCGCCGGAGATTATCCAGGGTTTCGCCGTGGCGCTGAAAACCGGCGCCACCAAGGCCCAGTTCGACGCCACCATCGCCATCCACCCCCCAAACCGAAAAGGCCGGCGAGGAGTTTTTTACGTTGAGGGAGAAAAGGCCGGAGCCGGGGGAGGCTTAGGGGGAAGGCTAGTCCAGGGCGAGCGTTATCTTCCCCGGCGTTTAAGCATTTGTGTAAGTAGGCTTTTGGTCCTTGAACTAAGGGATGGGGTATTGATCGCTATCCCTGATGTCTGCTTTTAGCGGACCTTTCAACACGGATTCCTCCACTGCGGCGTGATCTCTTGGAACGGTACTCCGCGGCCCGTTATTCGCCCACGGACACGATGCTGACGATGACCCGCTTGTCGGCTTCGATGGTGAAACGCACCTTGTCGCCCTTGGCGAGCCCCTGCAACAGCGTGGCGGGCTTCACCATGTAGCTCATCACCATAGGCGCCATGAAGCCCTTGACCTCCTCGTGGTCCAGCACGATCCGGCTTTTTTCGGGGTCAACGGAGACCACGGTGCCGATGGCCTCATAACGGTCTGTCGCCGCGCTCCCTTTCGCCGCCTTCACCGCAAAGCCCGCCAACGTCGCCCGGATCTTCTGCGTGATTTCATCTTGGAGGGTGAAATAATTTTGCAGGTCCCGGTCATAATGCTCGGCCCACAGGTGATGGCCCGTCTTGCCATCCACCAGTTGCGCCGTAATCCGTATCCGGTCGCCGCTCCTACGGACACTGCCCTCAAGCACATACCGGACGCCCAGTTCGCGGGCCACCTGCTGCACCTTCACCGACTTTCCCTTGTAGGTGAATACCGAGGCGCGCGAGATCACGATCAGGTCCTCAAGTTGGGAGAGTTCGATGATGATGTCCTCGGTGAGCCCGTCGGTGAAATGCTCCAGCCAGGAGTCATCGCTCATGCTTTTAAAGGGTAGGACGGCGATGGAGGGTTTATCGGGCAATTTCGGCACCGTGTTTTCAGTGGCCGACGTGGAGGCCACGTTACCCGGCGGTGCCGATGAAAGCGGGTAAAAGTTCCAAAACGCAACCGCCCCTGCGCCGATGAGCAAAACGACCGCCGCGGCGAGGGCCACCGACTGCCACCGTGGCGGCCGCACACCTTTATCCGGCCGCTTCCCGGCAGCGCCCGGGTCCAACTGGACTTGGAACACCGGCACGGGCTCAGCAATGTTCTTTACCTTCTGGGGCCCCATGAACTCGAATGCCAATTCGAGCTTGTTCTTGACCTGCTGGTAAACCCCCCCGGATATGCAAATGCCACCGGGCTGGGCCAGTCCTTCCAACCGGGCCGCAATGTTCACGCCGTCGCCGTAAATGTCGTCCCGGTCGACGATAACGTCTCCCAGGTTTATGCCTATACGGAACTGAACCCGGCGCTCTTCGGGCAGGCCCTCGTTTCGTTTTCTGAGTTCACGCTGGGCTTCCACGGCGCAGGCCAGGGCGTCCACCACGCTCGAGAAATCCGCCAGCACAGCGTCCCCGGCAAAGTGCACGGTGCGGCCGCTATGCTTTTCGATGGTGGTGGTAATCACGTCCAGATAAGCGCTGAGGAGGCGGTGTGTTCCCTCCTCGTCGTCTCCGGTCAGCCGGCTGTATCCGGCGACATCGGCATAGAGGATTGCCGTGAGCTTGCGTTTGACTCCCTCATGCGCTTCCACGGGAAGCTTTCCTCCTGGGTAGAAACCACTTCCCGCACTTCTTTGGACTGGGATTCCCCATGTGAAGTCCTCCGATGGGGTTGATGATGCCTCAATCTCGCCAGATCGTCCACTAGCGTGCACGGTGGCGACGGATTCCGGCTCGGTGTCCTCGTTTCGATTTCCGAAT
>JADFMB010000207.1:0-3228 GCA_022564115.1 Pseudomonadota bacterium
CGCCGCCGTTCGAGGCCTATGCCGTCACCTGCGGCATCACCTTCACCTTCGGCGGCCTCAAGGTGACCACCGAGGGCCACGTCATCGACACCGACGGCATGCCGATCCCGGGCCTGTACGCGGCCGGCGAACTCATCGGCGGCTTGTTCTATTTCAACTATCCGGGCGGCACCGGGCTGATGTCGGGCGCCGTCTTCGGCCGCGCCGCCGGGTCGTCGGCGGCCCGGGCGGCGAAATAAGTCGCGGCGGCGGGGGTAGGGGACCTCACGAACGCGTCAATCACCCGTGACACACTAGGAATTGCTCAAGCGTGTTTGGCGAAAATCCCGCCGAAATGACACTCTTTGGTGAAGCGGCGCGACCGTGCGCCAAAAACCAAAGAGGATACGATCATGGTTTTCCGGCAATTAGCCGTGGCGACCGCCCTTTTCGCGATGCTCGCCCTCGTTGGCGTGACGGCCAACGCGCCACCCTTCGATGTTGGTATCGGCGATCGGCAAAAGGACAGCGGCCCGGCCTACAGTTTCGATCCCGACGTCATCACCCTGATGGAAGAAGGTATCGTACCCTGACGGTGGGAACCGTATCGGCCCCCGGGCTTACTAAGGTAAGGAGTCCTCAGCGGCCCTTGAAGTCAGGCTTGCGCTTTTCCATGAACGCCTTGCGGCCTTCCTTGTAGTCCTCGGAGGCGAAGCAGTCGTCGACGACCTTCTGGCACAGTGCCAGGTCGCGCTTTTCCGGGTCCTTGACCGCCTCGCGGACCACCGTTTTCGCCGCCAGCACCGTCAGCGGCGCGTTGTCGGCGATGGTGCGGGCATAGTCGTCGACGAAAGCCGCCAACTCTTCCGGCGCCACGACCCGGTTGACGAGCCCCATGGCGAACGCCTCTTCGGCGTCGAACTGGCGCGCCGTGAACAGGATCTCCATGGCCGCCGACGGGCCGACGACGTCGATCAGGTATTTGAGTCCGTTCAGCTTGTAGCCCAGGCCCAGCTTGGCGGCCGGGATGCCGAAACGGGAATCTTCCGCCGCGATGCGGAGGTCGCAGCACATGGCGACGCCGAGCCCGCCGCCGATGCAAAAGCCGTCGATCCTGGCGATCAGCGGCTTCCTGGCGCCGATCAGGGCGTCGGTGGCCTCGGCCACGGCCTGGTCGTAGACGGCGATGGTGTCCTCGGACGAGCGCTGCTTCTCGAACTGCGAGATATCGGCGCCGGCCGAAAACGCCTTGCCGCCGGCGCCGGAGAGCACGATCACCCGGATCCCGCCGTCGGCGGCGAAGTCGTCGAGGACCACCGGCAGGCCCCGCCACATTTCATAGGTCAGCGCGTTGCGCTTGGCCTGGTTGTCGAAGGTGATGCGGCCGACGCCGTCCTTCTTGTCGACGATAAGCTGGTCGGTGACGGATTCCATAAGTCTCCCCGGGGGTTATTCGTTGGGTCGTTTATTCGTTTTTGGCGGCCGCATTGTTGCCGTTAAAACCGATCCAGGCAAACAGATTATCCGCCGATGAAGCCCTGAATATCCCCAGCGCTCCGCGCTTGTTAGACCCTTGAAAAAGCGATAAATTCAGGCTCCTTGAGCGGAGGACCCTGCCATTGATCGCCGCCATCGAACGCCTGACGGGCCTGGAATGGAAAGGCCAGGGCACCGTCTTCCTGGTCGCCTCGGGCCACGGCGGCACCCATTGGATCGCCGCCACGTTCTACCTGCTTTTGCCGTTCATCACCCGCGATCTGGGTCTTTCCTATGCCGAGGCCGGGTTGCTGGTGGCGGTGTTCCACCTCAGCGCCTTCGCCGCCAATTTCGGCAGCGGCCTGGTCGTCGACGTCACCGGCAGGCGCGTCGTCTATCAGGTTGCGTCCCTGGCCGTCGGCGCCGCGGCCCTGCTCGGGTGCGGCGGGGCCCAAGGCGTGCCGTGGCTGTTCGCGATGGTGGTGCTGATCGGCGCCACCAACAACCTCTGGCACCCGCCGGCGATCTCGTTCCTGTCGGAGCATTTCCCCAGGCAACGCGGCTACGCGCTGTCCATCCATGCCTTGGGCGCCAATGTCGGCGACGCCCTGGCGCCGTTGGCGGCCGGCGCCTTGCTGGTGGGACTGAGCTGGCGCGGCACGGCCTCGGTCAGCGCCCTGCCGGTGTTCGCCCTGGCGGCGTGGATCGCCTTCGCGCTGACGGCCAAGGACCGCCAAGGCCGGCGCCGGGACGCCGCCGGTTCCGGCCTGGCCGACTATTGGCGAGACGTCAAGGGACTTCTCGGCGACCGGCTCATCGTCCACCTGTCGCTGCTGGCCGGGTTCAGGACCATGGCGCAGATGGGCCTGCTGGTGTTCCTGCCCCTGTACCTGGCCGACGTGGCGGGCATGGGGCCGTTGATGATGGGGGTGACGGTGATGGCGTTGCAGGTGGGCGGCATCGTCGCCTCGCCGATCGCCGGCGCGTGGTCGGACCGGGCCGGGCGGCGCCCGGTGGTGCTCGCCGGGCTGTCGGCGTCGACGGTCTTGATCGCCGCGTTGACCGTCATCCAGGACGACGTTGTTTTCATCGCCGGGGTGTCGGTGCTCGGATTCGTCATGTATGCCACCCGGCCGGTCATCCATAGCTGGATGATGGACCTGGCGCCGGCGAAAGTCGCGGCCAGCGCCACCAGCGTCATGTTCGGGGTCCAGGCCATGTTCACCGCCATCATGGTCACCGCCGGCGGCGCCGCCGCCGACCGTTGGGGGCTCGGCGTGGTGTTTTACCTGCTCGCCGCCTCGATGCTGATCGCCAACGTCCTGGTCTACCTGATGCCCCGTCACAAGCCGGGCCACGGGATACGGGGACACGATACTTAATTGCAGTTAAATATTGTGTCTCCTTAATTACCTCGGCCGCGCGAAAAAAAAGCGCCGCATCATTTCCCTGCCGCGGCGCCAGATTTCAACTGAAGATCGAAACTGGTTTTTCTTGTGATTAGATCACATCGAAAAATACAGCGAGCAATACCAGGAAAACGATTCCGCCGACGATCCCCACTTGCTTGAGGAGGTTCTTGCTAATGTCGTCCTCGTCCGGTGGTTCCGGGGCAGCCGTTTCGGCGGCCGGCGCCTGCATGCTGGAATGTTCCGCCGGTGCTTCCGCGCCGGATTGTTCCGCCGGTGCTTCCGCGCCGGATTGTTCCGCCGGTGCTTCCGCGCCGGATTGTTCCGCCGGTGCTTCCGCGCCGGGCGTTCTTTCGTCAGTGGT
>JADFMB010000207.1:3238-3750 GCA_022564115.1 Pseudomonadota bacterium
CCTCGACAGGAGAACCCCCCAGATGAGGAGGCACCCCATCAGGCGACCATATTAGCGGAGTTCCAGCCGGAATTTTCAAAATATTTTCCCGACCACGGGCGATCAGGCCGAGCCGTAGGCACCCGGCGCCATAAAGATACGGGATAAAGGGGACACCATACTTAATTGCGGTTAAATATTGTGTCCCCTTAATTTAAGGCGGCCCGGAACGATAAAGGATGAATAGAGGAGAAAGCCCTTGAAACCGACCCTGGTTCCCGGCCTCACTCATACGCAGCGCTTCACCGTCACCGAGGACAAGACGGTGCCGTTTCTGTACCCGGAATCGCCCGCCTTCGCCGCCATGCCCAAGGTGTTCGCCACCGGGTTCATGGTCGGGTTCATCGAATGGGCGTGCCTGGAGGCCCTGGCCCCGCACCTCGATGACGGCGAGGGCAGCCTCGGCATCCACATCGACGTCGATCACCGGGCCGCGACGCCGCCGGGCATGGAGGTCACGGCCGAGGTCGAGG
>JADFMB010000208.1 GCA_022564115.1 Pseudomonadota bacterium
CGACCCGTCGCCATCGAGCACCAACCGCCCGTAATCGCCGGGCTCGGTGGCCTCGAAACCGAGCACCACCACCGCCGGTTCCGGCGCCTCGCGCCGCGCCGCCAGCAGGCGGGTGATGGTTTCAGGGGTAATCAGCGGATCGGCGCCGAACAGCACCAGCACGTCGCCGTCAAAATCGCCCAACACGTCCTTCGCCGCCAGGACCGCGTGGCCGGTGCCGAGCGCCGGTTTCTGGACCACGACGGGGTGCGGTTTCACGGCCTCGGCGACCGCGTCCATGCCGTCGCCGACGACCACGGCCATGGGCTCCAGGCCGAGGGGCGCCAGTGTCTCCAACAGGTGCAGGATCATCGGCCGCCCGGCCAGCGGATGCAGGACCTTCGGTAAAGCGGATTTCATCCGCGTCCCCAGGCCCGCGGAAAGGATGACGGCGGCGGTTTTCGTTTTGGTCATGGTCTGACGGTCGTTCGAATGACGGTTTCCGGCGACGGCGTCCGGAACTTGCCACATGCTTAGGTTAGCGCCAAGTCAAAGTTTGTTTCGATTTCTTGCAAGTCCCGGAAATGTCAGGGGAAGTTCCCATATTCGGATTCTTGACAGGGACGCAACGCGCCTCTTATATGGGCGAAATCCGCCAAGGCCCAGGGGGCGCGTAGCTCAGCGGGAGAGCACTCCCTTCACACGGGAGGGGTCGCTGGTTCAATCCCAGCCGCGCCCACCATTTCTTTCAAGGACTTAGCGTTTGTTTATACAGTGACCCTTGGTACATCCGTACCAGGGGCTTTCTTATAAGTGAGTTTCCGCGGGGGATGTCCCCCGTGGATGAAGGCCGGGCAATCCCGGCAAACCTGAGAAGTAAAGGACTACCGATGAACATTCACGACGACGACAAAGAAGACGAAGGCGAAGGCGCCGACGACCCCCAGGCCCCCGAGGCCGGCGGTGAAGGCAGCACCCAGGAGCCTGCCGAGCAGGCGTCCGAGGCCGGAGAGGGCGCCGGGGAAGCCCCGCCGTCCGACGAAGGCAGCGACGCCGGCGAAGGGTCCGGGGAGGGCGCGGGCGATGGGGAAACTCCCCCGACCGACACCGAAACCGGCGAAGGCGAAGATTCCGGTGAAGGCGCCGGAGACGCTGGCGAAGGCGCTGGCGAAGGCGAAGCCGAGCCCGCATAAGGCAAGGAAGTGGGGCGGGGGGCCCAGCGCCCCGCCCTGTTTCCTCCGCACAGAAAACAGGAGCCGGTGATGGCTGATGAAATGCCCCTGCAACAGCGCCTACGGCGGTGCCAATGGTTTTACATCGTGCCGGGCGAGGACCGGGGATTGAGGGAAGGCGGGTGCCCGCAGGAAGCCGCCGAAGTGCTGGACCAACAGGAAGCCGAGATCGAGGAACTGCTGAGGGGCATAAAGGAAATTCAGGCTCATGCCGCCCGTCATATGCGATGTGTTGCCGGCCAACCACAAGGGCCACTGGCAACAATCGTAGATCTGGCGCGGGAACTCCCCTCCGTGAAAGAGACAAAAAATGGCCCGTGATCCCTTCGACAAGGTTTGCGCCTGTGAATTTGAGACAGAAACGCATCATTGCGCTTGCACATCACGCCAGCATTCCCACCACATCGGGCCGTCCGGGCCGTGTACCAGATGCAAGGAAGGGCGGCACCGGATGATTAAGAAACAGTCGTCCCCCCATAGGACACCGGAGGCAAAATGACAGCAGTTCGGTCAAATAAAGCCATCGCTCTATCGGGCTGCCTCGTTAACCAATCGCTGATGGCGACGGGCTGCGAGGCGGCTCCAGCCATTATTCGTCCGGTGATCCAGTGGGCACTGGACAACGACGTCGGCCTGATCCCTTGGACGTGCCCGGAAACAATGTTTGCGGGGCTTCCCCGAAAGACCAAGGGCATCGAGGGCTACCGGAAGGACGGCTTCGGCGAGGCGGCTGATGAATGGGCCAGCACCTTTGCCGTGTATCTGCGGCGGCAAGCCAAGGGCGGCATAGAGATACTGGCGATAGTCGGGGTGTCGTTCTCGCCCGCTTGCAGCGCGAGGCGGCAGGCGTACCACGCCAATGAACGCGGCCTGTATTTAGCGGCCCTTGAGAAGCACATGGGCGATACCTGCCCGGCGGTGATCGACATAGATCGCCGGAAGGAACCCGAAGCAGTGAAGGCGGTGCTGGATGCGCTCTTGCAGCCCGCCTTGGCTCTGTCCGCCTCGTCCGTCCATAAGGCAAAAGAGATATGAAAGACATTTCAACGCGACTTAGAGAGGGGCCAGGGGTGGATTTAGACCCTAATCTTGTTGCGCCGGATTGGGATGATGCCGTGATTAGTGGCTGGCACGCGCTGGCTCAAGAAGCCGCCGACGTGATCGAGAAGCTGCGGGGCGCGAATTGCAGCATTTTCCATCCGCCAGGAACCCGAAAAATGGAGCTTGCTTTCGACACAGAAAAGGAAGCAACGGATTTCAGAGAGGCCCTTCGGCCTACGTCCGTCCAGAAACCGGGAGAGGCATCTTGAATACACGCGACCGAATTGGATATGCGATCAGGCGGGCAATGGATAGCGGAGCGCCGGAACCTGATTACCACGACGCCCGCGAAATTGACCGCTTGGCCGATGCCGTGTTGGCGGAGTTTGAAGATGAAATTGCAGATTATGAGCAGCTAAGGAAATCGTCCCCCGATAGGTCGAAAGAATGAATTGGCTGCAAATGAACAATCCACAGTTTATCCACAAAAACGGGAGCCGATAAGTGCGCCTAAACTCTGATTTTTTAAGGAATTTGTCTCTAACTGCGCCTTCTATGGTGTGCGCTGAAAACGGCGATTTAACGGGAAAGAAAGCATGACTGAAATTTTAGGAGACGCCCCAATCGAGAAAGGCCAGCGGCAAATGATGAATGACGTGGCCCGGTCATTGGACAAGTTTTTCAACGGCGATAAAAAGTGGAGCGACCGCAAAACGGGTTTTGTCCTATTGGTGTTTCCCTTCGAGGGCCGCGAGGGGCGATGCAACTACATTTCAAACGGCGCAGACCGAAAAGACATTGTGACCATGATGAAAGAGCAGATTGCTCGCTTTGAAGGGCAGCCTGAATTAACCGGAACAGCGTGATTTCTAGGCAGGCCGAAGATGAACGCTGGCGTGGTGTTAATGGTAGCACGTCGGGTTGTGGTCCCGAAGGTGCGGGTTCGAGTCCCGCCGTCACGACCAATTTTCTAAGGAGGGAGATAACGGACGATGCCATGGTTTGCCGTTCAAGACAGTGATTGGGATTGGGACACCGCTGACGGTCCCGCAATTATTGTAGAGGCTGATACCCCCGAAGATGCGGTTAAGGCCGCTTACGAAAAATCGGGCGGCTTTAGCGGTTGCGACGGATGCCATTGCAAGGTCGCAGAAATTAACCTGATCGGATTTATGGGCGGCGGTCGCGACGTTACCCCTGAATGGCAATGGGAAGATTTCCAGCCGCTTTGTAAAGACGCCACGCGATTTTTGCGCGGCATATAGGGAGGGCACAGAATTTATGATGCACGAATACTTGAAATGGATGGTAACTGGCTGGCGCTGGTGTTGCGTCCTTCCGACCACCGCCATTTTGTTCTTGCTCGTAGGTTTTGGCCTCGGGCGTCTTTGAACGAGGCCCCATAGGTCATGGAATTAGCGGAGACTATTGCACGCCACCTTAAGACGGATTTTACGTCTGACCCGTGGACTGCCTTCTTGCCAGAAAGCCGC
>JADFMB010000038.1 GCA_022564115.1 Pseudomonadota bacterium
AAGGCCCTGGCAAAATCGAGCGCGAGTGTTTGAAGCTGCTCCGCGCCCACGAAGAAAACGCCCCTGTCCCAATTGGGATGATGGCCGGGCCGATGACCGCAAAAATTTTTGAACTGACCGACCCCGAGACTCCAATGGACTTGTGCCGCTGGCATAGTGCCAGCCAATCAACGAGACGTGCGCTCCGCAATCTTGAAAGCCAGGGATTGATCTGGGCGTGCTCAGAGTTCGGACAGCGACAGAAATTTTGGCGTGCCGTCATGTCAGTATGACCCTCCCCAGGTTAACCTTTGCTTTCAATGGGGATGTTTGCGCTCG
Organism: Pseudomonadota bacterium; assembly: GCA_022564115.1. Lineage (GTDB taxonomy): Bacteria > Pseudomonadota > Alphaproteobacteria > Rhodospirillales > Casp-alpha2 > Casp-alpha2. The sequence goes on from JADFMB010000038.1 coordinate 319, forward strand.
GCAAGAAACGCACCCATATCTGATGGGAAAATCTTTCATCAACATGACAGCGAAATGTCTCTTAAATTTGAAGACTACATTCATATCGTCGGTGCTGATCGTGCCTGGGTTTATGGCATCGATGATAACCATACATACCAATTTGCCGTGACGGCGGAAGCTCTTGAAGAGCACTTTGGGATGGAGGGCACGGTGAACATGTCCGACACTGTTAAAGAAAACCGAGAAATTATCGAAGCCATGTGGCGCGTTAAATTTAATGCCGGCGAATTTGGTAATGGCGACACCATCCTTCTTACCGTGGATGATTCCCCTGCATAGCTTAGGAGAATAGGCGGCGGGCTTTGCCCCTACGTTCGCAACGTCCCCTATCCGGCCGACTGGCCGGGTCAATGGGTGCTGATGGCCTTGCGAGCCACACCAGACCGCCCTCTGGGTCATTCCTTTCATGTCTCGCCTTTTGACTTCAAAGGGGACATTTGTGCTCATGCTCGCATGTCCGCTTATGGCTATTAGCGGACTCTTTGCCACACCCTGAATTATGTCCGCTTTACCCCCGAAAGCGGACATTTTGGGCAGGCATGAAAAAGGTCCGCTTATGACCCAAAGCGGACATTCGCGTGTCCTATACGTCAACGTCCGTGAACCAGTTCAATACTGCCTGCAACAATTTCTCTGGTTGCTCCAAAGGTGTCATGTGCCCGCTATCTTCAATAATTTCTAGACGCGCGTTCGGAATACCGTCTTCCAGTTCGCGCGCCTCTTTTAGTGTTCGCAGGGCATCTTGCCGCGACCAAATGACAAGCGTAGGGCATTTAATGTACTCCAGAGTCGGACGATCATCCCCGCGCTTAATTGCTAGCTGATTGATAAATGCAGCCTCGCCCATGCGTAGCGCCATGCTTTGAAGAGTGTCGAGCAGTTTCTCATCCTGATGTCTGCTTGGATGAAGTGAGTTCCGCAAGGCCTTTGGTGAGAGACCACGGAAGCCCCGGCTCTGCGTGAATTTTATGAGTTCCCGGTTCCGATCCTTAACATTTTCCGTATCCGGCCGAGCCGAGGTGTTGATGAGCACCAATCCACTGACGCGTTGGGGAGCCTGCCGAAGCACCTCCCGAGCAACGTAACCCCCCATCGAAAATCCTATCAGGATGAACTGGGTTGGCGAAGTGCGCAGTACCCGACGGGCGATATCTGCAAAAGATGAGTCCTGGCTTTGATCTGCAAACTGGCACTGACCATGAGCTTTGAACCCCTTTTCCATCCGCGCCCAAAGTCCACTATCATTCATAAATCCGGGGCATAAAATAAAGTTGCGATCTCCGTGTCTCCGCATCAGCTCAGTACCTTCATGGCCTATACAAGAATTCGTCCGCTATACCCCGCAAAGCAGACCATTTCCAGGCTGACTATTATGTCTGCTTTGCCCCCGAAAGCAGACATAATTGGCGGCAGTGAATAATGTCCGCTTATGACCCAAAGCGGACATTGGGCGTTATTTTGCTCACCTGTTGTAGCTTTGGACTCCCTTTCCGGGTTTGACTAGGATGACGCCACGCATATCAAGGATCAGGAAGGGCTGATCGGTCTTTAAATACGGACCGGGATCGGCGTCACTGCCTTGAGAGACGCGATAAACACCACGTGGGCTGCCGTTAGCCCATCACAATGATCAGCCGTAAACCAAGCCTGATGTTAGCCGAACAGGCCTGATGGGGTAAGCCAAGCGTCTCCACCGCAAGAGTCCCAAAACGGGAAAGCGCCGGTCACTCCGCACCATCGCCCAGGAGCTTGCAGCCGCAGGCTATAGGGACGGTATCAGAAATTAACGGCATTACAAGGAACCCAGAGGGCGTAGTTTCATAACCGGGGGGTGTTTTTTAAAGGGGGGATATTTTAGAGGAGGCTGTTTTTGGCGGGGTTGTTTCCATCAACCAACAACTCGACCTGCATAACAATCCTATGCCAGAAAGCTTGTTCTTCTTTATCGTATGCTTTTTGCGTTCCTTTGAGCATCTTATTGGCATATTCCAGAGCGTCCTCGCCTCTGACGGCAAAGAGCATCCGCGCTCTATCCATTACCTCGCCAGCAAATGATGAATCCTGCATTTGGGTTCCCCTTAGGATGATTAACGGTATCCCAAGGCTGAACATTAGCAGCAGATGCTGAACAGAGTATTACAGGGGTATTAACCCGTATCCTAATGTCCGCTTTTGGCTATTAGCGGACCTTCTGAGGACTGTTGATTTATGTCCGCTTTACCCCCGAAAGCGGACATCGGCGCGGCTATTGTAAAACGTCGGCTTTTGATCCTTAGCGGACAGTCATCGGATGATGCGGTTACGTGGGGGTGTGCCAAATACCGGTGGTTTCCGTACAGCGAAATGAAAGTCCTTCGACGCCGGATAACCCAGCCAATCAATGGTCAGGTTTAAATATTTCTAGAATTATCTAATCCGACATTTCCCAGATAACCTTCAAATCCGCTCCAACCATACTGAGGTGGTCCCGGAAAATCGGGCAGGGTGTTAAGGTATATTCCGCCGGATAACTGAGGAATGCGGAGTTGAGCCATCGACGCCGGTTCACGGCGGATTTTAAGGCCTTTTTTTCCATCTTTTCCCCTGAGAAAGTTTTCTGTTTGTTCTTGACAGGACGGGGGAATTATGATCTTATTCTCTTTTAGTTTTAAGATAGGAATTGCAGGTTATGACGTTGCCGACATCGCCTAAAAATTCCCGTTTTCGGCCGCCGAAAGGGGAAATGATGACAAATGACGACATCTGCGGCCTTTTTCCGGATATGAATCGTTCCAGATCAATGTGTTAAGGCGAAAAAGACGGCAAAAAACGACGACTTGGTGACGACATGAGGACGACATAAAGACGACGTGAGGACGACATGGTGACGACATGGTGACGACATGGTGACGACTTGGCGACGACATGGGGACGGCGGAGCCGCGCCTCTCCTTCGACAGGGCCTCCGGCCCGCTCAGGATGAGGCGCTGGGTTTCACCGGTGTCTCGAAACCTCACCCCGGGGAGGACCGGAGGTCCGTCTCGAAGGGCGGGGAGCGAAGCGTCTCGACCCGCCTTCGCGACCTGCCTGCGCGAAGCCGGAGCTTCGCTTCGGCGGAGGCAGGAGCCCGCTACGGAGGGCGGAGGAAGGAGGAGAGGAAATCCGTTCGGCGCCAAAGGCGCCAAATTCGGTTACCTTGCGGGTTGCCCAGGGAATCGGGATGTTTTATACAAAACCAAGTCGCACGGGGGAGGGGTCCTGCTTAATAATTTCATGACCAAGCGTTTTTCCGTTCTGTTGCCGCTTTTTTTGGCGGCGTTGCTGGGATTCGGCTCCAACCCGAACGCGTTGGGCGTGCCGGGCGCCGCCGCCGACGGCCTTGATGTGGCGGACGCGGCCGCGTCGCTGAACGGCGGCGGTCAACGTCCCGGGCCCGGGGCCGACGACGTCGAACTGGTGTTTCCGAAAATCCTCGTCCACGCCGACGTCGATCTGTACCGGCGAATTTTCGACGTCCAGGAAGACGGCGACTGGAAAGCCGCCGACGGGTTGATCGCCAGGCTCGAGGACCGCGTGCTGATGGGCCACGTCATGGCGCAGCGCTACCTGCATCCGACCAAGTACCGCTCCAAGTACAAGGAACTGAAGGCGTGGATGGCGGAATACGCCGACCATCCGGACGCGCCCCGGCTCTATAAACTCGCCCGCCGCCGCCAGCCCGCCAACTGGCGCGCCCCGAAACGCCCCGACCGGCTGCCGTCCCCGGCGGTCTCGGAGCAGGCGGGCGGCATCGCGGTGCCCGGAAAACGGTTGAAACGGGCCGACCGGCGCCGCGTCCGCGCCCTGCAACGCATGATCCGCGGCCGGCTGCGGCACGGCCACACCCTGGCGGTCAAGAAGCTGATCCAAACGGACGAGGTCAAGCGCCTGTTCTCCACCGCCCAGCATGACCAGGCGAAGGCGCGACTGGGACGGGGATATTTTTCCGCCGGCCGCGACGAATGGGCGCTGATGTGGGCGGGACAGGCGGCCGGGCGTTCGGGCCGGTATCTGCCCGAGGCCCACTGGACGGCGGGGCTGGCGGCGTGGCGGCTGAACAAGTTCGATGTCGCGGCGCGCCATTTCGAAGCCGTCGCCCGGCAGGACGCGACCTCGCCGTGGCTGGTGTCGGCGGGCGCCTTCTGGGCGGCGCGCGCGCGCCTGGTCAACCGGCAACCGGAAAAGGTCAACCCGCTGCTCAAGGCGGCGGCCCGGCACCCGCGCACCTTCTACGGGCTTCTGGCCCGGCACATGCTGGGCGAGGAGATGGGTTTCCGCTGGGCGGTGCCGCCGCTGGCCGGAGACACCATCGAAAAGCTTTCGGCCCGGCCCCGGGGACGGCGCGCCATGGCGCTGTTGCGGGTCGGAGAGAACCGCCGCGCCGAACGCGAGCTCAGGAACCTCGGCGCCTTCGCCGACGACGAACTGGCGAGGGGCATTCTCGCCCTGGCCAGCCGCGGCTCCATGCCGTCGCTGGCGGTGCGCCTGGACAACCGGCTTTATCCCAACGGCGGCGGCTACGACGGCGCCGCCTATCCGTTGCCGCCGTGGACGCCGGAAGGCGGGTTTCGGATCGACAAGGCGTTGATCTTCGCCCTGGTGCGCCAGGAATCGCGCTTCAACCCGAAGGCCAAAAGCTGGGCCGGGGCCCGGGGCCTGATGCAGTTGATGCCGAGGACCGCCAGCTTCGTCGCCCGCGACCGGCGCTATCACCGCCACGGCCACCAGCGCCGGATGCTGTTCAAGCCCGAGATCAACCTGTCCCTGGGCCAGAGATACATCGAAATCCTCTTGGCCGACCAAAAGATCAAGGGCGACCTGTTCCTGATGGCGGCGGCCTGGAACGGCGGGCCCGGGAACCTGAACAAATGGCGGCGCCAGACCGACGACCTGAACGACCCGCTGTTTTTCATCGAAAGCCTGCCGTCGCGCGAAACCCGCATTTTCATCGAGAAGGTGCTGAGCAACCTTTGGATCTACCGCAACCGTTTGGGACAGCACGCGCCGTCCCTGGACGCCATTGCCGAAGGCCGGTGGCCGGTGTATACCGCCCTTGGTCAGGAACCGACCGAGGTCGCGGAACGCGATGGGGCACGCCGATAAAAAAACTTTCCTTGCGGTCAACATCGCCGTTTTGACCGTATCGGATACGCGCACCCTGGACGACGACCGGTCCGGCGATACCCTGGTCGAACGCCTCGAAGGCGCCGGGCACAAGCTGCGGGCCCGCGACATCGTCAAGGACGAAATCGGCCTGATCGCCGGCAAGCTGCAAGAATACATCGACGACCCGGAAATCGACGTCGTCATCACCACCGGCGGCACCGGCCTCACCGGCCGCGACGTGACGCCGGAAGCGCTGGCCCAGGTCTCGGAAAAGGACATCCCCGGCTTCGGCGAGGTGTTCCGCATGATCAGCTACCAGAAGATCAAGACCTCGACCATCCAGTCGCGGGCCGCCGCCGGGGTCGCCAACGGCACCTACCTGTTCGCCGTGCCGGGGTCGCCCGGCGCGTGCAAGGACGCCTGGGACGAAATCCTCGTCCATCAACTCGACATCCGCACCCGGCCGTGCAATTTCGTCGAGTTGATGCCGCGCCTGAAGGAACAATAAGACCCATCCCGGGCCGGGCCGGGGGGCACGGAAAAGGGCGAACGATGGGGTCTTGGGGATGACGGACGGAACCTTCGCCAGCATCTTCGTCTCCCACGGCGCGCCGACCATCGCCGTCCAGGACTCATCCGTCACCGCGTTTTTGAAGGGGCTCGGGGACTCGCTCGGGCGGCCGCAAGCGGTGCTGTGCGTCTCCGCCCACTGGGAGACGAAGGCGCCCGCCGTCCTGGGCGTTATCGAACCCGAGACCATTCATGATTTTTCCGGCTTTCCCGAACCCCTGTACCGACTCCGCTACCCGGCCCCCGGGGCGCCGGATCTGGCCCGGCGGGTCGTCGATCTGTTGGCCGACCGCGACATCCCGTGCGCCGTCACGGGCGGGCGGGGCCTCGATCACGGGGCCTGGATTCCCTTGATGCTCATGTACCCCGACGCCGACGTGCCGGTGACCCAGCTTTCCGTTCAGCCCGGCCGGGGGCCGGCGGCGCACCTGGAACTCGGCCGGGCGCTGGCGCCGCTGCGCGACAACGGGGTGCTGGTTCTGGCAAGCGGCGGGGCGGTGCATAACCTGAGCTGCTTCCGCCCCGGTTCGACCGAGGTCTCGGACTGGGCCCGGCGCTTCGACGATTGGCTGGCGGCCGCCGTCGAGGCTGGCGACGGCGAGGCCCTGGTCGATTACCGGAGCGCCAGCGCCGACGGGGAAATGGCCCATCCCCGCGACGAGCACTACCTGCCTTTGCTGGTGGCGCTGGGTGCCGGCGGCGAGAGAGCCAAGGGTCGGATACTGCACCAGGGCTTCATGGACGGCGACCTGTCGATGGCGGCTTTCGCGTTCGATTAAGACGCCTGTACGCCTCGCCGCCGTCGATGTCTTCCAGGGTCTCCAGCAGCGCATGGGTGTGGCCGGGGTTCAGGTTTTCGAGGGTGTCGGAAAGCGCCTGTTCCGTCGACCAGCGGACACGGTTGAAAACGTCCGCGAATCTCGGCCGCCGCCTCAGCCCGACCAGCCAATAGCCGCCGTCGGCCGCCGGGCCGAAAACGGCGTCGTGGTTGCCCAGCGCCTTGAAGGCGGCGGTAATGTGATGGCGCCGGATGGCGGGCACGTCGGCGCCGACGATGACCACCGGGCCGCGCGGCAATGCCCTGGCGAGGCGGCCCATGCGGGCGCCCAGGTCGCCTTCGCCCTGGTTGACCCGCCACCAACCGCCGGGCCAGGAGCGGCGCAGGTGGATGTCGGCGTCCGGGGTGATGGCGAGCCAGCACCGCCAGCGCCGCCCACCGCCCCCCCGATGGTCCCCGAGGCGCCTCAAGACCGATCCCAAGGCGCGGCGGTAAAAAGCCCAGGCGGCGACGGCGCCGATGTCGCGGCCGAGGCGGGTTTTGACCCGGCCGAGCCTGGGGGTCTTGGCGAAGACGACGAGGTGATGGACGAGGGTCATTCGTAAAGGTCGCCGATCATGCGCGGCGGAAAGCCGGCGAAAAACAACCCGACGCAGAGCAGGTTGCGGGCCGGGCGCAACCAGTATCCACCCTTGCGGTAGCGCTCGGCCGAGGTCACGGCGGCGACCGGCAAAAGCCTGAGCCGCCGCCGCCCGATGCGCCCGGCCATGTCGACGTCCTCCATCAGCGCCAAGGGATGGAAGCCGCCGAGGAGGTCATAAAATTCGCGGCTGATCAAAAGTCCCTGGTCGCCGTAGGGCAGGGCGAAAATTCGGCACCGCCACCGGACCAGGGCTTCGAGCCGCCGCGCCCCCGGTGCCGGGTCGTTGAGGGCGAAGGTGAAATAGGCGGCCCGGAAGCGGTTTTCCGGTTTGGCCATGAAGTCGTTGACGGCGTGGTTCCATCCCGGCTGCGGGCGGGTATCGGCGTGCAGGAACAACAGCCAGCTCCCGGTCGCCATCTCCGCGCCGGCGGCCAGTTGCGGGCCGCGGCCGCCCGTATCGGCGGTGAATTTGGCCCCCGCCTCGGCGGCGATCACCGGCGTCGCGTCGACGGAACCGCCGTCGGCGACAATGAACTCGCCCGCCACGCCGGCGCCCTTGAGGTACTCGAGCGTCTGGGCCAGCTCGTTGCCGGCGTTGAGGGTCGGGATGACGATGCTGAGCACGGGCGCGGGGGCTCCAATGGGTTGCCGTAAACGCCCATTGATAACACACCCAGCGGTGGGGCTTACAGGGAGGGGTGGGGGGTAAGTTGAGAAAGGTTTTTGGAAGCCGTTTTTTTATGCTCAATATTTCAAACAATCAGCGACGGTTAGTCCCCTTCGCTTTGCTTCGTCCGCGTTGAATCTCTTCCATGAACCTTCATTCCACTTCGGAGTTTGCCCGGTTCGGTCGATGGCAAATTTACAGATAATTTTATCACTGTATTTTTCCAAGCCTTCACTGATCTTCGCCGCCGTCGCACCCCCTTGTCCAGAAACCGTGACGGGACCTTTCCAAACAACATATCCATTCATTGCGTAAATCCAGCATTTGCCACCTTTGGATTCGCAGCTGTACAACGCCTCATTTTCCTCTCCCCCTCCCGAACAGGCCAAAGCTCCACACCACGAAGCGGTTGCATATCTTCCGTCCGTGCGGACGGCAACAACGTTTGTTTGTCCTACCTTTGTGTAACTATCGACAAACTTCTTAATATTCGGCGCTAAAGTTAGAGGGCCTGAGCCATAGAAATCTTCGGCTGTTTTGCACGAAGCCAAAATCGTCGTGATGGCAAATACAATTAGAAGTACCGGAAATCGTCTGAACATAACGGCCTCCCCCCTTCCGTGTAGTGGTTCCAGTATACAACAACTTTTGAGAAAACGGGAGGAGCCGATATTCCTGCTAAATGTTCTTGAAATGTTCCGATCTTTCGGTTATCAAGGGCTATGGATTATCCTGAACTCGCAGGGCGGCTGAAGGGCCGCGGCGCGGTGACCAACCGCTCGGGCCGTTTCGAGCCCGAGAGCCGGGAGGCCGTGGACGACGGCTGGGACCTCGACGACGCAGACCTGCCGCCGCTCAGGACAACGGTGACGTTGGAGCGCCCGAAGACCATCATCACCCGCAACACCTCGCCCGATATCCCCTATGACCGTTCCATCAACCCCTATCGCGGCTGCGAGCACGGTTGCGTCTACTGCTACGCCCGGCCCAGTCACGCCTACCTGGGGCTGTCGCCGGGGCTCGATTTCGAAAGCCGCCTGTTCGCCAAGCCCGAGGCGGCGAAGCTCCTGGAACGGGAACTGTCGAAACCGGGCTACGAGCCCCAGGTCATCAACATCGGCTCCAACACCGACCCCTATCAGCCGATCGAGCGCCGCCACAAGATCACCCGCCAGGTGCTGGAGGTGCTGTCGCGCTTCAACCACCCGGTAAGCGTGATCACGAAATCCGACCTGATTTGCCGCGACATCGATATCCTGGCGCCGATGGCGGCGCGTGGCCTGGCCGCGGTCGCGGTGTCGTTGACGACCCTCGATCCGAAGCTGGCCCGGACGCTGGAGCCCCGGGCGCCGAGGCCGGACAAGCGGCTGGCCGCGATCCGGACCTTATCCAACGCCGGCGTGCCGGTGACGGTGATGGCGGCGCCGATGATCCCGGTCCTCAACGACGCCGAGCTGGAGCGGATCCTGGAGGCCGCCGCCGAAGCCGGGGCCACCGGTGCCGGCTATATCCTGTTGCGCCTGCCGCTGGAGCTGAAGGAGTTGTTCACCGAATGGCTCCGCACCCACGTCCCGGACATGGCCGATCACGTACTCAACCAAGTGCGCGAGACGCGGGGCGGCGGGCTCTACGATTCGGAATTCAAGACCCGCATGAAAGGCACCGGCCAGCGGGCCGAGCTTCTGGCCCAGCGTTTCGATCTCGCCTGCAAGAGGTTGAATCTAAATAAGGAACGCCCCCAGGAATTCGGCATGGATAGGTCGCAATTCCGCGTCCCGCCCCCGGAACCCAAATCCGGCGATCAGTTGCGGCTTTTTTAGCCGCCCCATTTCGAGGCAAAAAAAACCCGCCAAAAGCGGGGCCGACGGCAATACTCCACTCCGGCGCACGAAAGCGCCTTCCAGTGGCGGTCATTCATTCCGTCGCGTTTTTTGCGTTCCTTTGACCAGCCGATAATCTCTAGCCGCCGCCGTCTTCCTCGAGATAGGCGTCGGGTCTTTTCCATGTGTGCTCGTCGCCGCAGGCGCTGCACCGGACCGACTTTTCGCCGATTTTCACGCTTTCAAAAGATGGCCAGTCAAAGTTCATGCCCGTGAAAACAGGTTCCCCGGTTTCCGGGCAGTTGATCATAACGCGTGCCATCTTCACCTCCTGGGGCATTATACCATAAATGCAATTGTCGCCGGTAGCCCCCTCTGAAACCCGGTAAAAGTGAGGTTTTTGGGTTTTTTGCCGCCCAGAAACGGATTTTCCGGCGATTTTATCCACAGAATCGATGCCACCGTTTTGCCCCTTTCGGGGGCCGTGCTAAGTTTTGAAAATGGCCGAGGAAGCAAAGAAAGGTCCCCTGGAACAGGCCGCCGAAGGCGCCGTCAAGGGCGCCCGGGAAGCCGTCGAAGGCGCGGTCCAGGGTGCCCGCGAAGCGGTCCAAGGGGTCCAGGAAGTCCTCGGCGGCGCCGTCGAAACCGCCGCCGAGGTCGCCGCCCAGACGGCGGCCCATTCCAACCTGACCGGGATCGCCGTCGTCGTGCTGGCGGCGCTGGTCTGCGGCATGGCCATGGAAAGGCTGCGCCAGCCGGCCCTGGTCGGCTACATCCTGGCCGGGGTGCTGTTGGGCCCGTCGGCGCTGGCGGTGGTCGAAAACCGCGAACAGATCGACGTGCTGGCGGAACTGGGCGTGCTGATGTTGCTGTTCATCATCGGCATGGAGCTTTCCTTGCGCTCGTTCCGCAAAATCTGGGGCTTCGCCATGCTGGTGACGGGGTTTCAGATCGGCGCCTCGGTCGGCGTCATGCTGTTGCTGTCCATGGCCTTCGGCTGGCCGACCGGATTGGCGGTGCTGCTCGGTTTCGTCGTCGCCCTGTCGTCGACCGCCGTCGCCATCAAGATCCTGGACGGCATCGGCGAGCTCCGCTCGCGCTCGGGCCGCATCACCGTCGCCGTGCTGATCGCCCAGGACCTGGCGGTGGTGCCGATGATGCTCGGCATCGCCGCCGCCGGAGGGGACGGCTTCGATTGGATCGCGGTGCCCAAGATCGCCCTGTCGGTGGCCTTTTTGGTCGCCCTGATCCTATATCTCAGCCGCGGCCGAAAGATCAGCCTGCCCTTCGCCGCCATGGTCGCCGGCAACGCCGACCTGAAGCCCCTGGCGGCGGTCGCGTTTTGCGTCGGCTGCGCCGCGGTGACGGGGCTTTTGGGGCTGTCGGCGGCCTATGGCGCGTTTATCGCCGGGCTGATCATCGGCAACAGCCGCGAACGCCACGCCATGCTGGAGGCGACGCGGCCGATCCAGAGCATCCTGATGATGGTGTTCTTCCTGTCCATCGGACTGCTGATCGACCTCGACTATATCTGGTCCAATTTCGGCACCGTATTGTTGTTGTTCCTGATGGTGTCGGTGTTCAAGACGGCGCTCAACGTCGGGTTTTTGAGGCTCATCGGCCAACCCTGGCACCAGGCCTTCGTCGCCGGCATCGTCCTGGCCCAGATCGGCGAGTTTTCGTTCCTGTTGTCGGTGGTCGGGATCGAGGCCGGCGTCATCAGCGACGAAGACCTTCGCCTGGTCGTCGCGGTGACGGTGTTGAGCATGGCGCTGTCTCCGTTATGGGTGGTCACCGGCCGGCGCCTGCGCGTCCTGGCCGGACGCGGCATCACCTCGGGGAGCGAATTGTTGAAATTGGTCTACGGGCCGGAAACCGAATTCGTCGCCGCGACCCTGGACAAGGCGTCGTCGAAGACCATGTGGGGGCTGCGGGCGTCGGCGTTGTGGCTGCGGCGCCGGCGGCAACGCCGCAAGCGGCGCGCTGCGGGGAGTTCCGGGGGGGAGGCCGGGATCATCCTCCCCGGGACCCCGGCCAACGAGGACAAGCCCGGCGGCAAGAAAAGGCCAACCAAGAGGCGCCGGAAAGATGCCTGATTTCAGCCTCGAGGACGAAGCGGTGGCCCAAGGCCACGCCGTCGTCTGCGGCATCGACGAGGCCGGACGCGGCCCATGGGCGGGGCCGGTGGTGGCGGGCGCCGTGATCCTGGACCGGGCCGGCCTGTCGCCGGTGCTGGTGGCGGAACTCGACGATTCAAAGAAGCTCAGGCCCGCTAAGCGCGAAGCCTTGTTCGAGAGGCTCGGCGCCGAGGCCCAAATCGGCGTCGGCCTGGCCGACGTCGCCGAGATCGACGACCTCAATATCCTCGGCGCGACGATGCTGGCCATGGCCCGCGCCGTCGAGGCCTTGCCCTTTCGCCCCGACTTGGCGCTGGTCGACGGCAACCGGGAGCCCGAGCTTTCATGCCCGGCCCGGTGCGTGGTCCGGGGTGACGCCATCAGCCTTTCCATCGCCGCCGCGTCGATCGCCGCCAAGGTGACCCGGGACCGGATCATGGCCGGCCTGGCCGGCGACTTCCCCGGCTACGGATGGGAGAGGAACGCCGGCTACGGCACCCCGGAACACCAGGCGGCGCTTGAGCGCCTGGGCGTCACGCCCCAGCACCGGCGCCGCTTCGCACCCATCCGCAGGCTCCTGGAGCCGCAAGATATGGGGGCTTAGACAGTCCCGACTCCCATATCTTGAGTCCCGATTCTCTCCTAAGTCATTGAATCTATTTAATTGTTGACGGCGAGTCCCCGCTTGCCCATTGTCCAAGCCATGGGCAGGGATCGAAAAGTCGAAGACAATAAAGTCATTCATGGGGAATGCCTCGAGGTCATGGCGGGGCTGCCCAAGGCGTCCGTGGACATGGTGTTCGCCGACCCGCCCTATAACCTGCAGCTCGAAGGCGAGCTTCTGCGCCCCAACAACCAGACCCGCGTCGCCGGCGTCGACAACGACTGGGACCACTTCGACACCTTCCAGGCCTACGACCGGTTTACCACGTCCTGGCTCAAGGCGGCGCGGCGGCTGTTGAAGCCCGACGGCACCCTGTGGGTCATCGGCTCCTATCACAACATCTACCGGGTCGGCGCGGCGTTGCAGGATATTGGATACTGGATCCTCAACGACGTCGTCTGGCGCAAGACCAACCCGATGCCCAACTTCCGCGGCCGGCGCTTCACCAATGCCCATGAAATCCTGATCTGGTGCGCGCGCGACAAGGAGTCGCGCTACCGCTTCAACTACGAGGCGATGAAGAACCTCAACGACGATTTACAGATGCGTTCGGACTGGCTGTTGCCGCTGTGCACGGGTCCGGAGCGGCTGAAAAAGAACGGCAAGAAGGCGCACCCGACGCAAAAGCCCGAGGCGCTTCTGCACCGAGTCGTGCTGGCGGCGACCGAGGTCGGCGACCTGGTACTGGACCCGTTTTTCGGCTCCGGCACCACCGGGGCGGTGGCCAAGAAGTTGGGCCGGCGCTACCTCGGCATCGAGCAGGATTCCGGTTACGTCAAGCTGGCCCGGCAACGGCTGGCCAAAGTCCACCCCGTCGCCGAGGTGGAACTGCTGAGCACGCCGGCCAAGCGGGACGAGCCGCGCATCCCCTTCGGCTGGCTGGTCGAACGCGGCATCGTCGAACCCGGCACCACGCTCACCGACCACCGCCGCCGCCATGCCGCCAAGGTTAGCGCCGACGGCTCGCTGGTGACCGGCGATTTCCGCGGCTCCATCCATCAGGTCGGGGCCTACGTGCAGAAGGCGCCGGCGTGCAACGGCTGGCAGTTCTGGCACAAGGAAGAAAAGGGCAAGCTGGTGGTGATCGACGTCTACCGCCAGAAGCTCCGCGCCGAATTACACTAAGTCAGCTTCACCAGTTGCTTGCCCAGGTTTTCACCCCGCAGGCGTTTCGACGGTTCGCTCCTGGAACGAATCCGGCGTTCAATAGGATCACGGACAGGGCACGATCCCGTGATGTTCCCAAAGCGTGTGGATGAAGAATTCGGAAACCTCAAGGGCTTGATCGGCGTCAACGCCGAAGATCCTCTTGTCGTTGTCCAGTATGTCCGGACAACGGACCACGCAAGAGTAATCATTCTGACCATCGGTTTTTTCGGGAGTGAAGATTTGGGCAATGATCGGGGAAGAGGAGCCTTCCGACCCCTCTTTCACTCCCCGAAGTGTTCTTACGACTTCTGTCAATTGTTCCACGTATCCAATGGTGGTAGTTGATTGATTGGCGTACCCGACAGGCAGGCGGCATATCGTGCTGCAGCAGAATGGTAACAGCGGGCAGCCGCCCGTTTGCCGCGTCTCCTTTCTATCGCACGGCACACAGGAATGTCTACTTTGTAGAAATGGTGATCGCATTCCTCAGGCGTCGGTGCATCGGGCTTGGACGCCGCCTTTTGATAACCGGAGGGAGTGACCAAGGATTTCAGCCTGGAAACCCGTTGGCCCAGGGTCTGGATCGTCGGGCCATCCGGTTTCGCGATTCCATCGACTTTCAAGCCGGTATCGCGTTGGAAACTTTTGATCCCGTCGAAAAGCGATTCGTCGGGAAAACGTGTGAGGCCGAAATCCGGCACCTCGTAATAACCTAATCGTGACAATGATCGTTTGGCGACAATCACATCGTCCAGGTCAACATTGCTAGAAGGATCAAGGGTTCTTTTCAATCTTAGGGGGTTGGGCATTGGGGTTTTCTCATTTCTGGGGGTTAAGTCTGATGACGCTAAAAAAGAAAACCGCCTCCCGAACGGAAAGCGGCTTTCGATGATCTAGTGAATTTGGCGTCGATTAAAAAAAGTAATCGGCACAAATACCCGTTAACAGGACAGATTCGTGTTCAAGCCCTGTTTGGGGGTAAATCGGTTCCCTATAGTTCTGGCACAAGGAAGAAAAAGGCAAGCTGGTGGTGATCGACGTCTACCGCCAGAAGCTCAGGGCGGAATTACATTAGGCGAGCTTCACCAACTGCTTGCCCAGGTTTTGCCCCTGCAGCATGCCGATGAAGGCCTGGGGCGCGCTTTTAAGCCCCTGGGCGACGGTTTCCCGGTATTTGAGCTTTCCCGACGCCACCAGATCCTCCAGCTCGGCTCGGGCCCGGTGCCACTGGTCGCGGAATTCGCTGTTGAGGAACCCCTGCAGGCGAAGCTGCTTGTCGAAGATCAGGCGCGTGTTGGTGATGCCGTAATAGTCGTCCCCGGCGTTGTACTGCGACAGCACCCCGCACACCGGAATGCGTCCCTTGGCGTTCATCAACGCCAGGACAATATCCAGCATTTCGCCGCCGACGTTGTCGAAATAGACGTCGATGCCGTCGGGCGCGGCGTCCTTGATCTGGCCGCCCAGGTCGCCACTCTTGTAGTCCAAGCAGGCATCGAAGTTGAACTCTTCGGTCACCAGACGGCATTTCTCCGCCCCGCCGGCAATGCCGACGGCCCGGCAGCCCATGGCCTTGGCGATTTGGCCGACGGCGCTGCCGACCGACCCGGCGGCGGCGGAAACGAGGACGGTTTCGCCTTCCTTGGGCAGGCCTATCATCTTCAGGCCGGCCCAGGCGGTGGTGCCGTTGGACCCGCAGGCCCCCATGTAGGCGGTCAGCGGCACCCCTTCCTTGGGCTCGACCTTGAAATCCAGATCGGCGCCGTCGGAGACCGCGTATTCCTGCCAGCCGAGCCGCCCGACGATATGGTCGCCGGGCTTTAAGTCCGGGTGGTCGCTTTCGATGACCTCGCCCAGGGTGCGGCCGACCATGACCTGGCCCGGCGTCATCCCCTGGCCGAGGAACGTCCAGCCGCCGCCCATCAGCATCCGCATGTAGGGATCGAGGGAAAGATAGAGGCTTTTGGCGAGGAACTGCCCCGGCCCCGGTTCGGGCAACGGGGTCTCGACGATCTCGAAGTCGTCTTCCGTCGGCAGGCCCTGGGGCTGGCGGCGAAATAGCACTTGGGTGTTGGTCGATGTCATGTCTTCGCCTTGGCCTCGGCGCACCAGGCCCGGGCGGACGCCTACCGCGTCGGCACCGGCTCGTCGCCCGAATAGTCGTAGAAGCCGCGGCCGGTCTTGCGGCCGAGCCAGCCGGCCTCGACGTATTTGACCAGCAACGGACACGGCCGGTATTTGGTATCGGCGAGCCCGTCATGCAGCACGTGCATGACCGCAAGGCAGGTATCGAGGCCGATGAAGTCGGCCAGTTCCAGCGGCCCCATGGGATGCCGGGTGCCGAGCTTCATGGCGGTGTCGATGGCCTCGACCGAACCGACGCCTTCGTACAGGGTATAGATGGCCTCGTTGATCATCGGCAACAGGATGCGGTTGACGATGAAGGCCGGGAAATCCTCGGCGTTGACCGGCGTCTTGCCCAGTTTCTTGGCCAGGCCGCGTACCGCCTGAAAGGTGTCTTCATCGGTGGCGATGCCGCGGATCATTTCCACCAGGTCCATCCTCGGCACCGGGTTCATGAAATGCATGCCGACGAACTTGCCCGGGCGGTCGGTCCGCGCGCCCAGCCGGGTGATCGAGATCGAGGACGTGTTCGAGGCGATTATCGTGTCCGCGTCCAAATTCTTGCACAGGTCCTTGAGGATCGTTTTTTTGATCTGTTCGTCCTCGGTCGCCGCCTCGATCACCAGTTGGCAGTCCTTGAAGCCCTTGTAATCGTTGCTGGTGGAGATCCTGTCCAGGGCCTTTTTCTTGTCGTCTTCGGATATTTCGTCGCGTTCGACCCGGCGGTCCATGCCCTTTTCGATGTCGGCTTTGACTTTTTTGACGACCTCGGCGTTGACATCCATCAGGATCACGTCAAGCCCGGCGATGGCGCACACGTGGGCGATGCCCTTGCCCATCTGGCCGCAGCCGATGATGCCGATCTTTTTAAATTCCACGGTCATTTTTCCACCCTCTGGGCGCTATGGGAGCCCGTTTAATCCTGTTTGTCCAGTTCCGATAACAGTTCCGGCAGCGCCTCGAACAGGTCCTGGACCAAGCCGTAGTCGGCGATCTGGAAGATCGGCGCTTCCCCGTCCTTGTTGATGGCGACGATGACCTTGGAATCCTTCATTCCCGCCAGGTGCTGAATGGCGCCGGAAATGCCGACGGCGATGTAAAGGTCCGGGGCCACCACCTTGCCGGTCTGGCCGACCTGATAGTCGTTGGGAACGAAACCGGCATCGACGGCGGCACGGCTGGCGCCGACGGCGGCGCCCAATTGGTCGGCGATGTCTTCCAGGAGCTTGAAATTCTCGCCCGACTGCATGCCGCGCCCGCCCGAGATGACGATGCTGGCGCTGGTCAGCTCGGGGCGCTCGGATTTTGACAGCTCCTGGCCGACGAAG
>JADFMB010000209.1 GCA_022564115.1 Pseudomonadota bacterium
CGGATTCGTTGGCGAGACTCGCCGGGCCCCACGGGCCGAACAGCGGCCCCGGCGGCGTCGCGAGCCCCGGGCCGCCCGGGAACCGCGGGATCTGCGACGACGGCCCGAACGGACCCTGCACTGCACCCGGCAACACCGATCCATCCACGCCAGTGGGCACCGGCGTCTCGGGCGGGAACACGCCGTGGGAAAACGGCGACTCACCGCCCTGCAACAGCGCCAGGCCGAACAGCTCCCAGTCCGTCGGATCCACCAAATCCTCACCCGGCACGGGCGGCACCTGGTCCGGGTTCAGCGGGGCCACGATCTCCGGCGTCACCATCACCACCAGCTCCGTTTGATTGCGCTGGTAGCGCACCGAGCGGAATAATGAGCCCAGAATCGGGACGTCACCCAGCCACGGGATTTTCGTCGAGTTCGCCCGCACCTCATCCCTGAGCAGGCCCGCAATCACAATCGTCTGGCCGCTCGCCAGCTCCACCGTCGTTGTGGCGCTACGCTGCGTCAGCCCCGGCACGACAAACCCGCTCAGGTTCACCGCGGACGTGAAGTCCAACTCCGAGACCTCGGGCGAGACGGTCATGCGGATTCGGTTGCCGCCCAGCACGACGGGCAGGAAGCGAATTCGGGCCCCGAATTCCTCGTACTGAATGGTGATGGCCGTCGAGCCGCCCGCCCCGCCCTGGGGCACGGGAATCGGAAACCGCCCGCCGGCCAGGAACTCCGCCTCATGTCCGCTCAGCGTAATCAGGTTCGGCTCGGCCAACGTGCGTGACAGGCCGTTCTCGCGCAGCGCCTGGAGGAACACCTGCATCTGCACCCGCGGAAACCCCAGCGACAGCGTCGTCGCCTGGCTCACCGCGATGCCCCCTCCCCCGACGGCAAACGGAATGGGCCCCGTGGCCGGGGCCCCGTCCACCGCGCCGATGTTCGCGGGGTTGATATTGGCGATATTATTAAGAACGAACACATCCTGGAAGTTGTCGCCCGCCAGATACCCGTTGATGCCGAGCTGGCGCGTGGCCTGTCGACTCATCTCCGCGATGGTCACCCGCAGCAGCACCTGGTGCTCGCCGGCGATGGTCATGTGATTCTGCACCGGGTCGGAGCCCGTGCCGCCGCTTCCGGCGCAGGCGGCGAGAAGGCCCAGGCCGGCGATCAAAAAGGTAAACTTGGCTGCTGTTGAAACGTTTTTCATGACGATGTCACCATTTGCCTGAAACGCGTGTTGATAACATCCCTTCCCGCGCCCCGGTTGACCCCTTCGGCGCTTTCCCATGGTTATAATCATGTATCCTTTCGAAGGGATGAAGCAACGTTTTTGACCTTCTATTTCCTTCAAAACACCGTGAGGCCCGACCGTGAACACCAAGGCCCGGCGGGGTATCCCCGATAATAACCATTGATAGCACGGTGCCGGGATTGGGGTCTGTGAACCGGATCACACTTCATGCCAAGGACCGAAAAAGCGTTTTTCAGCCCGCCACCTGCAACAGCACCGCCCCGGCGACGATCAGGGCGGCGGAAACGATCCTCGGCCTGCCAAAGGGTTCGCCCAGAAACACCACCCCGATCAGGGCCGCGAACAGCACCGACGTCTCGCGCAGGGCCGAAACAGAGGCCATGGCGCCCTCGGAAAGGGCATAAAGGACCAGGGCATAGGCCGTCACCATCATCACCCCGCCGCCGGTGGTCCGGGGCCAGTTGACTTTCAGGAACGCTCTCATTTCTTTTCGCCGGGTCACCGCCGCCCAGGCCATGAACGGAATGCCTTCGCCGATGTTGAGCCAGACGATATAGCCGAGCGCCGTCGCGCCGAGCCGGATGCCGAGCCCGTCGACGACCGTATAGCTGGCGATGAACAGCCCCGTCGCCACCGCCAGCAGGACCGGCTTCCGGGTCCCGCCTTTCGCCCCGGCTTTATTTCCCCCCAGAGGCCCGGCGGCGAACATCAGGCTGATGATGCCGAACGACACCATGGCGATGCCGATGATTCCGTTGAGACTCGGCGTCTCGCCGGCGAACAGCGCCGCCAGCACCGCTACCGTCAACGGCGCGATGCCGCGGGCCAGCGGATAGACGTGGCTCAGGTCGCCGAACCGGTAAGCCTGCAAAAGGACAACGTAATAGGCGTTGTGGATGGCCACCCCGGCGATCAGATAGGGCCAGGCCTCGGCCGCCGGCAGAGGGACGAAAAACGCCGCCACCATGCCTATGATCGTGCCGGTGCCGCGGATGGCGGTGAAGTTGAGGAGCCGGTCGCCGGACGCCTTGACGAAGGCGTTCCAGCTTGCGTGCAGCACCGCCGCCAGCAGGACCAGGAAAACCAGATGCGGTTGCAGGGTCAAGACGCCCCCCTTTACGCCCCCCGGCGCCTTTTAATTGGACAATGCTAGAACCGCCCCGGTGGCGTTGCAAACGGCCCGTCCCGGTGACAGACTCCGGCCCCGCCCATAGGAGGGCACCCATGGCGTCCTGGAAAGCCAACGAATTGACCGAGCTTCTGGGGATCGAGTTGCCGATCATCCAGGCGCCGATGGCGGGCTCGACGACGCCGGAACTGGCGGCCGCGGTCACCAACGCCGGCGGCCTGGGCCCGCTGGGCTGCGCCTTCCTGACCCCGGACCAGTTCTCGGACCAATGCCTGGCCGTGCGCTCGGCCTCCAACGGCGCCTTCAACGTCAATTTCTTCGTCCACAAAGAACCGGTTCTGGACGAGGAAAGGGGCGAGGCCATGCGCGGCCGGTTGCGGGCCTATTACGAGGAATTCGGCTTGGGCGAGGTGCCGGCGGCGGTCCCGTCCAGCCCTACCTTCGGGCCTAAGCAATTGGAAGCCGTGCTGGCCGCGTCGCCGCCCATCGTCAGCTTCCATTTCGGGCTGCCGGCGGCCGACGCCGTTCAGGCGGTCAAGGACTCAGGATCCGTCGTCCTCGGCACCGCCACCACCGTCGCCGAGGCCAGGCTATTGGCCGAAGGCGGGGTCGATGCCGTCATCGCCCAGGGCTTCGAGGCCGGCGGCCACCGCGGCACCTTCGCGGCGCCTCACGAATCCGGCCATGTCGGAACCCTGGCCCTGGTGCCGCAGGTCGTTGACGCGGTGGACGTGCCGGTGATCGCCACCGGCGGCATCGCCGACGGCCGGGGCATCGCCGACGGCCGGGGCATCGCCGCCGCCCTGGCTTTGGGCGCCAGCGGCGTGCAACTGGGCACGGCTTTTCTGACCTGCCCGGAATCCTCGGCCCATCCGGTATACCGCCAGGCCCTGTTGAACGCCGGCGACGGCGAAACAAGGCTGACCCATGCGTTTTCCGGGCGCCTGGCCCGCGGCCTGGAGAACCGCTATATGCGCGAGATGGCGGGCGCCGAGGACACATTCCCCGGCTTCCCGATCCTCAACGCCCTGACCGGGCCGTTGCGCAAGGCCAGCGCCGAGGCCGGGAAAGGCGATTTCATGGCCCTGTGGTCGGGACAATCGGCGGCCCTGTCGAGGGCGATGCCGGCGGCGGAACTGGTGGCTGCCCTGGTCGCCGAAACGGACGAGGCCCTGGACCGCCTCGGCTGAGCCATAGTAGCCTGTATCATCTAAATTGCGCCCCTACGATCGCTTTTCCCGTTTCCTCGGCAGGAGGAGGCGCGCAGGCGATGAGGGCACATCGGCAAGCGTTTCCGACGCCCCCAGGGCGCGGGCCGATGTGTTCTGGCCGCCTCATA
>JADFMB010000039.1 GCA_022564115.1 Pseudomonadota bacterium
CCAGGAACTGATCCGTCTGGCCAAGCGGCGGGGCTTCGCCCTCATCCTCGTCGGCCACGTCACCAAGGAAGGCCTGATCGCCGGCCCCCGGGTGCTGGAGCACATGGTCGACACGGTCTTGTACTTCGAAGGCGACCAAAGCCATCAGTTCCGCATCCTGAGGGCGGTCAAGAATCGGTACGGGGCGACCGACGAAATCGGCGTTTTCCAGATGACCGACGCCGGCCTGGTCGAGGTCGCCAACCCGTCGGCGCTGTTCCTGGCCGAGCGCGACGAAGACGTATCGGGCACCGCCGTCTTCGCCGGCATGGAGGGAACCCGGCCTGTTCTTGTGGAAATTCAATCACTTACCGCCGCCTCGGCCCTGGGCACCCCGAGGCGCGCGGTGGTCGGTTGTGATTCCGGCCGGCTGGCGATGATCATGGCCGTGCTGGAGGCCCGGTGCGGCCTTGCACTCGGCAGCCGCGACGTGTACCTAAACGTCGCCGGTGGATTGAAGATCGGCGAGCCGGCCGCGGACTTGGCGGTGGCCGCTGCCTTGGTGTCTTCCTTCAGCGGCGTCCCGGTACCGCCGGAAACGGTGGTCTTCGGTGAAATCGGGCTTTCCGGCGAGGTCAGGGCCGTATCCCGGGTCGATGCCCGGCTCAAGGAAGCCGCCAAGTTGGGCTTCAGCCGCGCCATCATTCCGGCGCCATCCCGGGCCCAGGGAAACAACAGGGGAAACCACAAGAAAACCCCGGAAGGGACCATGGAGATCACCGAAATCTCCCGCCTCGAAGATTTGCTGATGTTGTTCGCCAAGCCGGACAGCCAACGCCCCGGGCAACGCCCAGGGCAACACGCCGGGCAACACGAGGGGCCGCCGGTGGCGGCCGCCAACACCCGGGGACGCGGCCATGGATAACCCCGCCGAGGTGCCGATCGTCAATGCGCTCGATATCGGGGTCGCCGTGTTGGTGCTGATTTCCGCCGCCTTCGCCTACGCCCGCGGCCTGGTGCACGAGGTGCTGTCGGTGGCCGGCTGGATCGGCGCCATTTTCGCCACCTTCCACGGGTTCCCTTTTCTCCGCCCCTATGCCCGGCAACTGACCACCATCGATATCGTCGCCGATTTCGGCGCCGGGATCGTCATTTTCGTCCTTTCCCTGGTCATCTTGTCGCTGTTGACCCGCCGAATATCGAAAAAGGTGAAGGACAGCACGCTTAACGCCGTCGACCGGTCGCTGGGCTTTTTGTTCGGCCTTCTGCGCGGCGCCTTGGTTGTTTGTATTGCCTATATCGGGCTGGAGATGTTCTATCCCCAGGACGACCGGCCGCAATGGATCAGCGAGGCCAGATCCATGGAGTTGATCGAGCCCGGGGCGGCGCTGCTGGCGGCGTTGATCCCCGAGAACTTCCCCGCCGCCGGGTTCGGCGCCGGGGAAGACGCCGGGGACAGCGAAGAAAAGAAAGACGCCGACGACAAGGAGTCCGGCACGCGCCGCGTGGTGCAGGAGTTGCTGGCGCCGAAACCGAAGGGCGCCGATGACAAGAAGGACGGTGCCCCGGAAGGCGACGCCGCCGGGTACGGCGAAAAGGCGCGTCAACAAATGGATCGGCTGAATGAAATACTCAAGGACCGATAGGAAAGGCGCCCCGGCCAGGCCCCTTTCACGCCCCGGCGGTATCGCCGGTATCGGGGACCTGCGCCGGCCGGAAGAGGAATGCGGCCTGTTCGGCATCTACGGCCTTGCCGACGCCGCCACCCACACGGCGCTCGGCCTGCACGCGCTCCAGCACCGGGGCCAGGAAGCGGCCGGCATCGTCGCCTATGACGGCGAACAGTTCCACAGCCACCGGGCGCTGGGCCTGGTCGGCGATAACTTCAACGCGCCCGAGGTCATGAACCGGCTCAGGGGTCACGTCGCCATCGGCCATGTGCGCTATTCGACGACCGGCGAAACGGTGCTCAGGAACGTGCAGCCGCTGTTCGCGGACTTCAAGTTCGGCGGCTTCGCCGTGGCCCATAACGGCAACCTCACCAACGCCTACGAAATCCGGAAAAGGCTGGTGCAACGGGGCTGCATCTTCCAATCCACTTCCGACACCGAGGTCATCATCCACCTGATCGCGATCAGCGAATACGGGCGCGTCGTCGACCGCATGACCGACGCCTTGAGCCAGATCGAAGGCGCCTATTCCCTGGTCTGCATCACCCAGAAAAAGCTGATCGGGCTGCGCGATTCCCACGGCGTGCGGCCGCTGGTCCTGGGACGGCTGGGCGAGGCCTGGATCCTGTCGTCGGAGACGTGCGCGCTCGACATCATCGGCGCCGAATTCGTCCGCGACGTGGAACCCGGCGAGATCGTCGTCATCGACGACAAGGGCCTGCACAGCATCAAGCCTTTCAGCAAGTCGCCGAACCGGTTCTGCATCTTCGAATACATCTACTTCGCCCGTCCCGACAGCGTCATGGAAGGCCGCAATGTCTATGACGTGCGCAAGAACATCGGCGCCGAGTTGGCCCGTGAAAGCCACGTCGACGCCGACCTCGTGGTGCCGGTCCCCGATTCCGGCGTTCCCGCCGCCATCGGTTACGCCAGGCAGGCCGGGGTGCCGTTCGAACTCGGTATCATCCGCAACCATTATGTCGGGCGCACCTTCATCGAGCCCACCGACCATATCCGGCATCTGGGCGTGCGCCTGAAGCACAACGCCAACGCTTCCGGGCTCAAGGACAGGCGCGTGGTGCTGGTCGACGATTCCATCGTCCGCGGCACCACCAGCCTGAAGATCGTCGAAATGGTCCGCAACGCCGGCGCCAAGGAGGTGCACATGCGGATTTCCAGCCCGCCGACCACCCATTCGTGTTTTTACGGCATCGACACCCCCAGCCAGGACGAGCTTATGGCGGCGAGATTCGACGTCGAGGCGATGGCCAGGCATATCGACGTCGACAGCTTGGCGTTCATTTCCATCGACGGCCTGTACCGAGCCCTGGGCGAGAAAGCACGGCACCCCGACGCGCCGCAATACTGCGACGCGTGTTTCAGCGGCGATTACCCGATCCCGCTGATCGACCACGACAATGACCCGGCCCAGCACCAGTTGTCGTTGCTGGACGAACGGGAATAAGGATGCCCGCAAAGGTCAAAAAGCCCGGCAAAAAACGACTGGACGGGCGCATCGCCCTTGTCACCGGCGCCTCCCGGGGCATCGGCGCCGCCGTCGCCAGGCGCTTCGCCGAGGAAGGGGCGCACGTGGTGCTGACGGCCCGGACCGCCGGCGCATTGGAAGAAATCGACGACGAAATCCGGGAAAACACCGGCCAGGCGGCAACCCTGGTGCCCCTGGACCTGACCGATTTCGACGCCATCGACAACCTCGGCCAGGCTCTTTACGAGCGCTTCCAAAGACTCGACGTCCTGGTCGGCAACGCCGGGCTGCTCGGCGCCCTCGGCCCCCTGGGCCATACGGACCCGGAAACCTGGGACCAGGTTTTGGCCGTCAACGTCACCGCCAACTGGCGCCTGATCCGGTCCATGGACCCGCTGCTCAGGGCGTCCGATTCCGGGCGCGCCATCTTTGTTACCTCCACCGTCGCCCGCGAGGCCCGGCCCTATTGGGGTATTTACGCCGTTTCCAAGGCGGCCCTGGAGATGACGGCACTGATTTACGCCGCCGAGGTGGCGAAAACCCCCGTCCGCGTCAACCTGCTCAACCCCGGCCCGACGCGGACCGCCATGCGGGCCCAGGCCTTCCCCGGCGAGGACCCGGAGACGCTCAAGGCGCCGGAAAGCATCACCGGACATTTCGTCGACCTGGCCGAAAAATCGTGCTCGAAGAACGGCGAGCTGATCTTCGCCGGTTGAAGCGGCGAAAAACCGGCGGCCGGCAAAAACCGCCCAAAAGGCGCTTTTTTCATGATTTGGCGGCCATTTTGCCGTTTTTGGCCGGTTAGACGCCTTTTCCTTCCGCAATCTTGGCCTATACTGGCGGCGGCTTGGGGCGGCCAACTCAACCGCCGCCTACCCAACGGTATTTTCGCCAGCATCGGTCCGAGGGACGCCCAGGGGACGCCCGGTCCCCGGGGGCGGGGGCGTTCGGCGGCGTGACAAGGAGGAAAGGACCATGGAACTAACGAAGAATATTTCGCTTTTCAGGCGCACGCGGGCGCTGGAGAACGAGATCGACGAATTCCTCGACAAGCTTTCGCAATCCTCGCTCCATTTCAAGATCGCGGTCAAGGTTTACCTCCGCGACCGCTGCACGACGGATTTCGAGAACAAGCTCCAGGACGTCAACAAGATGGAAAGCGAAGCCGACCATCTCAGGCGGGCCATCGAAACAAAGCTCTACGCCCAGACCCTGATCCCGGAATCCCGGGGCGACGTTTTGGGGCTGATCGAGAACCTGGACCACTTGCTGAACCTGTTCGAGGGGGCGCTGTGGGCGTTTTCCATCGAAAAACCGGAGATCCCCGACGAATACCACGCCGATTACGAGACCCTGTCCGACATGGCGGTGGAGTCGGTGGAGGCCCTGGTGCTGGCGTCGCGGGCGTTTTTCCGCAACATCGAGGCGGTCGGCGATCACAACCATAAGGTCATGTTCTACGAGAAGGAGGCCGACAAGGTGTCGACGAAGCTGAAAAAGGCGATTTTCAACTCCGAGCTCGACCTCAGCCGGAAAGCCCAACTGCGGAACTTCGTCGAGCACATCGACAACATCCCCGATTGGGCCGAGGACGTGGCCGACCGGCTCGCCATCTATGCCATAAAGCGCACGGTCTGAACGCGCCTAAGTGATTCGGTCATAGGCGGCGGACAATGGAACTCTCGGTCCTGTTTTTCCTGACCAGCGGGCTGTTTTTGGGCTGGGCCTTGGGCGCCAACGACGCCGCCAACGTCTTCGGTACCGCCGTCGGCACGCGGATGATCCGGTTTACGACGGCGGCCGTGGTGTGTACCGTGTTCGTGATCCTGGGGGCGGTGATTTCCGGCGCCGGCACCACCGAGACGCTCGGCAAGCTGGGCGCCATCGACGCCCTTCCCGGCTCCTTCATGGCCGCGTTCGCCGCCGCCTTGGCCGTTTACCTGATGACCAAGGCCGGTTTGCCGGTGTCCACCACCCAGGCCATCGTCGGCGCCATCATCGGCTGGAACCTGTTCACCGACACCGTCACCGATCCGACGGCGCTGGCCAAGATCCTGTCGACCTGGTTGATCTCTCCGATCCTGGCGGCCGGGTTCGCCATGGTCCTGTTCAAGGCGACGACGATGGTGCTTGCGCGGGCCAGGCTGCACCTGATCCGCCTCGACGCCTATACCCGCCTCGGGCTTCTGTTGGCCGGCGCTTTCGGCGCCTACAGCCTGGGCGCCAACAACATCGCCAACGTCATGGGGGTGTTCGTGCCGGCGTCGCCGTTCACGGATTTCGAATTCGCCGGGCTGTTCACCTTCTCGTCAACGGAGCAGTTGTTCCTGCTCGGCGCCCTCGCCATCGGGCTCGGCGTCGTGACCTATTCAAAACGGGTGATGATGACGGTCGGCACCGGCATCATGCCGCTGTCGCCGGTCGCCGCCTGGGTGGTGGTGATGTCGCACTCGATGGTGCTGTTCCTGTTCGCCAGTCAGGGCCTGGAAAGCTTTTTGCAGTCCAACGGCCTGCCGACCATTCCCCTGGTCCCGGTTTCCAGCTCCCAGGCCGTGGTCGGCGCCGTGCTCGGCATCGCCCTGCTCAAGGGCGGGCGCGGCATCCGCTGGCGGGTGGTCGGCGGCATCGGCGCCGGATGGGTGGTGACGCCCCTGATCGCCGGCGTCGTCTGTTTCATCGGCCTGTTCTTCCTGCAGAACGTTTTCGACCAGAAAGTCCATGCCGGCGGCCCCGGCAAAGAGCCGCTGGCGGTATTTTCGGCGCCGGCCGGGACGGCGGTGGGTCCGGACCCCGCCCCGGCCCGGAAAAGGCCCTTATAAGCGTTGTAAACTATCATCGAAAATTCACCCCCGGGCGGTCGGTTCTGTTGGCAACATGGCTTGCGATTCAGTACAGTAATCGACGAAAAGAACAAAACGCCGGTTAACGATTAGAGGCATGTCGGATCGGCACCCAAAACCAGGGAGAATAGGATTCATGCTCATGAAATTAATTAAACAACTGACGACCGTGGCCGCCAGTGGCCTGATGGTCCTCGGTCTCGGCGCCGGCGGCGCTTTCGCCAAGACCAACCTCTTGGTCTATACCGCCATCGAAGCCGACGAACTGTCAATGTTCAAGAAGGCCTTCGAGGCCGATTACCCCGACATCAACATCAAGTGGGTGCGCGATTCCACCGGCATCGTAACCTCGAAGCTGATGGCCGAAAAAGCCAACCCCAAGGCCGACATCGTCTGGGGCCTGGCCGCCACCAGTCTGATGATGCTGGGCAACGAAGGCTATTTCCAGGGCTACGCGCCGAAGGGGCTGGATAAGCTCGACAAGCTGTATTACGACCAGGTCAACAACCCGCCGCAATGGGTCGGGCAACGGGCCTGGATCGCCTCCGTCTGCTTCAACACGGTCGAAGCCGGCAAGTACAAGCTGCCGCTGCCGACGTCGTGGGCCGACCTGACGAAACCGGTCTACAAGGGCCACGTCATCATGCCGAACCCGAATTCCTCGGGCACCGGTTTCCTCGACGTGTCGAGTTGGATTCAGTTGATGGGCGAGGAAAAAGCCTGGAAATACATGGACGCCCTGCACACCAACATCGCGCGCTATACCCATTCGGGCTCCAAGCCGTGCAAACTGGCGGCGCGCGGCGAAATCCCGATCGGCATTTCCTTCGCCTATCGCGGCGCCAAGTCCAAGAACGCGGGCGCCCCGATCGAAATCATCGCCCCCATCGAAGGTATCGGCTGGGACCTGGAATCATTCGCCATCGTCAAAAACACCAAGAATCTCAAGGCCGCGCGTGCCTTGGCCGACTGGTCGGTGACGAAGAAGGCGATGGTGATCTACAACCGGGAATACGCAGTCGTCGCCATGCCGGGCATCGCCAAGCCGGTGAAGAACTTCCCGCCGGGAATCCTGTCGAAGATGATCAAGAACGACTTCGCCTGGGCGGCCAAGAACCGCATCCGTATTCTCAACAAATGGCGTGATCGCTACGATGCCAAGTCGGAGCCGAAGAAGAAGTAACGCCTCCGGCGCAAGAAAGCCTCAAAGCACCCCAGCCGACCCCCATGACCGGGCGGCTGGGGTTTGCTTTATATCTAGGAATGCCTGGGATTTGGGAGTCAACCGGTGACCGGCAAGGACGCTTATCTCAAAGTTGAGAACCTGACCAAGATGTTCGGCGACTTCACGGCACTGAAAGACATCTCGCTTGAGGTATTCGAGGGCGAATTCATTTGTTTTCTGGGGCCGTCGGGCTGCGGCAAGACGACGCTGTTGCGCGCTATCGCCGGCCTCGACATCCAGACCCACGGCCGAGTCGAACAGGGCGGCAGGGATATTTCCGGGCTGCCGCCCCTGGAACGGGATTTCGGCATCGTGTTCCAGTCCTACGCGCTGTTTCCCAACCTGACGGTCCACCAGAACGTCGCCTACGGGCTGGTCAGCCGCAAGACGTCCAAGCCCGAGATCGACAAGCGTGTGGCCGAGCTTCTGGAATCGGTCGGGTTGGTGGACCAGGAAGACAAATACCCGGCGCAACTGTCCGGTGGACAACAACAGCGCGTCGCCCTGTCGCGCGCGCTGGCGACCAAGCCGGGGTTGCTGTTGCTGGATGAACCGCTGAGCGCGCTGGACGCCAAGGTGCGGGTCCGCCTGCGCCACGAGATCAAGGCCTTGCAGCACCAATTGGGGGTGACGACGATCATGGTTACCCACGACCAGGAAGAAGCCCTGACCATGGCCGACCGCATCGTGGTCATGAACGAAGGCGTGATCGAGCAAATCGGCACGCCCCAGGATATCTACAGCCGCCCGGTCAATCCCTTCGTCGCCGATTTCATCGGCACCATGAATTTTCTTGCCGGCGTCGCCGGCGACCCGGCCCAAGTGTGTGTCTGCGATATCGAATTGACCACCAGCAACAGTCCGGACGGAATCCAAAAAGACGACGCCATCACCGTCTGCATCCGGCCCGAGGATGTGGCCACCCGGGGCGTCACGCCAGACTCCGACAACGCCGTGTTGACGGTGGTTGAAACGCTGGAATTCCTGGGCTCCTTCTACCGCGCCACGCTACGGGTTCAGGACGATGGCAAGACCGCGATCCGTGCCGATTTTTCCATTAATCTGGTCCGCGATCTGGACATTAAAGAAGGTCAGGAATTTACCATCGCCCTGCCAATGGACCAAATTCGCGTGTACGGGGAAATCTTTGCCCACGCGGACGACTTGATCTGACGCCATGGTCCCCGCCGTCGCCCACGCCGCCCCTGCTGTCGTCCGCCACAAGGTCAGTTCCGAAGACTGGATCATGCGTGGCGTTCTGGGCGCCATCGCGCTCTATCTTCTCGTCGCCATTGTGCTGCCGCTATACGCATTGCTGTCGAAAGGCTTCCAGGACAGGGACGGAAACTTCACCGGCCTGGATAATTTCACCGAATTCTTCACCACGCCGGCGTTATCCCAATCGGTCGCCAACAGCCTGACCATTTCCTCGATCAGCACGGTTATCGTCGTTTCCCTGGCCTTCGTTTACGCCTATGCGCTGACCCGCTCATGCATGGCGTTTAAAAACCTGTTCAAGGGCATCGCCCTGATCCCGATCCTGATGCCGTCGCTGCTGCCGGCGATTTCGCTGATTTTCATGTTCGGCAAACAGGGGTTCCTGACATTCCTGTTGTTCGGCAATGAAATTTACGGACCCATCGGCATCGTCATGGGCGAAGTGATCTATGTCTTTCCCCATGTGCTGATGATTATCATGATCGCCATGTCGATGAGCGACGCGCGGCTGTACGAGGCGTCCCAATCGCTCGGCGCCGGGCCGGTGCGGACGTTCTTCACCGTCACCCTGCCCGGCATCCGCTACGGGCTGGTGTCGGCGGGCTTCGTCGCCTTCACCCTGATTATTACCGATTTCGGCGTACCCAAGGTGGTCGGCGGGCAGTACAACGTGCTCGCCACGGACGTCTACAAACAGGTAGTCGGGCGCCAGGATTTCGAGATGGGGGCGGTGGTCTCGATGGTCTTGTTGGTGCCGGCGATTATCGCCTTTGCCGCCGACCGCATCCTCCAACGCAAACAAGTGGCGATCCTGACGGCGCGCGCCGTTCCCTATGCGCCGACACCATCGCCCCGATTCGACGCCATCATGACCGCGTTCTGTGCGTTGGTCGGTATTGTCATCGTCGGCATCCTGGGCGTCGCGATGTTCGCGTCGCTGGTCAAGTTCTGGCCCTATAACCTGTCCCTCACGCTCGCCCATTACGACTTCTCCCTACGCGACGGGGGGGGCTGGGATTCGTATATCAATTCGGTGAAAATGGCCTCCTGGACGGCGGTGATCGGCACCTGCGTCATTTTCACCGGCGCCTATCTGGTGGAAAAAAGCAAAGGCTTCCTGGCCGGGCGCGCCGCTATGCAGTTCCTCGTCATGATGCCGATGGCGGTGCCGGGGCTGTCGTTGGGGCTGGCCTATATCTTCTTCTTCAACCACCCGGACAACCCGCTCAACTTCCTCTATCACACCCTGCCGATCCTGGTGATCTGCACCATCACCCACTTCTACACCGTCAGCCACCTGACCGCGATCACGGCGCTGAAGCAGATCGACAATGAGTTCGAATCCGTCTCGGCATCGCTGAAGGTGCCGTTCTACAAGACCTTCTGGCGGGTCACGGTGCCGATCTGCGTGCCCGCGATCCTGGATATTTCCATGTACCTGTTCGTCAACGCCATGACCACGGTGTCGGCGGTGGTGTTCCTGTATTCGCCGGACACCGCGCTGGCCTCCGTCGCGGTGCTCAACATGGACGACGCCGGCGAACAGGCCTCGGCCGCCGCCATGGGTGTTATGATCGTGCTCACCGCCGGCGCCGCGCGGCTGCTGCACGCCGTCCTCACCCGCGGCCTGGCGCGGCGCACCCAGGCCTGGCGCAAGCGTTAGGGTAACGGACATGACCGCCGCCAAAGACCCCTGGCTTTTGACCCCCGGCCCCTTGACCACTTCGGCGGCGACCAAGGAGGCGATGCTGCACGATTGGGGCTCGCGCGACGCCCAGTTCATCGAAACCAATGCCCGGGTGCTGCGCCGCCTGCTGGACATCGCCAACGCCGCCGACACCCACGTCTGCGTGCCGTTGCAGGGCAGCGGCACCTTCACCGTCGAGGCCGCGCTCGGTACCCTGATTCCGCCCCGGGACGCCAATAAGGACGCCAAGGCCCTGGTGCTGATCAACGGCGCCTATGGAAAACGCATGGCCCAGATCCTCGATTATGCCGGGCGTGACCATGACGTGCTGGAAACCCCCGAGGACACCCCGCCAAACCTGAACGACCTGGAAGCGGCATTGAAATCGGATTCGGCCATCACCCACGTTGTGGCGGTTTATTGCGAAACCACGGCGGGGATCCTCAACCCGATCGAGGACATCGCCCGCATCACCGCCGAAAACCAACGCCGCCTCATCATCGACGCCATGAGCGCCTTCGGCGCCCTGCCTTTCGACGCCTCGGCAATCCCCTTCGACGGCATGATGGCATCGTCCAACAAATGCCTGGAGGGCGTGCCGGGCATGGGCTTCGCCATCCTGCGGCGGGCGGCGCTGGAACAATGCCAGGGCAACGCCCACGCGCTGAGCCTCGACCTGTACGACCAGTGGAGGGCGATGGAAAAGAACGGCCAATGGCGGTTCACGCCGCCGACCCATGTGATTAACGCCTTCGACGCGGCGCTCGACCAGTTCGATGCCGAGGGCGGCGCTGCCGGCCGCCATGCGCGCTACGCCGCCAATTGCAAAATCCTCGTCGACGGCATGCGGGGGCTGGGGTTCGAGACCCTGTTGGCGGACGAAGTGCAGGCGCCGATCATCGTCACCTTCAAGATGCCCGCCGATCCGAAGTTCGATTTCCAGGCTTTCTATGACGCGCTGGGTTCGCGCGGCTACGTAATCTATCCCGGCAAGCTGACCGTCGCCCCCAGTTTCCGGATCGGCTGCATCGGCCAACTGGGCGAAAGCGAAATGAAAGGCGCGCTCGAGGCCATCGCCGAAGTGATGGAGGAAATGGGCGTCGAAAGCGGCGCCCCCTAGTACGGGTCGAAAAGTCTTAGAAATCCCCCTTTTTTGACTTATCTTAATTTCATGCCCGACACTCCCGAAACCGTCACCGTCAACGGCCGCGACTACGCCTGGCCCAAACAGCCGGTGGTCGTGGTCTGCATCGACGGCTCCGAGCCCGATTACATCGAACGGGCGGTCGCCGACGGCGCCATGCCCTTCCTCGGGCCGACGCTCAAGACCGGCAGCGACCTGCGCGCCGATTGCGTGATCCCCAGCTTCACCAACCCCAACAACATCTCCATCGTCACCGGCGTGCCGCCGTCGGTCCACGGCATCGGCGCCAACTTCTTCTTCGACCGCGACAGCGGCGAGGACGTGATGACGAACACGCCGAAGTTTCTCTGGGTCGACACCCTGTTCAAGGCCTTCTTCGACGCCGGCGCCAAGATCGCCGTCGTCACCGCCAAGGACAAGCTGACATCCATGCTCGGCCACGGCCTCGACTTTTCAAGCGGCCGGGCGGTCGGTTTCTCGTCGGAAAAATCGGACCGGACCACGGTCGCCAAAAACGGCATCGAGCGCGCCGACCGATACGTCGGCCTGCCCGTCCCCGAAGTCTATTCGGCCGATCTGAGCGAGTTCATCTTCGCCGCCGGTGTGAAGCTGATCGAAGACGGGCGCGCCGACCTGATGTACCTGTCAACCACCGATTTCATCCAGCACAAGCACGCCCCCGGCACGCCGACGGCGAATGCGTTCTACGCCATGATGGACGGCTATTTCCAAAGGCTCGATGCCCTGGGCGCGGTGTTGGTATTGACCGCCGACCACGGCATGAACGCCAAGCATACCGCCGAAGGCGATCCCGACGTCATCTACCTGCAGGATGTCATGGACGGCTGGCGAGAAGAAGGAACCCTCAAGGGGACAGCCCGCGTGGTGTTGACCATCACCGACCCCTATGTCGTCCACCACGGGGCGCTGGGTTCGTTCTGCACCGTCTACCTGTCGGACGGCGCCGACGCCGACGCGCTTGCCGGCCGTCTGCGGGACCTGGACGGAATTTTGGCCGTCCATGGCAACGCCGAGGGTTGCAAGGAGTTCGAACTGCCGCCCGAGCGCATGGGCGACCTGATCGTGATTTCCGAAAAACACAAGGTGCTGGGCTCCAGCGCCGAACACCACGACCTGTCGGGCCTCGACGTGCCGCTCCGCTCCCACGGCGGCGTCACCGAACAGCGCGTGCCGCTGATCCTCAACCGGCCGACGCCGGATCTCGATCCCGGCCGCCGGTTGCGCAATTTCGACGCCTTCGACCTGGGGCTAAATTTCGCCCGTTAAAGGCCGGGTTTTCCGGGGAGGACGCCGGGACCGGCGTGAGGTATAACAAGCCCCCATGACCGGCGACTTGAAAACCGTTTCGCCCGTCGACGGCAGCGTCTACGTGCAGCGTCCCTATGCGGCCCCGGAGGACATCGCCCGGGCCCTGGCCAAGGCCGTGCGGGCCGGGGAAGTCTGGCGCGGCGTGCCTGTCGCCGAGCGGGCCAAGGTCTGTGCCCGCGCCGTCGATGCCGTCGTCGCCGCCAAGGACGATATCGCGGGCGAAATCACCTGGCAAATGGGACGCCCGATCCGTTATGCCCCGGGCGAGGTCGGCGGCTTCGAGGAACGCGCCCGCCACATGATCGCCATCGCGC
The DNA here is from genome assembly GCA_022564115.1 of Pseudomonadota bacterium. Classification (GTDB taxonomy): domain Bacteria; phylum Pseudomonadota; class Alphaproteobacteria; order Rhodospirillales; family Casp-alpha2; genus Casp-alpha2. The sequence goes on from JADFMB010000039.1 coordinate 12,893, forward strand.
CCGAGGCGCTTTCCGACCTCGGCATAGGGGACCGGGAAGGCTTTACCCGCTTCATCCGGCGCCAGCCCTTGGGCGTGGTGTTCACCGTCGCGCCCTGGAACTACCCCTACCTGACGTCGGTGAATTCGGTGATTCCGGCGCTGATGGCCGGCAACGCGGTGATCCTGAAACATTCGGCGCAGACGCCGCTGGCCGCCGAACGCTACGCCGAGGCCTTCGACGCCGCCGGTCTGCCAACAGGCGTCTTTCAGTTCCTGCATCTCGACCACTCATCGACGGCGAAGGTGATCCGGGCCCCCGAGGTCGATTTCGTCGCCTTCACCGGCTCGGTCGGCGGCGGCGAAATGGTCGAGGCCGCGGCCCAGGGCCGTTTCATCGGCGTCGGGCTGGAACTGGGCGGCAAGGACCCGGCCTATGTGCGCGCCGACGCCGACCTGGACTTCGCCGTCGAAAACCTGGTCGATGGGGCTTATTTCAATTCCGGGCAGTCGTGCTGCGCCATCGAGCGCATCTACGTCCACGAACGGGTCTATGACTCCTTCGTCGGCGCCTTCGCGGACCTTGTCGGTCAATACAAGCTCGGCGATCCCACCGATCCGGAAACCACGCTCGGGCCCATGGTCCGGGCCGGGGCCGCCGATTTCGTCCGCGCCCAGATAGCCGAAGCCGTCGCCGCCGGGGCCAAGGCGCTGATCGACGCCTCTTCCTTCCCCAAGGACGGCAAGGGCACGCCCTACCTGGCCCCGCAAGTGCTGACCGGTGTCGATCACTCGATGAGCGTCATGACCGAGGAAAGCTTCGGCCCCGTGGTCGGAATCATGAAGGTCGGCTCCGACGGCGAGGCTGTGGATTTGATGAACGACAGCCGCTTCGGCCTCACCGCCTCCATCTGGACCGCCGACGCCACCGCCGCCGTCGACATCGGCGGCCGGGTCGATACCGGCACCTGGTTCCAGAACCGCTGCGATTATCTTGACCCGGCGCTGGCCTGGACCGGGGTCAAGCTGTCGGGGCGCGGCTGCACCCTGTCGGCGCTCGGCTACGAGCATCTCACCCGGCCGAAGTCGTTCCACCTCAGGACGAAGACTTAGGAAACCCGACCAGCACGCCCACCGTACCCCGCCGAAGCGGGGCCCGGACGGTTGGGCTCAATTGCTGAAGATGTTTATGGTGCTCGACTTCGGGATGTTCTTGGGATCCTTCTGTAGGGATATAACCTGCGAGATCAAATTAAGCGCCAGAAGAGAAAACCCGTCGCCTTTCCCTTTGACGGGGATTCCATAGGACTCTCCGTTGTAGGTGACTGTTATCGCCGAAGTGGCTTGGTCAACCTCTTTTTTAAGGACGAACAGGGGCTGTTTTCCGAGCTTAACGACACATTCTTCTTTTTTGATTCCGCCATTCTTATTCTCCTCCAACTGGCACCCATCGCGGTATATCCGCGTGATTTCACCGAGGAAATAAAGCATCCCCTGAGGTGAGCGAAAGACGATTTTATCGAGCGGGCATTCTGAATTTTTCTCCCGTTCTTTGGTCGTTCGCTGCTTCTCTCCTACACGGCAATTTCCGTAAAAAAGCAGTTTATCGGATACCCTTTTCAAAACCACGTAAAGTAACGGAACACCCCTACCGCAAGGAAGTTGTTTTTCAATTGCCTTGATTTTTTTGTCCGTCTCGGATTGCTTCTCGCCGGTTTCCGCAGCTTTCTTTTCCGCTTCTTTTGTAAAAATCATGCGAGCATTGCAGGTGTTTTTCAGAGAGTACCCTTTATTTCTAAGCTCCAGAAATTGGGAAAGAAATTTTCCGTGTTGAACCGTTTGCTGATCGAGGACGGGACTCACGATGATATTTATTGCATTGGTTTCTCTGATTTCCAAATCCGACTTAAGTTTGGTGATAAGGGGTGCAAACTTCTTTGCGCCCTTCTTGGATTTCTTTATGCAGTTCTTGTACGCCTTTGCGTCATTTTTTGGACAGACCTTGATTTCCGAATAATTTATAACCGGCTTTGGCTTGCCATCGACCTTTAAACTTTCCGTGAACATGTAAAGAAGGAAGTCCTTGGGCCAACCGGCGGCAAGAAACAATGCAAATGTATCAAGCGATACCGGCGTATGAATCGCCGTTATGAACGCCTTGTTATCCAGGATTTGGACCTTGAACCCCGGTTGTGCCTGAAGGGTGAAGGACGGTACGAACGTATAGCTATGGGTCGCCGCCTGACCGAAGGGGACGGTCAAGCTTCCGTCCACTTTCGACCTGTCGGTCACGGATATGTCGGCGAGAGCCGTGAAGTACATCGGCTTCCGCTGGCTGGCGCGGATGATGTTGAGCAGCAGCATCTCGTTGGTCGACTGTTCGAGCGCCAAGTTGGTGTCCATCGCCGTCGCCACCATGTGATTCCTTCCCGTGCACGCGCCGAGCACGAGAATCGCGGCCCCTAGGACGAGGGCCTTGCCCTTCCCTTGAAACATCTGATCCTCCCTGTTTTTCGGGTTCGCCGCCCGCGGCAAAAATAGGCGGTGACGTATTTTATTATTCAGACTTAATTGTATGAATAACCAATGTTCTACGCAAGATTGTAGCGATAAAAAAAGGGGGACACCCCGGCACCGGACGTTCGGGATTGAATTTCTTGCCGCATGCTCTTGGGCGCGCTATATCGCCCCCGGGCTCAACTCCGAGGCGCAGAGCAAAGGATGCGGTGTCCGTCGTCGATGGAGAGCTGAACGGTGACACTGGACTACGTGCTCCGGCGAACCAGCCTGCTCGTCGCGGTTATCTTCCTCGCGGTGAGTCTGAACTTCGTCATTCCCCGGTTGAGCCCGATCAACCCGATCCGGCAGCGTATGCAGCAGCTCGCCGCACAGGGCGGTGTGAATGCCGGCAAGATGGATAAGCTGATCGCTGCCTACGAGAAGAAGTTCGGCCTCGATCAGCCCATGTGGAAGCAATACATACGTTACTGGGGTGATGTGATCCGCCTTGACCTGGGTAGCTCGATCACTTTCTTCCCGGCCAAGGTAAAGACCGAGATCTTCCGAGCCATGCCTTGGACCATCGGTCTGTTGCTTACCACTTCGGCAATCGGTTTCACGCTGGGCACGTTCTTCGGCGCGGCCCTTAGCTGGCCGGGTATGAGGAGATTCGCGACCATTGCCATCCCAGCTCTGATGACGCTCTCGGCAATCCCCTTCTATCTTCTCGGCTTCGCCCTCCTGTACTTGCTGGCCGTCGTGTGGCCGATCTTCCCGTTCGGCGGAGGTATTGACATCGGTCACGAGATCGGCCTCGATTGGGCAACGGTAACCAGTATCTTCAGACACGCCCTCCTTCCCGCGATAGCCATCATCCTCGGCGCCATGGGATTCACGGCGCTTGGGATGCGCGGAATGATGATCACCACCATGGGCGAGGACTACATAAACATGGCCGAGTACAAAGGGCTGCCCGACCGTGTGATCTTCTTCAGGTACGCGCTCCGCAACGCAATGTTGCCGCAGTTCACAGGGTTTACGATCGGCCTAACTCAGATCATGGCGGGCGCGGTCCTCGTCGAGCTGCTTTTCAGCTACCCCGGTGTCGGGTTCCTTCTGTTCCGGGGAGTCCAGGGGAACGACTACTTCATGATCCAGGGGGTCGTCCTGTTCATCATCCTGTCAGTCGCGATCGGGTTGTTCATCATGGATATGCTCTACCCGCTCATCGACCCTCGGATCAAGTACCGGAGGTCCTGAGTTGAATGTCGCGCTGCGAATAGCTGGCACGCTCCCCGGCAAGATCGGTCGCAACCGGCTTCTCGCCGCCGGTTGTTCCGGACGTGAAGAGTTCCACGGCGAGCGCGTCCGGCCGTGCCCGATGGCCCCGGACATCAGCACGAATCGGTTTCGACTTCGTCCCTATCCGGTTAACACAGGTTCGGCGCCTGATGGGCCGTGCTTTGTGGGCTGCCGCCCACACCCGCTTGGGGCGATGCCCCAAACCCCCTTGACTTTCATGGGGTTTGGGGCCGATGGCCCCAAGAAGCGGGCCGGGTGCGGGGTGCATCCCCGTGTCGCGCGAAGCCGACAGCCTGTCTTAACCGGATAGGGACATTCCCTGGATTTGACGTTAACCATATTTATTAATAAATCGCAGTCGACAATCGAAACTGGCTTCGTGAGGTCCTAAAGTTTAAGCGCAATTACTGGAA
>JADFMB010000040.1 GCA_022564115.1 Pseudomonadota bacterium
GGCCCGCCGTCCGGCCCCGGGCGGCGGCCTTGTCGCCGACCAGGCGGCCGATTCGCCACCGGGCTTCCTTCTTCATCCAGTCCCGAAGACGCCGGGCCAGGTGTTCGGGCCCCCCGGCGACCAGGATTTCGGCGCCCTGGCGCCGGACCACGCCGCGCCCACCCGAAACATGGCGGATGGTGTGGTCGACCCCGCCCAGGGGCACCACGGCGCCGTCGGCGAAGGCGACGCGCGGCGGCAGCCCGCCGAGCCGGTCGAGCACCCATTGGGCTTTTTCATGGATCAGGTCCAGGCCTTCGCGAAGCGGCGCGCGCCGGGGCAGGGTCACGGAAACGCCGTCACTATTGCCGTCACCAATGCCGTCCCCGGCGCCGTTGCCGCCGTCGATGCGGAGGATGATGCGCCGCGCCCGGGTGTCGCGGTAAAGCCTGACGGGGACCCGTTTGCCGCCCAGCTCGACGAAAGTTTCCCGGACCGGCGTGGCCATCCCGGTTACGCCGCCAGGGGCAGTTGGAAGCCGATGGCGTCGAAGTCCCGGAACAGTTTCTCCTTGTCGGCGTCGTTCATGGGCATCAACGGCGGGCGGATATTGATCCAGGCGTCGTTGCCGGAATGGCGCGCCATCAACGTTTTTAACGCCGTCGACAGCGGGAACCGGCAGACCACCCGGCGGATGGCGCAAAGTCTTTCGTTGGCCGCCTGGATGTCGCCGCCTTTCAGCCAGCCGCCATGGACTTCCGCCGCCAGCACCGAGGCGACGTTGGCGCACGCCGTGATGCAGCCGGCGCCGCCGGCCTCGATCAGCGGCAGCAGAAATTCATCGGAACCGGAAAAAACGGCGAAGCCCGGGAACTCCCTGGCCGCGCCCGACATGTTGTCGAAATCGCCGGAGCTGTCCTTCATGCCGATGACGGTTTTTGGGTATTCCTTGAGCAGCATCTCGATCAACGGATAAGTGATCGGCACCCCCGACATCTGCGGGAAGTGATATAGGAAAACGCGCAGCCGATCGTCGCCGACTTTCTGGATGATTTCGGAATAGGCCGCGAACAACCCTTCGTCGCTTGGGTTCTTGTAATAGAACGGCGGCAGCATCAGCACCCCGGCGGCGCCGATGTCCAACGCCTTCTTGGTCAACTCAATGGCGTCGGGAAGCGCGCAGGCCCCGGTGCCGGGCATCAGCTTTTCGCCGGGAAGTCCGGCCTCGGCCAATCCGTTAAGAATCCGCAGGCGCTCATCGAGACTGAAGGAATTGGCCTCCCCGGTGGTGCCGAGGACGGCCAGCCCGTCGCAGCCGTTGTCCAGAAGCCACCGGCCATGGCCCGCCAGCAGGTCCAGGTCGGGCTCGAGGTCCGCCGTCAACGGCGTCAGGGCGGCGGCATAGACGCCTTTCAGTTCGAAATCCTCGTATGCCACGTTTTATTCTCCTTGATATTACTTGGGCCAGCCGACGACGCGGCCTTCCAGATCGTCCGTATCGCGTTCCGACACCACCCGGCCGCGCACCGAAATACCGGCTTCGTGGACCGTTTCCGGGTCGCCGGAAACCAGCGGGTGCCACCAGTGAAGGTCCTTGCCCTCGTCGATCAGGCGATAGGCGCAGGTGGCGGGCAGCCAGCTCAGCCGCTTGACGTTTTTCGAGTTCAGGATCTGGCAGTCGGGCACGTAGCGCTTGCGGTCGTCGTAGCTGACGCAGCGGCAGGCATCCAAATCCAATAGCCGGCAGGCGACGTCGGTAAATTGGACCTCGCCGGTGGAATCGTTCTCCAGCTTGTTGAGGCAGCACCGCGCGCAACCGTCGCAAAGGGATTCCCATTCCACCTTGTTCATCTCGGACAGGGATTTCAGTTGCCAGAACGGCGTTTCGGTCTTTTTCGCGGGCGATTTTCCAAACACGGGTGATGGTTCTCCTGATACGGGCAAAGGGTTAGCGCGTCCCAATCCCGATGGCAACCGGGATATGGGGCCTGAGGCGTTCGGCGGCAACTTATATCATTCGCGGTCGATCAGGTGGATGAACGACCCGGCGACGTTGCCGTCGATCAGCCCGGCCGGGCCGAGTTCTCGGGCTTCGGCGCTTGCGGCTTGGAAAAGCGGCTCACCGGGGCCTTCCTCGATGACTTCGGCGTAATGGAATTCGTGGCCGCGAAAGGCCGTGCCGGTCTCTCCCAGCGGTCCGCCACTGAGCGTCACCGCCCGGCGGTAGCCGAGGTGCAATTTCGGTTTGGCGAACGACGTTTCCAGGGCCAGCAGCCCGGCCATGGCGTGGCGGGCGCCGCCGGCGTCGATCAGGCCCCGGCCCAGGACCATATAGCCGCCGCATTCGCCCAATATTCTGGCCCCGCGCGCCGCCGCCGAAGCGAGGCCGTCCATGAAGCCTTTCGCGGCGGCAAGCTTTCCGGCGTGAAGTTCCGGATATCCCCCCGGCAGGTAGACGGCGTCGGCCTCATTATCCGGTCCTTCGCCGGCGAGCGGCGAAAACGGGACGATCTCCGCCCCGGCGTCGCGCCAGCCGTCGATGACCAGGGGATAGGAAAAGGCGAACGCCTGATCGGTGGCGACGGCGATGCGCTGGCCCAAGATCGGCAACGGAGGATCGGGCGCCCCGCCATCAAGGGCCAGCGGCCGGGCCAGCGCCAGAAGCGCGTCCACATCCAGGTGTTCGGCGACCCATGCCCCGGCGCGGTCGAGGAACCCTTCCAGGTCCTCGTGTTCAACCGCCTGCACCAGCCCCAGATGCCGTTCCGGCAGTTCCAGGCCCGGGGCCCTCGGCAGGCAGCCCAGGACCGGGATTTCGGCGACGGACCGGGCGCAGGCGTCGCGGAGGATCGCCCCGTGGCGCTCGCTGCCGACCCGGTTGAAGACCACGCCCACGACCTCGACGCCTTTCTGGAACGTCGCGAATCCCTTGAGCACGGCGGCGGCCGAGGCCGCCTGGGCGCCGGCGTCGATGACCAGAACCACCGGCCAGCCGGTGGCCCGGGAAAGATCGGCGGTGGAGCCACAGGGTTCGCCCTTGCCGACGAAGGCGCCGTCGAACAGCCCCATGACGCCTTCGCAGATGACCACGTCGGCGTCGCGGGCCAGGCGGCGGGCGGCCTGGGCCAAGGTGTCCGGGCGCATGGCCCAGGAATCGAGGTTAAGGCACGACCGGCCCGTGGCGGCGGCGTGGAAGGCGGGGTCGATATAATCGGGGCCGGCCTTGGCCGAGGCGACGTTGCGCCCCATTGAGGTCAAATGCCTCAGCAGCCCCAGGGTCAACACCGTCTTGCCGCTGCCCGATGCCGGCGCGGCGATAACCAGTCCGCGATTGCCGGTCACAGGAATTTCCGGATGCCCTTGGCGATATCCTCGGCGCTGGCGCCATGGGAAAAATGGGTCATATAAGCGCCGTCCGGCCCCATCAGATAGATGATCGGGGTGTGGTCCATCAGGTAGTCGCCCGCATCCCCTCCTTCGACGGGAGCCTTGGCGGCAAAGACCTTGTAGGACTTTAGAACCGCCGCCGTCTGCTCGGGCGTGCCGGTCAGCCCGACCATGCGCGGATGGAAAAATTTCAAATATTCCTTCATGTGCTCGGGCGTGTCCCGGTCCGGATCGACGGTAATGAACACAGGCGTCACTTTATCGGCGGCCTCGCCCAGGATACCGAGGGCATCGCCCATATCCGTCAGCGCCGTCGGGCAGACATCGGGGCAGAACGTGAAACCGAAATAGACCAGCATCAACCGGCCCTTGAAATAGTCCCAGGTCCGCGGACGGCCTTGGTGATCGACGAGGGTAAAGGGGCCGCCGATGGCCGCCGCCGGGGGCGCGGGTGGTTCATCAATCGGCGATTGAGAAATCCGGTAGCCGATCATGGCCAGGACGCCGACGACCAAAAGCACGGCGATCTGGCCGACGCGCCGCCGTGGGAAAGGCTTTTCCGGGGCCGCTTCCGGGACGGGAGTCTTTTGGGGACGGCGGGTTTTGTCTTTAGCGGCTTTCGCCATCATTGAAATCCCTGTCGAATGGAGGCTAAGGCCTACTATGATAAGACCAAGGCCCAAAACATCATAGGGACTTGAGCGCGCCATGACCGATGGTCAGCCAAGCGAACGCAAACCCCCAAAAAGCAAGACGGGGGGCCCCCTGAAAAAGGGCTGGACGACGGGCGCCTGCGCCACCGCCGCGGCGACCGCCGCCTATCAGGCGTTGTTGACGGGCGACTTCCCCGACCCGGTGTCCATAACCCTACCCCGTGGCGAGGAAGTCAGTTTCCCCTTGAAGCGGGCGGAGCTTTCCGAAGCCCAGGCGACGGCCAGCGTCATCAAGGACGCCGGCGACGACCCCGACGTCACCCACGGGGCCGAAATCGTCGTTACCGTGGCGCTGGAAAACGGCGGCGGAAAAAACCAAGGCGTGCGTTTCCATGCCGGCGAAGGGGTCGGCACCGTCACCCGGCCCGGCTTGGCGCTGGCGGTCGGCGAACCGGCCATCAACCCGGGGCCGCGGGCGATGATCGAAGCCGTGATCGAGGGCCTGACCCAAAAATACGGCGGGGGTCAAGGCGGGGGCGGGGGCGTCGCCGTCACCATCGCCGTTCCGGGCGGCGAGAAGCTGGCCGAGAAGACCCTCAACGGACGGCTCGGCATCGAAGGCGGGCTTTCGATCCTCGGCACCACGGGCATCGTCATCCCCTATTCGTGTTCGTCCTGGATCCGTTCCATCCACCGGGGCGTCGATGTCGCCCGCGCGTCGGGCCACGGCCACCTCGCGGCGGCCACCGGGCGGACGTCGGAGGCGGCGGTGCAAAAGGTCTTAGGGCTCCCCGACGTGGCGCTGATCGACATGGGGGATTTCGCCGGCGGCCTGTTGAAGTACCTGCGCAAGAACCCGGTCGAAAAACTCACCCTCGCCGGCGGGCCGGGCAAGATCGCCAAGCTGGCGCAAGGGGCCATGGACCTGCATTCGTCGAAATCCCGCGTCGATATAGCGGCCCTGGCCGTTATGCTTTCGTCGCTGGGGGCTGAACCCGCGACCGTCGAAGCGGTCAAGGACGCGGCCACCGCCGGCGAAGCGCTGGCAGCGGCTGGGGCCCGGGGATTGGCCCTCGGCGACACCATCGCCCGCCAGGCCCGGGAGGTGGCGCTGGCGACCCTGGCCGGCGACACCGAGGTCGAGGTCATGATCTTCGACCGCTCGGGAAAACGCATCGGCCATGGCGGTTAAGCATCTCCTTATCCTCGGCGGCACCGCCGAGGCCCGCGAGCTGGCCCGCCGGGTGGCGATCACCATCGCCAAGAAGGTCCGCGTCACCACGTCGCTGGCCGGGCGCCGGGCCAAGGCCCCGGCGCTGCCGGGCGAGGTGCGCATCGGCGGTTTCGGCGGCGTCGGCGGGCTGGTCGAATACCTGAGAGAAAACGCCGTCGATTTCGTCATCGACGCCACCCATCCCTTCAGCGCCGTCATCTCGGACCACGCCAACGCCGCCGCGACGGCCACGGGCGTGCCGCGCCTGCAACTTCTCCGGCCGTTGTGGAAACTTCCGCCGGCCGCCAAATGGATCGAGGCCGATGACCTGGCGGACGCCGCCCGGGACCTGCCCCGGTTCGCCAGGCGGGTGTTCCTGACCACCGGGGTCAGGGGCCTGGGAGCGTTCTCGGGCCTGGACGACATCTGGTTCCTGGTCCGCCTGATGGATCCCCCGGCCGAACCGCCGCCGCTGGCGCGACTGGAGTTGATCATCGGCAAACCGCCTTTCAAGTTCGAGGACGAGCGCGCCATTTTGACCGATCACGACATCGACACCCTGGTGACCAAGCATTCCGGGGGCGACGCAACGGCGGCCAAGGTCTTCGCCGCCGCCGAAGCCGGGGTCAAAATCGTCCTCATCCGCCGCCCGCCGCCGGAGCCGGGACCGGTGGCCGAAACCGTCGACGACGCCTTCCAATGGATCGAAGACCGGCTCTAGGGTGTGTACGAATAAACTGATGGTCTGCGAATTTGGATGTCACCTGGGGAATGTCGAGTTCATTGACTCCTTTGCGAATTTTTCGCAGGATCGCTTCGTCGCCCACGGTCGGCGGGCACTTTACCGGGAGGAATATTCATGAAAAGCATTCTCGTAGCGGCCGCGGTGGTCGTCACCATGACCATGACGTCGCCGGCTTTTGCCAAACACTGTCCGAAGGATGCCAAGATCATCGAAGAAGCCATGTCAAAGGCAACGGGATTGAGCAAAATGCAGATGTCGGAGGTCAAGGAATTGCACGACAAGGGCGTTGCTTTCCATAAGAGCGGAAAACACGCGGAGTCGATCAAGGCTCTGCACGCGGCCACAAAAATACTTGGGGTAAAGCCATACATGAAGCCAATGTGACGGCGCGGGTGACCCGAACTTACCCAGAAGGAACGAGCCCCGCCATCGGCGGGGCTCGGTCTTTGCGCGTCGAGTCCTGGGTCAAGGAATCGCCCGGTTTTCCCTGGTTTTTCCCAGTTTAGCCCTTTTCCCTGTTTCGACTCTTGGCGTTGGGGGGCCGCAGCACGTGGTGGTGGTCGGCGGCGTAAAGGCGGCTGTCGTCGAAGTCCCCGGCGCCCAGGACCCGGCCGACTAAAATCAACGCGGTGCGGGTGATGTTGGCGGCTTTTACCTTGTCGCGGATATCGGCCAGGGTGGCGCGGATGATTTTCTCGTCGGGCCAGCTCACCCGGCAGGCGACGGCCACCGGACAGTCGGCGCCGTAATGGGGCGTCAGTTCCCTGACCACGGGTCCCAGGTTGTTGATCGACAGGTGAATGGCGAGCGTCGCCCCGCTTCGCCCCAGGGTGCCCAGGTCCTCGCCCGCCGGCATGCCCGAGCTGCGGACCGAGGTGCGGGTCAGGATGACGGTCTGGCTGACGCCGGGCAGGGTCAGTTCGGTGCCCAGGGCGGCCGCCGCCGCCGCATAGGCCGGCACCCCCGGCGTCACGTCATAGGCGATTCCGAGTGCGTCCAAGCGCCGCATTTGTTCGGCGATGGCGCCGTAAAGGGCCGGATCGCCGGAATGGACCCGGGCGACATCGTGACCGGCCTCGTCGGCGGTTTTCATTTCATCGATGATTTGATCCAAATTCATCGGCGCGGTGTCGATGACCCTGGCCTCCCTGGGGGCTTCGGCGACGATCCCGGGCGGCACCAGGGAACCGGCGTACAGCACCACCGGCGAGCGCCGGATCAGGTCGCGCCCGCGCACCGTAATCAGGTCCGCCGCCCCCGGCCCGGCGCCGATGAAATGGACGGTCATTCCGGCGCTTCCATTTTGGTTCCGTAGCCCCGCGGGGTATAGACCCGGGGGCCGGAACCCTTGTCCATCCGGCGCGTTTGACTGGAGCCGACGAGCACCAGGGTCAGCATGTCGGCGTGGCCCGAGGTTAGTTCGCCAAGCGTAATGACCTCCAGGGCCTCGCCGTCGCGGCCTAGGTTGCGGGCCAGCACCACGGGGGTTTCCGGCGGCCGGCCGGACAGCAAAATATCGCGGGCCCGGGTCAACTGTTTCCGGCGGCGCTTGGAGACGGGATTATAGAGGGCGACGACGAAATCAGCCGCCGCCGCGGCCTCGAGCCTTTTTTCGATCACCTCGGGAGGCGTCAGCAGGTCGGATAATGATATGGCGCAGAAATCGTGGCCGAGCGGCGCGCCGATACGGGCCGCCGCCGCCTGCATGGCCGAAACCCCGGGGACGACGGAAACCCGGACCCGGTTCCAGTCGGCCCGGTCGTCCGTGTCCAGGAGCTCATGCACCAGCGCCGCCAGGGCGTAAATCCCGGCGTCGCCCGAGGACACCAGCGCCACGCGCCGCCCCGCCGCCGCCAGGTCGAGGGCCAGCCGCGCCCGGTCTTCTTCTTGCGTCAGGTCCGAATCGTGGCGTTCCTTGCCGCCGAGCAGGTCTTCGATCAGGTCCAGATAAAGCCGGTAGCCGACCACGTCGTCGGCGCCCAGGACGGCTTTCGTCGCTTCCGGCGTCCGCCAATCCTGGGCGCCGGGGCCGATGCCGACGACGGCAAGCGTCCCCCTCGGCTTACCTGTCGCTTCCGGGTCGATGGACCGGGGCGCGCGGCCAATTGCGCACGTGGCGCGCCTGGATTTTTTCTTCTCCACCGCCAGTTCGCCGTCCTTGCCGGCGGCGGCCAGCGCCGCGCCTTCCGAGACTCCATGGCAGCCGACTTCCTTGAACACCACCTCCGACGGATTGGCGAGGCGAGGCGTTTCGGCCTCCAGTTCTTGCGGCCCGAAGAACCGCGCCGGGACGTCCAGATGCGCCGCCAGGGCATGCACCGCGTCTTCATCGGCCTTGAGGTCGAGGGAAACGACGCAGGCGACGGCAAGCGTGGCCAGCCCCGCGCCCGAAAGCGTTTCATCGGCGAGGCTTATCAATTCATCCGCGTCCGTCCCCCGCTCGCAGCCGACGCCCAGGGCCAGCACGGGCGGATGCAGCACCAGGTCACTTCCGGGACTTTCCACGGCCCGGTCGGTGACGCGGACATTCAGGGGCGCGGACTCAACAAAAGCCGCTTCGGACTCCGTTATCCAACCGGCGTCTCCGGCCTCCACCCTGAGCCCCACCGGATCGCCGGCCAGCAGCGCCGCCATGATGTCCTTGGCCGCATCCGGGTTTTCGACGCGCCAGCCGGGCGGCGGGTCGTCGAGCGCCAGGCCCAGGCGCACGTCGCCGGCCGTGGTCACGGCGGCATGGCCGCCGGTGATTTCGGCGATGGCAAGCGCGAGTTGGTTGGCGCCCCGGTGCCCGCCCAACAACGGCACCACCGAACCGCCGTCGGCGGAAACGGCGACCACCGGGGGTTCTTCTCTTTTGTCCGAAAGCACGTGCCCCAGGGCGCGGATCAGGATACCGGCGGCGCACAGGCCGACGACGGGACGCGACCGGCCGAACAGGCCGCGCACATGCGCCGCCACCTCGTCGAAGACCACGTCGGCGCCTTGTTCGGCGCGATTCTTCAAGCCATGGACTTCCGCCCCTGGTATTTTAAGTTTTAACGTGGCGGCAAGATCGAGCCCGCCCGGCCCCAAGGCCACCAGGGCGACATTTTCCGGCAACCCCCTGGCGCTCACGATTCGACTTCCCCGGGGACCTCATCGGCGCGGCGCACCAGGATCATCGAGAAATAAGGCGCGCCGCCGTCAGGCGCCTCGGCCAGGGGCAGAACCTTTTCGCCGGTCATCGAGGCCCGTTCCACGTACTTAGCCCCTTCATCGAGGCCCAGGCGGCCCAGCACCCGCTTGACCTTCCGCAGATGCCGCCCGACCTTCATGATCGCCGCCGCGTCGGTATCCGCCAGCCGCCTTTCCAGTTCCTGTTCGTCGAGGGGCGCCGGCAGAACGGTCAGCACCTGGTTGCGCGACACCAGCGGCCGGCCGGCGACGGCGGCGACGGCGCCGAGCGACGACACCCCGGGCACGACCTCGACGCTGTATACCCCGGCCAGCCGGGCAAAGATGTACATGAACGAGCCGTAGAGGAAGGGGTCGCCCTCGCACAGCACCGCCACGTCCCGGCCGTCGCTCAGATGAACGCCGATTTCGGCGGCGTAGCGGTCGTAAACCTCGTTGGCGGGAAAGTTTCCCGGCGTCATCGGCGTGCGGATGGCGATTTCGATCCGGCCGCCGGGTATGTGGGGGGAAGCGATGGCGCGGGCCAGGCTGTCGCCTTGCTCGGGCGCCGGGTAGGCGATAACGGGGACGGATTGGAGAATCCGCCGCGCCTTGAGGGTAATCAGCTCCGGATCGCCGGGGCCGACGCCGAGGCCGTAAAGGGTGCCGCCGGTCATTTCTTCATCGCCGCCAGTTGCGTCACTTGTTTAAGCGGCCGGAAAGCATGGAGTCTTCCGGCCGGGCCAACTGGCGCGGCGCGGGAAACGGCCATGCGCGTCAGGTCGCCGCCGAATTCGTTCCGGAAAGCCAACAACCGTTGCTCGGCCTCCAGCGTCACCCCGTTGGCGACCAGCCGCCCGCCCGGAGACAAAGCGTCCCAACAGGCTTCCAGCAACCCCGGCACCGAACTCCCGCCGCCGACGAACACCGCGTCGGGCGGCGGTTCCAGGCCCTTCAGCGCCGCCGGCGCCTCGCCCTCGATGACGGTCAGCCGGGGCACCCCGAGGTTTTGGGCGTTGCGGCCGATGACGGCGGCGCGCCCCGGATCCCGCTCGACGGCCAGCGCCGCCGACGACGGCTCGGCGCGCAGCCATTCGATGGCGACGGCGCCCGACCCGGCGCCGACGTCCCACAGCGTCTGGCCCGGCAGCGGCATCAGCCGGGCAAGGGTGGCGGCGCGGACCTCGCGCTTGGTAATCAGGCCGTCGTGCTCGAAGGCGTCATCGGGCAGTCCCGGCACCCGGGCGAGCACATCCGCGCCGTCGCCGGCGACGCACTCGACGGCCATGGTGTTGAGGTCGGGGACCGTTTCGCCGGTCCATTTTTCCGCCGTGCCCTCAAGCCGGGTTTCGTCGCCGCCCAGGTTCCCCAGCACCGTTAGGACGCTCGGCCCGAAACCCCGGGCCGTCAACAGCCTCGCCATCTTTTCCGGCGTTTCCCCGTCCCAGCTCAGGACCAGCAACCTTCGCCCCGGGGCCAGATACGGGTTCACCGCTTCCAGCGCCCGGCCATGAACGGTCAGGCATTCGACGTCGGCCAGCGGCCAGCCCTTGGCCGCGGCGGCGAGGCTGAAGGCGCCGGGAGCCGGAACAATCGTCACCGCGTCCGGCCCGAAGCGGCGCACGATGTTGACGCCGACGCCGTAATGCAAGGGATCGCCCGAGGCCAGCACCACCACCCGGCGGTCCGTCATTTTTTCGATCTCATCGAACGCGGCGTCGAAACCGCCGTCCCAGCCGATGCGCCGCTCACTACCCGCCGGCACCTTCGACAAGTGCCGCTCGCTACCGACCAGCACCTCGGCTTCGCCGATCAGCTTGCGGGCCTTGCGCGTCAACCCGTCGAGGCCGTCCTCGCCGATGCCGACGACGGTAATTCTGACTGCATTTTTGGCGCTCATTCGCCTTCACCCTTGCCCAGGGCGTTGATGCAGGCGGCGGCCAGGGCGCTGCCGCCCAACCGGCCCTTGAGGGCGACGAAGGGAATGGCCTTGGCGGCGGCAAAGTCGATCAGCGCCTGTTTCGATTCCGCCGCGCCGACGAAGCCGACGGGAAAGGCACAGACCACCGCCGGCGGGGCCACGCCTTCGCCGATGATTTCCAGAAGCCGGAACAACGCCGTCGGTGCGTTGCCGATGGCGACGACGGAACCCTCGAGGCCTTCGCGCCACAGGTCCACCGCCGCGGATGAACGGGTTAGGCGCTTATCGGCGGCGCGCTCCTTGACGCCATCATCATGGAGCATGCAAAGCACCGGGTTGTCGGCCGGCAGCCGGGCCCGGATGATGCCGTGACGGACCATTTCCACGTCGGCCAGAATCGCCGCGCCTTGGCCCAAGGCCTTGCGGCCCGCCTCGACCGGTGCGCCGGAAAAAACAAGGTCTTCGACGATATCGGGCATCCCGCAGGCGTGGACCAGGCGTAGCGCGATTTCGGATTCGGCATCGGAAAAGCCCGAAAGGTCGGTTTCGGCCCTTACGGTTTCAAACGACTTTTTATGGATTTCCGCCGGGTCGCGAATGTAATCGAACATCCTATAACGCCCTATTCGGCCCCGTCATGGTCGTGCCCGGGGCCGTGAAGTTGATGGTGCCCGTGGTCATGGGCGTGGTCATGCGCCCCTGGGCCGTCGGTGCCGACGCCCCGGACGTGGTGATGGTGGCCGACCTGAGGCGCGCCCTTGTCGCCTTCGTAGCCGATGATCTGTTCGCGGTACTTGCACAACTGGCAGTTCATGTTGTTGTCGCCGGTGAGCGCCTCGTTGACGCGCTCGACGAAGGTGTCGATCAGCAAATCGTGGTCGTTCAAGTAAGAAGCTTTAAGGAATTCGATGCCCGGGTTTTCCGCCGCCGCCGCGTCGGCCCAACCGTAGATGCGCCGCACCAAAATCCCGGTGAACAGGAAATAAGGGAAAACGATGATGCGCCGGTATCCCAGCTTGACCGCATGGGCGAGCCCGGCATCGACCAGCGGCGAGGCGACGCCCGAGTAGCTGACCTCGGCCCACCCCATACCCATCCCTTCCCACAGCATGCGGGCGACCTTGGAGACGTTGGAATTGGCGTCCGGGTCGTTGGTGCCGCGCCCGACCACCATCAGCAGCGTATCGGAGCGCGAAACGCCGGGGGCGGCGTCCCTTTCCGCCGCCTCGATGCGCTGCTTGGAGGCGTCGAGCAGTTTCATGTCGATGGCCAGTTCGCGGGCGAAGATCATCTCGATATGGGGATTTTCGGCGCCGAAGTTGTTGACCTCCGACGGCAGGTCGTTCTTGACGTGGCCGGCGGCGAACAGCATCCCCGGCACGCAGACGATCCGCTCCGCGCCCCGGTCCTTAAGCTTGTTCAGCCCGGTGCGGATGACCGGGGTGGCGAATTCCAGGAACCCGCTTTCGACGTCGAAATCCGGCAGCCTTTTCGAAAGGTGCCCGGCCAACCGGTTGAATTCCTCGATGGCGGCGTCGTCGCGGCTGCCGTGGCCGCAGATCATGACGGCGGTCTTCTCTGTCATTACGCTTGGTCCTTGCCTTCGAGCGTTGTCAAACAGGGGGCACGTATATGCGCCCGGGCCGGGTCCGCCTGGTCATTGCCTCCGGACGGGAATACCGACGCTAGTGGATGGAATCTAACATATAGGGTTTCAAGCGCCGGAAAAACACGCCGGCGACGAAAAAGGCATTTTCATTGACGGGGAGCGACCGTCCCGACCATTGTCCAACCCATGTTGACGTTCGGCATGACCGGCGGCGGCGGGTTCGACCCGTTGGTGCTTTTGTTGTTGGCGCTTGTCGTCGAGGCCTATGTCGGCGAGGCGAAGATTTTTTTCAAGGCCGTTCCGCATCCGGTCCGGGTGATCGGCAACCTAATCGGTTTCCTCGACCGCAAGCTCAACCGCGAAAACCGGAGCGCCGCCGACCGCGCCGTCCGGGGCGCGTTGGTGGTGGTCTTCGTCGCCGGCCTGGCCATCTGCGTCGGCTGGGCGGTGGCGTGGTTGAGCCTCAACCACCCGTGGGGCTGGATCATCGAGTTTCTGGGGCTCGTCGCGCTGTTGGCGGCGCGCGGGCTTTACGATTACGTGCGCGCCGTCGCCACGGCGCTTAAAGCAGGCGTCGAGCCGGGCCGCGACGCCGTCCGTCACATCGTCGGCCGCGACCCGGCCAACCTGGACGGCCCCGGCGTCGCCCGGGCGGCGTTGGAATCCCTGGCCGAAAATTTCTGCGACGGCGTCGTGGCGCCGGTGTTCTGGTACGTGCTGTTCGGGTTTCCGGGGCTGCTGGTCTACAAGGCGGTCAACACCATGGACAGCATGATCGGCCACCGGACGCCCCAGTACCGGGCCTTCGGCATGACGGCGGCGAGGTTGGATGATGTGTTGAACCTGATCCCGGCACGGCTGGCGGGACTGTTTATCGTCTTCGCGGCGCTGTTCGTGCCGACGGCCAATCCCCGGGGCGCGCTTCGGGTGATGCTCCGGGACGCCCGGTTCCACCGCTCCGTCAACGCCGGCTGGCCCGAAGGCGCCATGGCCGGGGCCTTGGGGCTGGCGCTGGCCGGCCCGCGCCATTACGCGACCGAAACGATCACCGATCCGTGGATCGGCGACGGCAGCGCCAAGGCGACGCCGAAGGACATCAACCGGGGGCTTTATCTTTACGCCGTCGCCTGCCTGATCAACGCCATGTGGGTGGCGGCCATCGCCATGGTGCGGTTTAGCCTGTAGCGCTTAATTTCGCCGCCTTCACCGGCCGCGCCGCGGCCAGCAGCGCGTCGAGATCGAGGTGTTCTTCCAGGTGCGCCGCCAGGGCATCCAGTGTCTCCTCGATCATCGTCTCGTAGGCGACGCCTTCGAATTCGCCTTGGCCGATGCGCCCGAGGAAGGCGTGGCGGAACGTATCCGAGGCGAAAATCCCGTGCAGGTAGGTCCCCATCACCCGTCCATCCTTGGAACGCGCCCCTTCGCCTCGGCCGTCCTCCAGAGTCAGCCACGGGCGGTCGAGGCCGGGGCCCGAGGTGTCGCCGATGTGCATTTCATAGCCTTTGACGGACTTTCCCGATTCAATTTCGACGCCGGAACGCTCGCTCAGCGCCTTGCCGCCTTCGATCACCGTTTCCACGTCCAGAAGGCCCAGACCCTCGGCCTCGCCGGGCCGGCCTTCGATACCGTCCGGGTCGGCGATGCGGGTGCCCAGTATCTGAAAACCGCCGCACAGGCCGACCACCAGACCGCCGCGCCGGCGGTGGGCGGCGATGTCGATGTCCCAGCCCTGGTCGCGGATGAATCGTAAGTCCGCCAATGTCGATTTCGAGCCCGGGATGACGACCACATGGGCGTCGCCGGGGATCGGCTCTCCCGGCTCGATAACCTCGACGCCGACCCCCGGTTCCGCCGCCAGCGGGTCGAGGTCGTCGAAATTGGCGATCCTGGACAGCCTCGGCACGGCGATCTTGACGGCGGCGTTTCGATCGCCGTCTTTGCCGGAGTCTTCCGTGGCGGTATCGAGGGACAGGGCGTCTTCCTTCGGCAGCCGGCGGGCGGCCTCGAAGAACGGTACGATGCCGAAACAATCCAAATTCGTGCGCGACTTGATGATCCCGGTGGCGTCCTCGAACAGCGCCTTATCGCCGCGGAATTTGTTGATCACGTAGCCCCGGACGCGGGCCCGTTCCGACCGGCTCAGCAGCGCCAGGGTGCCGACGATGGCGGCGATGGCGCCGCCGCGCTCGACGTCGGCGATCAGCACCACGGACAGATCGGCGGCTTCGGCGAATCCCATGTTGGCGATGTCGCCGGGCCTGAGGTTGACCTCGGCCGGGCTGCCGGCGCCTTCGACCACCACCAGATCGGCGTCGGCGGCGACGATGGCGAAACTTTCCAGCACCCGGGGCAGCAGCTTCGGTTTCAAATCGTGATAATCCCGGGCCTCGGCGGTTCCCTCGACGCGGCCCTGAACGATCACCTGGGCGCCGGTTTCCGACTGCGGCTTGAGAAGCACCGGGTTCATGTGGACGCTTAAACGCTGGTTCGCGGCCCGGGCCTGCAGGGCCTGGGCGCGGCCGATCTCGCCGCCGTCCTCGGTCACGGCGGCGTTGTTGGACATGTTCTGCGGCTTGAACGGCTGCACCCTCAGGCCGCGCCGGTGATAGGCGCGGCAAAGCCCCGCCGCCAGCAGCGATTTGCCGACGTCGGACCCG
The DNA here is from genome assembly GCA_022564115.1 of Pseudomonadota bacterium. Taxonomy (GTDB): domain Bacteria; phylum Pseudomonadota; class Alphaproteobacteria; order Rhodospirillales; family Casp-alpha2; genus Casp-alpha2. Next base: position 15,318 of record JADFMB010000040.1, read on the forward strand.
GTGCCCTGAAGCATCAGGGCCAGGGCGCCGGGGGCGCCGGGGGATGAATCAGAACCGGCCAAGGACGGACCTCAGCCGGTCGGCCTTTGGATTCTTGTAAAGCCCTTGGAGGACGATCTTTTCCGGCGTCGCGCCTTGGCCGTAGAAGGCCTCGTTCAGGTCCCGGCGCCGGGCCAGGACCGCGCCCTCCAGCGACCCGCCGGCGAAAACACCGACCTTGGCGTTGGTGAAGGCGAGGACATCGAGGCGCAGGTTGGTGGTCGTCGAGGCTTCCAGCCCGGCGCCGTAAAAACCCGCCGTGACGCCCAGATCGGCACCGAACTTGCCCTGGTTCTCGATGATCGAGCGCAGGGCGCCGTCGTTGCGGATGATCAGCACGGTTTCGGTGTCCTGGATGCCGAACTGAATGCCGATGGAAGCGGCGCCCAGGGTATAGAAGGCCGGATAGCCCCAACTGCCGTCGGCCCGGCGCGCGATCAACACCCCGCTGCCGCCTTCGGCGCCGAGGAAAAACCCGGCCTTGACGAGGGCCGGCAGGACCATCACCGCCCGGGCGCCGGGGATGTGCTTGGCGAATGCCTTGAGCTCGGGCAGGCGGGCGAAATTCTCTATCGTGTCGGCGGACCAGTCGACGATCCGGTCCGATCCCTCGGCCGGGGTCTCGCGCAGTTCCTGGCACGCCGAAAGCCCCCCCAAAAGTCCAAGGGCGCCGATCAGGAAGACGGCCAAAACAACCAAACGCTTCATATCGGTTTCTCCTTTTCCGCCCATTTGACGGCCCAATGGCCCTAAAACTCGATCCCCGCCTGCGCCTTGACGCCGGAACGGAACGGATGCTTGACCATCGTCATCTCGGTCACCAGGTCGGCGATCTCGATCAACTCGTCCTTGGCGTTGCGCCCGGTGACGACCACGTGCAGGTCCAGGCGCTTGGCCTTCAGGGTCTCGATCACGTCGGCGAGCGGGATGTAGTTGTACCTGAGCACGATATTGAGTTCGTCCAGGATCACCATCCTGTAGGCGTCGTCGGCGATCATCTCCTTGGCCGCCGCCCAGGCCGTCTCGGCGGCCTCGATGTCGCGTTTCCGGTCCTGGGTTTCCCAGGTGAAGCCCTCGCCCATGGCCTTGATGGTGACCAGATCGGGGAACTTCGCCAGCACGTCCCGCTCGCCGGTTTCCCAGACGCCCTTGACGAACTGCACGATGCCGACCCGCATGCCGTGGCCGATGGCGCGCAGGGCCAGTCCCATGGCCGCCGTCGATTTTCCCTTGCCCTTGCCGGTGTGGACGATGATCAGGCCCTTCTCGATGGTCTTGGTGGCCAGGATCTTGTCCCGGGCGGCCTTTTTCTTGGCCATCTTGTAGGCGTGGCGCTTGTTCAGTTCTTCTTCGTCTTCGTCGGTACTCTTATCCATCCGTGCCGCCCCCAAACTGAATTCTCTTGTAGCGCGTTTGGCACCGCTCCGCCATGCCTTCACGCGGCGACACGGCGGTCTTTGTCATGGCCGCTTTACCCCCGAAAGCGGACCTTTTTCAGCACTGGCGTTGATGTCCGCTTCTGACCCAAAGCGGACATCAATGCTTTGAAGGAACAATCGGCCCGTTGGTTTTTTCCAACCTTCCCATATACAGGGGGAAACGCCCTCGATGGGCGGCCTGATTTTCCGCCAATGAATTTCGGCCATTAGGCGTTGGTCATCACGATGAGGCTGTAAGGATTGATTGGAT
>JADFMB010000041.1 GCA_022564115.1 Pseudomonadota bacterium
CGCTGTTGTACCGGACCTTCCGGCGCAACCACTGGCTCTGATTTTCACGAACGTCTAGCTGGGCCGCGCGGCGGGCCGGGACTGGTCGAGGACGTCGACGCCGTCCTGCTGCCACGCGTCCCTCATGGCGTCGGCGCCCTTGAGACGCACCACCGCGCCGGCGAGCTTGGCGGCGGCGCGGGCCCGGGTCGGCTTGTCTCCATTCACGGAAAACAGACGCTTGAATTCGCCTTCATGGGGGGTCAGCAGACAGGGGCCGGCAATGGCCTTGAACAGGGTTTCGGGGGCATCGGCGAAGACGCTCAGGCCGTCGGCGTCGATGACCACCGCCTTCCCCGCATCGAGGGCGGCCAGGACCTTTTCCGCCGTCGCCTCGGAAAGACCGGCCCCCGGGCCGACCAGAACGGCGTTCTTGCGGGGGTCGTTCAGCAGGTCCCGGAAAGCGGCCACGTCCTCGACCGGCTTGATCAGGGTCCCCGGCTCTTCGGCCGCGTAAACGGCAAAGGCTTCGGGCGGCGTCGCGATGGTCACCAGCCCGGCTCCCAGCCGCCGGGCGCCCAAGGCCGCCAGCCGGGCGGCGCCGGTCATCTCGGGCCCGCCCCAGACGACGGCGTGACCGCGGCTGTATTTATGGTCGGCGGCGTCCGGCCATGGGAACCCCTGGAGCCACAAGTCCGGGCCGTTCACATAGGTTGCCGGTTTGATGTCCCTGAGCACGCCATCGGGGATGCCGATATCGGCGACGACAAGGTCACCGGTCAATTCCCGGCCAGGCATCAGGAAATGTCCGGGCTGGGGGCGAAAGAAGGTCACCGTCACCACCGCCTGGGGAGCGGCCGCCAAAATTTCCCCGCTATCGCCATCAACGCCACTGGGGATATCGACGGCGACGCAATCCAGCTTCCGTAAGTTGAGGGCCTGGATCGTCTCCAACGCCGGACCTTCCAGCGGCCGGGTCAGGCCGGCCCCGAACAACGCATCGACGGCCAAGGGACCGTCATCGAGAATGCCGGGCCCCAGGACTTCAACCCCGCCTTGCCAGCGTTCGGCATTGTGGGCGGCGTCGCCTTTCAGGTATTGGGCTTCCCCCAACAGCGCCACGCGCACCGGCCAGCCGTCGTCGGTCAGCAACCGGGCGACGACGAAGCCGTCGCCGCCGTTGTTGCCGGGTCCGGCGAGAATAACGACCGGACGGGGTTGCCATCTTTTTCGGATTTCACCGGCGATGGCGGTGCCGGCGGCCTCCATGAGATCGAGCGACGCCACCCCGCCGGCGACGGCGGCGGAGTCGGCCCGGTACATTTCCTCGACGCTCAACAGGACGTTGTCGGCCATGGCGGTTCCGGTCTTCATTCAGCCCCACTCCGCGCCTATTATAGAGCGCCGCTTAGTGAGCGCCACTTAGTGCGCCACTGGGCCGGAACTCCCTTCGCCGTTGGGTCATCAGGCCGTCGGGCTAAAAATTGAACAAGGCGCCGGTGGAAACGATGAAGATATCGTCGAAATCGTCGTTGCCGGCCCGGTCCAGTTCGTGGTTGCGGACCAGAAACCAAAGATTGGACCCGATGGACTCCAGGTCCTGGACGATCCCGACGCCTAAGGAGGTGGCTTCATCCCCGACCTGGGCAAAATCGTTGTATTGGCCGCAGGACACCCCGAAGTGGGTCTCGCCGATGTCGAACAGCCTAGCGGAATAACCGATCTTGCCCCAAAGGGTATCGGCGTTGTCCTGGCCGATGCCCTTTCTGCCCTTGACGGCGCCGGTAAGGGTGAAGCTGAGGCCGTTCTTGTGCTTGAGGGATCCGGCGCCGCCCCACAAATCCTTGTCGTCGGTCGACCGGGCGCTGACGTTGGCGTAATAGGCTCCGATCTCGAATTCGAAACCGCCCCATTGGCGGGCAACCCCGAAACCCGCGTCCCAGACCCCGCCGGCCACGTAGGAGAGGGCCAGGCCGACGCCGCCGACCTCGGGGAAGTCGTAGCGAAGACGGTTGTCCTTGTCGATGCCGTCCACCTTGTCGATGACGTCGCCGATGGTGATGGTGCGCCCGCCGGTGGTCCGGTTATAGAAATGAATGCCGCCGGCCATGTCGGCGGGGTTGTTGCCGGTGGCCAGGTCGGAGCCGGACAAATCCACCGCCACCCGGTCGGTCGACGCGGTATCGCCTTGCCCCAGGCTGACCTTTCCGTAGCGCCGGTGGGTTGCGGTGACCTCTTGGATGCGGATGCCCCAGGCGGTCTGTTGGGTGGATTCGGTGCCGATCAGGTTGACGTCGCCGGCGGCGTTGGAAAGCGGCACGTCCATCTCGATTTGGGCCCCGGCGGTGATGTCCTCGTTCAGGCGGCCCTCGGCGATCCAGCCGAGGCGGGTGTTTTCGACGCCGCCGTCGACATGGAACAGCTCGCTCCGGTCGCCGTCGTCGGCGTACAAGAACGTCCGCGTAACGAGGCCGTAAATCATCATCTGGTTCTTGTTGCCGCTGGCGAGGGTATCGTCGGCGGCCCGGCCTTCGCCAACAGGGGCAAGATTGACGAGGGCGAACATCGCCGCCGCGAACATCAGGCGTGTTGCAAGGCGAAAATCAAAGAGGGCGTGGAAAACAAGCATGGCAATAACTCCTCGCGGTTATGTTGACCAACATTCACCGCTACGGTCATTGCCGCCACGCCGGAATCCCCCGTCCCGCGAGTGCGCGATGCCGTCCGATGGCAGGTCTCCTGGCTTGCGGGTCTTGGTTTCCGGCCGCCTTCCCGGTTTCCCAGTGGCATGCGTGGCGCGGAAACTCGCCGCCTACAGTTGCGGGGACAGCCACGGTTGAAGGCCCCCTCCGGGGTCGGCCCCTCCGTGTTCCCATTTAATCCCCGGGCTTTTTCGCCCTTTGGGGAACCATCAAGGATCATTATAGGGTTACCCGTCATTTTCCCTATCCCTTTATTCGACCGGCAACGTCTGGCAATAGGACAGGATATCCACCGCGGTATCGATGCCGAGGGCGGTCAAAGCCGCCATGCCGACGCCGGGCTGGCCGAAGCGGATCTTGTGCAGGCCTTCCCACGGATTCTTTTTACACACGGCGCCGACGTATTCGGCTTTCGGCGGATCCTTGAAGTTGATTTCCCTGCCGTCGAAACCGTGGCAGACGACGCAGACGGTCTGGAAGATCGCCGCGCCGCGCCTGACATTGCCGCGCGCCACTTTCGATGCGCGGCAATGTACCTGTCGTTGTCGACCTGCCCCTCGCTGAGGAACAAGGCCAGCTTCTCCATCGCCGAATGCGGCATCCGCTGCTTGGTGAAACCGTGGGTCTTGTCCATGATGATGCGGTGAATCTTGTTGACGTCCATGCCGACCATGGCCCGCACACCCTTGATCCCGGTGTAGTGCGATCCCTTGGCATAGGCGCCGTCCTTGCCCATGTAATCCCAGCCGTGGCATTCCTTGCACCGCCACGTTGAGGCGCCTTTCTTCTTGCCGGCCTTGGGATAGGCCGGATGAGTGGCTTTCGGCTTGTCGGCTTCGATTACCGCCATCCAGTTGTCGTAAAGCTGTCCGCCGCGGGCGATGGCCCAGACGTCGCTCAGGTCATGGGCATGGCCGGCGGCTCCTTTTCCATTGTCGTCGGCGGCCGCCGGCGGCGGCACCGTCAACGCGCCACCGAATACCTTGATAACGGTCAAATTTGTGGAAAATCCGCCACATTGCATTGCAAATAATGAAGAGGTTTCGCCGGCCTGTTGTTAGCCTATGGAATGGGGTGGTAATCTCCGTTTTATCCTATAAAGTTGTTTTCGGTTTAATGGGTTAGGTGAAAATCTTGAGCTTTAAACCGCGCCTTAGACATCTTCTGGCCACCGCTTTCATCGTCATCGCCACGGTGCCGTTGTTGATCCTCGGCGTCTGGGTCCAGGAGACGGCGATGGAAAAGGAGCTGGCCGCCGTCTCGGAAAAGCACCTTCTGCTGGCGCGAAACGTCACCGCGGCGCTCGACCGTTATGCCTTGGACGCGAAGGCAACGTTTGGATTCTTCGCCGAATCGTCGGCCGATAATCAAACCTCACCGGCGATGGTCGAATTGGCCCGGGGATTGGGGTTCCGCCACCTTTGCATCATCGACAATTCCGGCCGGGTGATCACCCGTCTCAACATCACCGGCTCCATCGGTGAGCGAATACCCGCCGAAACGCTTAACCGGCTCCGCCCCTATTTCACCGACGCGGGCATCACCGGCACGGGCATGGTCTTTACCGACGTCATGGCCGATTCCACTGGCCGGGCCACCGTTTATTTGATCAAACGGCTTGGTCCGGGGCGGGTCGCCATTGGCGCCCTGGGCCTTGAATACATACGGAAACTTCAAAAATCCATTGCCTTCGGCCGTAAGGGTCATTCCGCCATCGTCGACAGGAAGGGCAACCTGATGGCGCATCCCAACCCCGAATGGCAGCGCCAGATGAAGAACATCGCCAAGGTCAAGCCGGTGGTGAAAATGATGGCCGGCGAAACCGGCGTCACCACCTTTTACTCCCCGGCCGTCAAAAAAGACATGATCACCGGCTACACCGCGGTTCCAAGCACCGGTTGGGGGGTGATGGTGCCGCAGCCCCTGGAAGAGTTGGAAGAACGCGCCGGTGACGTGCAGCGGGTTGCGCTTGCCCTGATCTTAATCGGCCTCCTGGTCGCCGGGGTGCTCAGTTGGTTCCTGTCGGGTTTGCTGGTGCGGCCGGTGGAAGCCGTGGTGCGGGCGGCTCGCGAAATCGAGGGCGGCAACCTGGAGGCCAGGGTCCGCCAACTGCCTTCCTTCAGCCCAAAGGAATTCGGCGAGTTGGGCTCGGCGTTCAACGCCATGGCCCGGGATATCGCCACCGTGATGATCCAGCGCCAACGGGTCGAAGACGAACTCCGCAAAACCCATGACGAGCTGGAATTGCGGGTCCGGGAACGGACCCGGGAACTGACCGATGAAATCACCGAACGAAAGCTGGCCGAGGAAAGCGCCCTTCGCCTGGCCGCCGCCATCGAGGAATTGTCCGAGTATTTCGTCCTTTATGACGCCGACGACAAGATGGTGATGGGCAATGAAAAATTCCGGGAGTTGAACAAGGAAATCGCCGACAAAACGGTGCCCGGGGTTTCCTTCGAGGACCACCAACGCGCGTTAATTGAAAACGGGCTTTTCCTTGGCGTCGAGGGCCGCGAGGAGGAATGGCTCCGGGAAAGGATCGAGCGTCATAAAAATCCACAAGGCCCGTTCGAGGTCAACCGCAGCGGACGGTGGCTGCTGGTCCACGAACAGTTGCTTCCGGACGGCGGAACGGTGACGATTTCGACCGATATCACCGACCGCAAGCGGGCGGAGACCCTGCAAAAGGGCCGCAACGAGGTTCTGGAACGGCTGGCCACGGGCGGCTCGTTGGAGGAAATTCTGTCGCTTCTGGTCACCACCGCCGAGGAGATCAATCCGGACATACGGGGTTCGGTGTTGCTTCTGGATGATGACGGAAAACACCTCCGTCATGGCGCGGCCCCGAACCTGCCGGATTTTTACAATGAAGCCGTGGACGGGATTGCGGTGGCCGAGGGATCGGGCTGTTGCGGCACCGCGGCCTTCAGTGGCGAAGTGGTTGTCGTCGAGGACGTTAGGACCCACCCCTATTGGGAAGCGTTCAAGAAAATCGCCGAAAAAGCGAACCTCCGGGCCTGCTGGTCGCAGCCGATCTTCTCCGCCGGGGGGGAAGTGCTGGGGACCTTCGCCATGTATTACGGGGAGCCCCGAAAGCCGTCCCCGTCGGACATTGAGATCATCGAAACCTCGGCCCGCCTGGCCGGGATCGCCATCGAACGCAAACGAATGGAAGACGCGCTCACCCAGAGCGAGGAAAGGCTTCGCGGCGCCATCGGCAGTCTCCAGGAAGGTTTCGCCCTGTTCGATGCAGACGACCGCTTGGTGGCCCTGAACGATGAATACCGTAGCGTCAGCCCAGGTTCCCAGGAGATACTGGAACGGGGCGGTACCTTCGAGGACGTGATCCGGGCCAACGTCAACTGCGGCATCATTAGCGAAGCCGAAGGCCGCGAAGAGGAATTCATCCAGGAAAGGATTGCCCAGCACCGCAATCCGGGGCCCCCGATCATCCGCCGGTTCACGGATGGTAGCTGGTTCATGATCAAGGAGGTGCGAACGCCGGAGGGCGGGATCGCGGTGTCATTCATCGATATTACGGAACTTAAACAGGCTGAACAGGCGCTGCGCGACAGCCGGCAGCGGTTCAAGGATTTCGCCGAAGTGGCGTCGGACTGGTTCTGGGAGATGGACGGGGAACTTCGTTTTTCCTATTTCTCGGGAAAGAATTTCCAGATTACCGGCTACAATCCCGATGACCTTATCGGCAAGACCCGCCGGGAATTTACGAAAGAAAACCTGGACGACGAAAAATGGCAAAAGCATTTCGCCGACCTGGAAGCCCACAGGCCGTTCCATGATTTCATCTACGAACTGACGAAGCCGGACGGAAATTCCATTTGCGTCTCCACCAGCGGCACCCCGATTTTTGACGACGACGGGACTTTCAAGGGCTATCGCGGCACCAGCACCGATTTCACCACCAAAATGCAGGCCGAGGCGGCGTTACGCGAAGCCAAGGAGGAGGCCGAGTTCGCCAGCCGCGCCAAGACCGAGTTCCTGGCCAACATGAGCCATGAACTGCGCACGCCGTTGAATTCGGTCATCGGGTTTTCCGACATCCTGAAGGACATTCCCGCGGAATCCTTCGATAATCCCAAGCACCGGGAATACATCGATGACATCAACGAATCGGGAAAGCACCTTCTGCAATTGATTAACGACATCCTCGACGTCGCAAGAATCGAAAGGGGTCTTCTGGAATTGAACGAAACCAAGCTGGACGTTCCGTTGTTGGTGGCGTCGTGTCAGCGGCTGGTCAATGATCGCGCTTTCGAGGCCGGGCTGAAACTGACCGCCGATGTCGCCAAGTCCCTTCCCGCCCTGCTGGCCGACGAGCTTCGGACCAAGCAGATACTGCTCAACCTGTTGTCGAACGCCATCAAGTTCACGCCCAAGGGCGGGTCGGTTAAACTTAAGGTGGACATCGATTCCGAGAACCGCTTTCTGCTTTCGGTCATCGATTCAGGAATCGGCATCGCCCCTGAGGATATCGAAACGGCGCTTTCCGATTTCGGTCAGGTGGACGGTTCCTTTGCTCGCAAATACGACGGTTCCGGCCTTGGCCTGCCGTTGAGCAAGAAGCTGGCCGAACTGCACGGCGGCGAACTGGTCATTGAAAGCGAATTGGGCATCGGCACCACGGTGACCGTCCTGTTCCCCAAGGAACGAACGATCCGGCTTTCCTCCTGATTCTCCGGCTTGGCTTTGCGGCGGGACAAACGTCGGCACATGGCCGACAAGGTTGACCAAGGACCGGCCCCGAAATCATGAGAACCGTCATGACATCCTCTCCGACCCTGACCCGAGACGACGTCGAAGTCGTCGAAAAAACAACTCCCTACGATGGTTATTTCAGGCTCGATATCTATCGCTTGAGACACAAGCTTTTCGAGGGCGGCTGGAGCGGTGAGATGACCCGCGAGGTTTTCGAACGCGGACACGCCGTCTCCGTATTGCCTTATGACCCGGTTCTCGACCACGTGGTGTTGATCGAGCAGTTCCGGCCCGGCGCCTACGCGGCGCTGGCTTCCGGCTGGTTCGACGGAGGTGCCTCGCCGTGGCTTATCGAATGCGTCGCCGGCATCATCGAAAAAGGCGAAGACCCCGAAGACGTCGCCCGGCGGGAAACCCTGGAGGAAACCGGGTGCCGGCTCGGGGAAATCATACCCGCCTGCCGTTACCTGTCATCGCCCGGCGGCACCTCGGAATCGGTATTCGTTTTTTGCGGAAAGGTCGACGCTTCGAGCGCCGGCGGCATTCATGGGTTGACGGACGAACACGAAAACATCCGTGTTTTCACTATTCCCGCCGAGGAAGCCTTTCGGTTGCTGAACGACGGCCGGATCATCAACGCCATGACTGTTATCGCCCTCCAATGGCTTGGCGCCAATCATGATCGTGTCCGCGCCCTTTGGCGGGGCTTAGGTGCTTGATCGCCTCCCTGACGGTCTTTATCTTCAAGGGTGAAACTAGGGAGGGATACCCATGAAAGTCCTGGACGGTTTTGCCGAAACCATCGGCAACACGCCGTTGATTCGCCTGCGCGAGGTTTCCGAGGAGACCGGCTGCGATATCCTCGGCAAGGCCGAATTCCTCAATCCCGGCAGCTCGGTGAAGGACCGCGCGGCGCTGTTCATCATCAAGGATGCCGAGGAAAGGGGTGCCCTTGAACCCGGCGGCCTGATCGTCGAGGGAACCGCCGGCAACACCGGGATCGGGTTGGCCCTTTGCGGCAACGCCCGGGGCTATCGGACCCTGATCGTGATCCCGGAAACCCAAAGCCAGGAAAAGAAAGACATGCTCCGGCTTTGCGGGGCCGAACTGAAAGAGGTCCCCGCCGTTCCCTACAAGGACCCCAACAACTACGTCCATGTCGCCGAACGGCTGGCCCAGGAAATGGCGAAAACCGAAACCAATGGCGTGCTTTACGCCAACCAATGGGACAATACGGCCAACCTCCGCGCCCACCTGGAAGGCACCGGGCCCGAAATTTGGGAACAGACCGGCGGCACGCTGGACGGCTTTATCTGCTCCATCGGCACCGGCGGCACGCTGACCGGTGTTTCCATGTTCATGAAAGAGAAAGGCCCCGACGTCAAAATTGGTATCGCCGACCCTATGGGCGCTTCCATGTACAGTTACTATTCCACCGGCGAATTGAAGAGCGAAGGCGATTCCATCGCCGAAGGCATCGGCCAGGGGCGGATCACCGGCAACCTTGAAGGCGCCGTCGTCGATATGCCTTTCCAGATTCCCGACGCTGAAGCCCTGCCGTACATCTTCGACCTGCTGAAACATGAAGGGCTTTGCCTCGGCGGCTCCAGCGCCATCAATATCGCCGGCGCCGTCCGGATGGCCAAGGAAATGGGCCCCGGGAACACCATCGTCACCATCCTCGCCGATTACGGCGACCGCTATCAAAGCAAGCTTTTCAACCCGGCGTTTCTCAAGGAGAAAGGCCTGCCGGTGCCCGACTGGCTGGAATAAGGGGTTTCGGGTGCCATGGATTACGCCAACCCGCGGGCCCTCGTCTCCACCGAATGGCTGGCCGAAAACCTCTCGGCCCCAGGGGTCCGCATCGTCGATGCGACCTTTTTCCTGCCCACCCAGGACCGCGACGCCAAGGCCGAGTCGGCGGCGGCCCATCTCCCGGGCGCGGTTTTTTTCGACGTCGACGACATCCGCGACCCGACCTCCGACCTGCCCCATATGCTGCCTTCGGCGGAAATATTTTCGGCCAAGATGGGCACCCTAGGCATCGGCGACGGCGACCATGTGATCGCCTATGACGCCAACGGCGGCGCCATGGCCGCGGCCCGCGCTTGGTGGATGTTCCGGATCTTTGGCCACGGCAACGTCTCGCTTCTCGACGGCGGGCTGCCGAAATGGCTTGCCGAGGGGCGCCCGATGACCGATGAGGCCGCCCGGCCAAAAAAACGGACATTCACGGCCGAGAAAAATCCGTCCCTGGTCCGCGCCATCGGGCAAATGCTGGCCAACGTCGAAACCGCGGCCGAGCAGGTGGCCGACGCCCGTAGCCGGGACCGTTTCGACGGCTCGGCGCCGGAACCCCGTGAAGGCCTCAGGTCCGGCCATATCCCCGGTTCCGTGTGCCTTCCGTATCCGATGTTGATGGACGGGGAAAACCACTTCGTCATGCGCCCGGCCGAAGACATCGCCGCCGCCATCGCCGATGCCGGCCTCGACATGGAACGTCCCGTCGTCGCCAGTTGCGGGTCCGGCGTCACGGCGGCGATGCTGGCTTTCGGTTTTTACCTGTTGGGCAAGGAAGACGTCGCCGTCTATGACGGATCATGGACGGAATGGGGCGGCCGCGAGGACACGCCGGTCGAGACTTAGGGTTATCTCATCGCCGAAAGATTGGCCACCAGGGCGGTGTTGATGCGATTGATTTCCTCGGCGATCGTTTGCCCTTTTTTGCGGTCATCCCCGCAGCATTTAAGGGCCACGTCGGCACAGCGTTGGCGTTCCTCAAGCAGCGCATTGATAATCGTGCGCTCCACGGCGTCGGCGATCTCCTTCGGGTGGGTGTCCGCCGACACGCCGAGAATTTCCTGAACCTCCTTGGTGGCGGCCTCGGCGCGCTCTCTGAGGCTTGCGGTCATTCTCTATTTCCCTTTGTCAGTGAGCCAATATCTGGCTCAGGAATAATTTGGTGCGGTCGTGATGCGGATTGTCGAAAAATTCGTGCGGTTCGTTTTCCTCGATGATCTCGCCCTCGTCCATGAAGATCACCCGGTGAGCGACGGTCTTGGCGAAACCCATTTCATGGGTGACCACGATCATGGTCATGCCGGTTTCGGCCAGCCCGATCATCACGTCCAGCACTTCGGCGATCATTTCCGGGTCTAGGGCGGAAGTGGGCTCGTCGAACAGCATGATCTTGGGGTTCATGCACAGCGACCGGGCGATGGCGACGCGCTGCTGCTGGCCACCCGACAGTTGTCCCGGAAACTTGTTCGCCTGCTCGGGAATCTTGACCCGCTCCAGGTACTTCATCGCCGCTTCCTCGGCTTCCTTTTTCGGCGTATTGCGGACCCAGATCGGCCCCAGCGTCAGGTTGTCGAGCACGGTCAGATGCGGGAACAGATTGAAGTGCTGGAACACCATGCCGACCTCGCGGCGGATTTCCTCGATCTTTTTCAGGTCGTTGCTCAACTCGATGCCGTTGACGACGATTTGCCCTTGCTGATGCTCTTCCAGCCGGTTGATGCAGCGGATCAGGGTCGATTTACCGGAACCCGACGGGCCGCAAACGACGATGCGTTCTTGGGCCTTGACGTTCATGTTGATGTTCTTGAGGGCATGGAACTCGCCGTACCACTTGTGCATGGCGACGATCTGGATGATGTCCTCTTCGCCCGTCGAGGACTGGATCGGCGTCCCGGTTTCGCTAGTTGTGTCGGTTTCCGCCATGGTCCTGGCTCCTTAGCTCCTAGTGTCCCGTATGCAGCTTTTTCTCCAGCCACAGCGAATAGCGTGACATGGCGAAGCAGCTAACGAAGAAGAAAATCGCGACAAAAACGTAAACCTCCGTCGACAGCCCCTGCCATTTCGTATCCGCCAGAGACGAATTGCCGATACCCAGAATATCCAGCCGCCCGATGACGATGACCAGCGTCGTATCCTTGTAGAGGCCGATGAAGGTGTTGACGACGCCGGGGATGGAAATCTTCATGGCCTGCGGCAGAATGATAAGCCGCATGGATTTCCAGTACGTCAGCCCCATGGCGTCGGCGGCTTCATATTGCCCCCTGGGGATGGCCTGCAGGCCGCCGCGGATAACCTCGGCCATGTAGCCTGATGCGAACAGGGTTCCCATGATCAGAATCCGCACCAGCAAATCAAAACTTGTTCCCGGCGGAACGAAGTAGCTCAACATCACGGCGGCGACGAAAAACAGCGTGATCAACGGCACGCCGCGAATGAATTCAATGAAGCCAATGCACAAGATACGCACGATCGGCAGTTGAGATTGCCGCCCCAGTGCCAGGACGATGCCGATGGGCAGGGAAAAGGCGATGCCGGTGACGCCGATGATGACGTTCAGCATCAGGCCCCCGAATTGATCGGTCGAGACCCTTTCCAGCCCAATTCCGCCGACCAGAAAGAAAGCCGCGATCAACGGATACAGGCACGAATAAACGAGTGCCTTGCCGCGATGGGGCATGTTGTCATAAAGCACCGGGACAAGCGCCAGAATCAGCAGAAGGAAGGAAAGGTCGACCCGCCAGCGTTCCGGTTCCGGATAGAAGCCGTAGATGAACAGCGGCAACCGGTTGCCGATAAACGCCCAGCACGCCCCATCAGGGGCGACGGCGCGGCAGGCTTTTCGGGATTCCCCCTCGAAAGCCGCGTTGAAAAACATCCAGTCCGCCAACTGCGGAATGATGGTGTACAGCAAATAGGCGACAAGAAGCGTCAGCACCGTGTTGGTGAGCGACCCGAACAAGTTGACCTTGACCCAGTGAACGGGGCCATGAACGTTCGACGGTGGCTTCAGGTCCGGATGGGTGCCGGGAAGATAGCCGCCGTCGCCGGGGACGGATGTGGTTTCCGATGGGCTCATGACCTTTCCCCTACCTTTCCACCAGCTTCATTCGTTTGTTGTACCAGTTCATGAACGCCGAAATGAGCAGTGAAAAGCTAAGGTAAATCGCCATCACCAGGATCATCGTTTCCATTTCCTTGCCGGTCTGCATCATCGTAATGCCGCCGATGGTGGCGACGATATCCATGTAGCCGATGGCAATGGCCAGGGACGAATTCTTGGTCAGGTTCAGGTACTGGCTGGTCAGCGGCGGAATGATGATCCGAAGCGCCTGCGGGATGATGACCAGTTGCAGGACCCGGTTCCTTTTCATCCCGACGGCTTGCGAGGCTTCCCACTGGCCCTTGTTGATGGCGTTGATGCCGGCACGGACGATTTCGGCGATAAAGGCCGATGTATAGAGGGATAGCGCCAGCCACAAGGCCAGGAATTCGGGGATCATCGTTATCCCGCCCTTGAGGTTGAAACGGCCCAGTTCCGGAACCAACCAGCTAAGCGGCGAGCCGGTAACCACAAATACCAGCAACGGCAAGCCGATCAGGATGCCGGTGGAAATCAAAAACACGGGATAAATCTTGCCCGTCGATTCCCGCACTTTCTTGGCCCATAGGCGGAAGTAGATAACGGCGCCGATGGCGACGAAAAAGGCGATAACGGTATAGGAAAAGCCGTCTCCGAATACGGGGTCGGGAATGGTCAGGCCCCGGTTGGACAGGAAAATACTGTCGCCGAGGTCGAGGGCTTTTTTCGGGCTTGGCAATACGTGAACGATAATGCCGTGAATAAACAGGATGTGCAGCAGCACCGGCACGTTGCGGACTATTTCAATAAAGCAATAGACGATGCGGCTGGCGATCCAGTTATCGGACAGCCGGATAATTCCCAACAAAAAGCCCAGGATCGTCGCCGTGATAACGCCGAAGAACGCGACCAGCGCCGTATTCAGGAGCCCCACCAACATCGCCCGGAAATGGGTGCTTTGGGAAGTATAGGAAATGAGCGTCTGGTTGATGTCGTAGGACGCGGGCAAGTCCAGAAAATCGAAGCTGAAGGTCTTGCCCAGCGCCGCCAGGTTGAGGATCGCGTTGTTGACGATGTAAGCCAGAAACGCGAACAGCAACGCGACGGTCAGAATTTGCAGGATGACCGAGCGCGTATCCTTGTTGCGCCAAAGCCTCAGCAGAATATTCGGCTCGCCGGCGTCTCGCGTTTCACCTGCCAGTTTTTCGGCTGTCGTCACCCTTGACCCCCTGCTCCAGTGCCTTGGATTTAATTTGAACCTGTTTCCGGACGAGGCACCCAAGTCCAAGAAAAGTAATTTTTAAAAGCTGGAAAATTTTTCGAAACCGTTAAACAAGGCACGCCGGACGGGGGGTCCCGCCCGGCGCGTTATGCCTTGTCAAACTACAGAGCTAAGCCCTGTTTTACCGGAACGGCGGAGAATATTGCAGGCCACCGTCTAGGTAGTGCGCGTTCAGGCCGCGAGCCAGTCCGACCGGTGTTTTCAGGCCGACGTTACGCTCGAAGATTTCCTCGTAGTTGCCTTGGGCCTGGATGGCGCGCCTGGCCCATTGCTTGTCGAGGCCGATCATTTTGCCCAGGTCGCCCTCGGAACCCAAAAGACGCTTGACGTTCGGGTTATTGGAGCTACTCGCCATCTTGTCGGCGTTGGCCGCCGTGATACCGTGTTCTTCGCCGGCAATCAGGGCATAGATGGTCCAGCGGACGATATCGGCCCACTGATCGTCACCATGGCGGACGACGGGACCCAGCGGCTCCTTGGAAATGATTTCCGGCAGCACAATGTGTTTGTCCGCATCGTCGAAGGTGGCGCGCGTCGCGGCCAGTCCCGAAGCGTCCGTGGTGTACACATCGCAACGGTCAGCCAGGTAGTTCTTGCGGGCTTCCTCGTTGGACTCGATGGGAACGGGCTTGTACTTCATGTTGTTGGCGCGGAAGTAGTCGGCCAGGTTGAGCTCGGTGGTCGTGCCGGTCTGGATGCAGATCGTGGCGCCGCCAAGTTCCTTGGCGCTTTTGACGCCCTTGGACTTGCGGATCAGGAAGCCCTGACCGTCATAGTACGTGGTGTGGACATAGTTCAGCTTGACGTCGACATCGCGGACGAAGGTCCACGTGGTGTTACGGATGAGGACGTCGCCTTCCTTGGAATTGAGAAGCGTGAAGCGAGTCTTGCCGGTGGCGGGAATGAATTTGACCTTCTCCCCGTCGCCGAGGACCGCCGCCGCGACCGAGCGGCACATGTCGGCGTCGAAGCCCTTCCAGCGGCCGGACTTGTCGGTGTACGAAAACCCCGGCAGGCCGGTGTTGACGATGCAGTTGAGCACGCCGCGTTTCTTGACGTCTTCCAACGTGCCGGCTTTCGCCGCCGGGGCCCCAAGAGTCAACGCCGCCGCCGCGACGGCGGCAAGCGCAAAGGATACTTTATTCATAAGGGTTAGCTCCCTGGTAAGCGTGAGTTTAAAAATTTAATAGTTCCCGGTCCATTCACCGACGGCGAAAACCGGACCACTTCTGAACCGTAACAGACTTTATGAAACCGCCTCAAGGACAAAAAGGGCCAGTTAAATGAAAGCTTTTTTTGTATACCAGAGAGGCATCCTTATCGCCTTCCCCGCCCCGGCATAGTATCTTTCTCGGCTTAAGGCGTTGCACATCCTTGTATTCGAACGAAACGGCCAGCCGATGAAGAAAGACACCTTGATAATCCACCGGGGCCGCCATCCCAAGGATCATCACGGCATCGTCAATCCCCCGGTGTATCACGCTTCGACGGTGATCTTCCAGACCCTGGCCGAGTACGAGGACAAGCCGAAAAAACCCTTCGAGGGGGTCCGGTACGGGCGCACCGGCACGCCGACGACCTTCGCCCTGGAAGAAGCCGTCACCGCCCTTTACGGCGGCCACAAGACGATCGCCCTGTCCTCGGGACTGGCGGCGATTTCCGTCACCTTGACGGCGTTGATGAAGTCCGGGGACCACGTGCTGATCGCCGACAATATTTACGCCCCGACGCGCAAAAGGGTCGCCGACGTGCTTCTGGCCCGGGCCGGCGTCGAGACGACGTACTTCGACCCCGGGGCCGGAATCAAAGACGTTCTCCAGCCCCAAACCAGGGCCGTCATGTTTGAATCGCCCGGTTCGGTGACTTTTGAAATGCTGGACGTGCCCAAGATCGCCGCCGAGGCCAAGAAAGCCGGTGTAGTTGTCGTCATGGACAACACCTGGGCGACCCCGCTTTTCTTCCAACCCTTCGAGCATGGGGTCGATATCGTCATCGAGGCGGCGACAAAATACATCGGCGGCCACGCCGACGTCATGCTGGGCACGGTCACCGTGACGACGGAAGATCGGTTCCAGTCGGTCAAGTTTACCGCCAACGCCCTCGGCAATTGCCCGGGGCCCGACGATTGTTATCTGGGGCTGCGCGGATTGCGCACCCTTTCGGTCCGCCTCGAGCGCCATCAGCGGAACGCGCTCAGGCTGGCGGAATGGCTGCGGGCCCGCCCGGAGGTCGACCGCGTCCTTTATCCGGCGCTTGCGGACGATCCCGGCCACGAGATATGGAAACGGGATTTCACCGGCGCCTCGGGGTTGTTCGGCGTCGTCCTCAAGGAAGTTCCGAAGGCCGCCGTCGCGGCGATGCTGGACGGCATGGAGCTGTTCGCCATGGGCGACAGTTGGGGCGGCTATGAAAGCCTGATGATCCCGACCGATCCGGCCACGATCCGCACCGCCACCGAATGGCGCGGCCCCGGTCCCAGCCTGCGCATCCACGCCGGCCTCGAAGACCCGGACGATCTGATCGAAGACCTTGAGCAAGGGTTGAAGAGGCTTACGAAAGCCTCTTAAAGGTTGGCGTCAGCGCCGACACCATGAACAAGGCAAAGGCGGCAACCACGATCGACGGCCCCGACGGCGTGTCGAAGGCCATCGACCCCCCCAGCCCCCCGGCCACGGCAAGGCACCCGATGACGGCGGCGAGGACGGCCATGGCTTCGGGGGTCGCCGAAAGGCGCCTGGCCGTGGCCGCCGGAATGATGATCAGCGACGTTACCAGCAGGATGCCGACGATCTTCATGGCCAACGCCACCACCACCGCCAGCAACATCATGAAGCAGAGATTGACGGCGGTCACCGGCACCCCCTCGACGGCCGCCAGTTCCTCGTGGACGGTGGCCGACAGCAACGGTCGCCATATAAACGCCAGCACCCCGATGACCACGGCGCCGCCGCCGTAAATCAACGCGATGTCGCCCATCGTCGTCGCCAGGACGTCGCCGAACAGATAAGCCATCAGATCGACGCGCCGGGCCTCCATGGAGGCCAGCACGATCAGACCCAGGGCCAGGCTGGCATGGGCCAGTATGCCCAGCAAGGTATCGTCCGACAGCCGGGCGCGGCGACTCAGCGCCACCAGGGAAACGGCGACGACGGCGGTGACGGCGAAGATGCCGATGTTGAGATTGATGCCGAGAAGAAACCCCAACGCCACCCCCAAAAGCGCCGAATGGGACAGGGTGCCGCCGAAAAAGGCCATCCGGCGCCAGACCACGAAGGCGCCCAGCGGCCCGGCCACGGCGGCGACGCCCGAGCCGCCGATCAGGGCCCGGATCATAAAATCATCCACGGCTGGTCCTTTCCTCGTCCTCGCCGGGGGAATCCCCGTGTGAATCCCCTGGCGCCCGTCGAGCGG
>JADFMB010000042.1 GCA_022564115.1 Pseudomonadota bacterium
CGAAGGCCTTGGGGTCTTGGGAAAGGGCCTGGCGGTAGGCTTGTTCGGCTTCGTCCAGCCGCCCGGCCCGGTGGTCGGCGAGGGCGCGCTGGAGGACGGCGCCAATGTCCGCCGCCCGGCCGCCGCCGGATTTCCTGGCCAGCTTCTTCCGCCGCCGGCGTTCCTTCCTGCTGCCTGAATCCGCCATGGTTGATTTTTAACCCGCCCGGCGGCACCTGTCATCCAGCAGGCTGCCGGAGGCGGTATAAAAACCACGGAGGCACGGAGACACCGGGAAAGAAAAAAATAAAGATTAAGGAATCTGTTCTATCCGCCAGAGGTCTGTTCTATCCGCCAGAGGAAGGTGGCCGTGGCCACCGGATCAAACCGCTTCCACGAAGCTCGCCATGACCTTTTTGCCGCCGGCTTTATCGAAGGCGATTTCCAGCTTGCCGCCGTCGACGGAAACGATCCGGCCATAGCCAAATTTCTGGTGGAAGACGCGATCGCCTATGTGAAACGCCGCCTCGTCGCGGTCAAGGAACTTGGCCTCGAACCGGGCCTCAACGATGGTTTCGCCCCGTTCGCGGCGTTTGCGGGGTCCGGAACCGGCGCCGTCGAAACCCACCACGCCTTCGCCGAGCCCGCCCCGTGACCCCTGCCGGACGCCGCCGTAAAGGCCGGCTTGCGTACGGACGTCGATGTGGTCCTCGGGCAGCTCGTCGATGAAACGCGACGGCAACGAACTCTGCCACTTGCCGTGGATGCGGCGGTTGGCGGCGAACGAGACGATGGCTTTGCAGCGCGCCCGGGTCAGGCCGACATAAGCCAGACGGCGTTCCTCTTCGAGCCCGGCGACGCCGCTGTCGTCGAGGGTCCGGGGATGGGGAAACAGCCCTTCCTCCCACCCGGCCAGGAACACGGTATCGAATTCCAGGCCCTTGGCGCCGTGAAGGGTCATTAAATTCACCTTGTCCTCGACGGCGGGGTCGTCGTTTTCCATGACCAGGCTGACGTGTTCCAGGAACCCGGCCAGGTTGTCGAAATCCTCGAGGGCGAAGATCATTTCCTTGAGGTTGTCGAGCCGTCCCGGCGCGTCTAATGCCTTCGACGCGCGCCACATGGCGATGATGCCGGATTCGTCCAGGATCATGGCCGCCAGGTCGGGGAGGGGCATGGCCTCCACCTGCCCCCGCCAGCGGGTAAAATTCTCCAGAAGACCGGCCAGGGTCTGGCGCGCCTTGGGCTTGATTTCGTCGGTCTCGATCAGCCGCGAGGCCGCCGCCGTCAGCGAAATCCCCTCGGCCCGGCCGAGCTTGTGAAGGGTCTGCAGGGTCGCCGGGCCGAGCCCCCGTTTCGGCCGGTTGACGATGCGTTCGAACGCCAGGTCGTCGTCGGGCTGGGCGACGACGCGCAAGTAGGCGATGGCGTCGCGGATTTCCTGGCGCTCGTAAAACCGCGGCCCGCCGATGACCCGGTAGGGAACGCCCAGCGTAATCAGGCGTTCCTCGAACTCGCGGGTCTGGAACCCGGCCCGGACCAGGACCGCGATCCCGTTCAAGGGCTGTTTCTTGGCGTGCAGGGCCTCGATTTCGTCGCCGGTGACGCGGGCTTCCTCCTCGCCGTCCCAAACCCCGACCACCCGCACCTTTTCGCCGCCGCCCAACTCCGTCCACAGGGTCTTGCCGAGGCGGCCTTCGTTGTGGCCGATCAACGCCGACGCGGCGGCCAGGATATGCGGCGTCGAGCGGTAGTTGCGTTCCAGCCGCACCACCTTGGCGCCGGGGAAATCCTTCTCGAAGCGGAGGATGTTTTCGACCTCGGCGCCGCGCCACGAATAGATCGATTGATCGTCGTCGCCGACGCAGCAGATGTTCTTGTGCACCTGGGTCAGCAACCGAAGCCACAGGTATTGGGCGACGTTGGTGTCCTGGTATTCGTCGACCAGCAGGTAACGGAACTGGTTCTGGTATTTCCTCAGGATTTCGGGCCGGTCCTGGAAAATGCTCAGGCAGTGCAGCAAAAGGTCGCCGAAATCGGCGGCGTTGAGACGCGTCAGCCTTTCCTGGTATGCGCCGTAAAGGGTGATCGCGGCGCCGCCGGCGACGATGCCGGCTTCTTCTTCCGGGACCTTGCCGGGGGTCAGGCCCCGGTCCTTCCAACGCTGGATGATGCCCGACAGCACCCGGGGCGGCCATTTCTTGTCGTCGATGTCGTGGGTTTCCAGGAGCTGCTTGATCAGCCGCACTTGGTCGTCGGCGTCGAGGATGGTGAAGTTGGATTTCAGGCCGCGGGCTTCGGCGTGGGAACGCAGGATGCGCGCGCCGAGGGCGTGAAAGGTGCCGACCCACCAGCCCTCGACCGGCCTATCCAGCAGCGCCGCCACCCGTTCCTTCATTTCCCGCGCCGCCTTGTTGGTGAAGGTCACGGCCAGTACTTCCATGGGATTGGCCCGGCCCTGGAGCAAAACGTGGGCGAGGCGCGTCGTCAGCACCCGCGTCTTGCCGGTGCCGGCCCCGGCCAGCACCAGCACTGGGCCATCGAGGGTTTCGACCGCCTGCAATTGCGATTCGTTGAGGTCCTTCAGGTACCAGGCCCCCCCTTCGCCGGCGGCGGGAGAAGGCGCCGGTTCCCGGGGGTCGGCCGGTTCGGGGAGATCGGACATGGGTTCTATATAGCACGGGGGCGGCGGCTTTTTTAGGTCCTGTTTGGGCGGTTTTCCGTCCGCCGGGACGTTGTGGTAGGATGAGGTTGTTAGCATTGGAGAGGAAGAGGAGGGCCTCTCGGTGAAATCGCCCATCCGTAACAGCCTTGCCGCCATTGCCCTGATGGCCGTGCTTGGAGTCGTGGCCAGGGGGGAATCGGATGCCCGCGCGGCCGGGAACGCGACCAGCCATGACGTCATCCAAGCCGTCGTCGGAATAAGCGCCATGATCCCCGAGGACGCCCGGACGGCGGAACACCTGGGCACCATGCGCTCCGGCAGCGGCATCGTCATCGATGACAGGGGCCTGGTCCTGACCATCGGCTATCTGATGCTGGAAGCCTCCGCCGCCGCCGTCACCGACGCCGACGGCGTGCTGGTGCGGGCTTCCCTGGTGGCCTACGACCACAACACCGGGTTCGGATTATTGCGGGCCCGCCATCCCCTGGGCATTAAGCCGGTGCGGTTGGGATCGTCGGCGGACCTGGCCGAAGGAGCGCCGGTGATCGTCATTTCCAAGGGCGGGCCGATGCCGGTGATGGCGGCCCGCGTGGCGTCGCGCCGGGAATTCGCCGGCTATTGGGAATACCTGCTCGAAGACGCCATCTTTACCGTTCCGCCCAATCCTCAATACGGCGGCGCCGCCCTGATCGACGCCAACGGCCGCCTGGTCGGCATCGGTTCGCTGGTCGTCAACGACGCGGTTCCGGGCCCCGAGCCGGTCCCCGGCAACATGTTCGTCCCCATCGACGCGCTGAAGCCGATTCTGTCCGAGCTTCTGGAAAAAGGGCGCACGTCCGGGCCCCGCCACCCGTGGCTGGGGGTTTACACGAATGAAAACCGGGGCCGGGTCGTCGTTACCCGGACCGCCGCCGGCGGCCCGGCGGACACGGCCGGGATCAAGCCGGGCGACGTCGTCATGGGGGTCGGCGGCAAACGGGTCAAAAGCATCGCCGATTTCTACCGCAAGATCTGGGCCCTGGGCGGCGCCGGGGTCGAGGTTCCCCTCGACCTTGTGCCGGCCAACGCGAGAGCCCCGAAAATCCGGACCGTCAAGGTCCGCTCCCAGGACCGCTATGACTGGCTGAAGCTGAACAAGGGGTTTTAGATCCCGTGTTCCTCGTGGCGGCTTTCCAGCAGCGCCAGTTGAATGAAAGAGATGGTCTCGCGGAAACCGATGACGGCGGTTCCGGCGACGATCGCCAGGATCACCAGGATCAGATGGTCGTTCCTGATCAGGCGCCGCGGCCGCGAAAGGATGCGGATATATGTGAAACGGCTTTTTGGCATGGCGCACCGGCCGGAAAGGATAGGGATTATAAGTGAATAATTTCTTTCCTTGGTCTATCCCCCGGGCCTTTAACCCCCGGGCCTTTATCCCAGGAACGCCCTGAGGCCGACGTAAATGCCGGCGGCCAGGATCGCCGACAACGGAACCGTGATCAGCCAGGCGGCGATGATGGTCCACAGGTATTTCCGGCGCACCAGCTTGCGGCGGCGTGATTTTTCCTCCGCCGGCAACAGGTCCCATTTCGACGGCGGCCGGTCCGCTTTCTTGGCGCCGCCGTTAATGTGGCCCCCCCGCGACGTGTGATATTCGCGCAGGAACCCGACCCCGAACACGGCGCCGATGGCGATGTGGGTGGAGCTGACCGGCAGGCCCATGGCCGAGGCGGCGATAACCGTGATCGCCGCCGACAGCGCCACGCAAAACGCCCGCATGGGGTTCATGCGGGTGATCTTGTTGCCGACGGTACGGATCAGCTTCGGCCCGAACAACATCAGCCCCATGGTGATCCCGGCGGCGCCGACGAACAGCACCCATGTCGGGATTTCGACCTTGGCCGCGGCCACGGCGCCGGTCGACGCGCTGTTGACGATGGCGGCCAGCGGCCCGACGGCGTTGGCGACGTCGTTGGCGCCGTGGGCGAAGGACAACAGCGCCGCGGCGCAGATCAGCGGTATGTGGAAAAGGCCGCGGATGGCCTTTTTGGTGTTTTCCATGCTCGTGGCGTGCTTGGCGATCAGCGGATTGACCACGGCGTAGGTGGTGGCCAGGAACCCGGCGCCGATGAGGGCGACCATCCACGGTTCGGGCTTCCAAATCCTTTTCAACCCCTTGACCGACAGGTAGGCGGCGAAAACGCCGGCCATCAGGGCGATCAGGATCGGCACCCAATGCTTGGCGGCGGCGATGGGGTCTTGTTGGTAAAGAACCTTTCTTTTGAGGAAGGCCAGTAAAATGGCGGCGAAAATCCCCCCCAACACCGGCGATATGACCCAGCTTCCGGCGATCTTGGCCATCACCGCCCAGTTGACGACGGAGGTTCCGGCCGCCGCGATCCCGGCGCCCATGACGCCGCCGACGATCGAATGGGTGGTCGACACCGGGGCCCCGAAATAAGTGGCGAAGTTGATCCAAAGGGCGGCCGCCAACATGGCCGACATCATCACCCATAGAAAAGTGTCCGTATCGGGGATCAAATCCTGGTTGATGATGCCCTTGGAGATCGTCTGCACCACGTCGCCGCCGGCGATGACGGCGCCGGCGGTCTCGAAAATGCCGGCGATGATCAACGCCCCGACCATGGTCAGCGACTTGGCCCCGAACGCCGGGCCGACGTTGTTGGCGACGTCGTTGGCGCCGATGTTCAGCGCCATGTAGCCGCCGATGACTCCGGCGGCGACGATGAAGGCCTGGTTTTCAACCCCGGCGGTGATGGTGTGGGTGGCGAGCCAGACGATGGACAGGAAAATGGCGGCGATGCCGATGCCGAGCACCGGGCGTGACGACAGATGATGGATCGTCCGTTCGAGCTTGTAGAATTTGCTGAGGTCTTTGGTGGTGGTTTCTTTGTAGGCGGGCGCTGTTTCGCTCATGCTCTATGCGATCCCGAAAGGTTGGAGGGATTTAGAAAAGCCGACAGGCCGGCGGCGGGCCGTCATCAGGGATGAGATGGAGGGAATCCCGGTTCGGGGATAAGAACGGCGAATTCATATCGACGAGGTTTCCCGGAACCATGAGCATGTTGCGCGGGAAGTACCCCAGATCGGTAACGGTGCCAAGTACTTTTTTGCCCCCCTCAGCCAGCGGCGGAACCCTTGGCCTTGAGGCCGATGGCCCGGCCCGCCTGAGGGGGGCGGGGAAGGGCGGACTGGGCCTCGGTTAGGGCCTCGATTCGCCCGACGGCGTCTTCCGGAAAGCTCACCGAACGCCGGGCCGCCAAATCGACGTGCACGAACATCAGCTCGTTGGTCGCCGCCAGGACGTCGTTTTCCGTCCTGTGCATGTGGTGGAAGACGTGCAGCCGCTTGTCGTCATGACCGAGGATAAGCGAGGTGACTAAAAGCCCGTCGCCGGCATGGACTTCGTGTTCATAGGTGACGTGGGATTCGACCACGAACACCGATTGCCCGGTTTGCTCGCGGTAATCCCTGCCCAGGCCGATGTGGTCGAACAGCTTGTCGGTCCCGTGGTCGAACACCATGACGTAATAGGCGACGTTCATGTGGCCGTTGTAATCGACCCATTCGGGAAGCGCGGTTTCCTGGTGCGGTTCCAGGGGGACGGCGGTATCGGGGGTGTCGGGGGTATCGGGAGTCATGGGGCGGTCTCCGGTTCGGGCGCCGGCGCTTGTCGGGAACCGGCGGGACCGCCAATATGCAGGAAATGCGTCGGAGAGCACCAGTTTGTTGAAAATCCGCCACCTTACCCGTCCCGGACTAAAGCCCGTGGACCTGGAACTGGCCGAGGGCCAATGCATCTCCCTCGGCGGGCCTTCGGGCGCCGGCAAGTCGATCCTGATGCGCGCCATCGCCGATCTCGACCCCAACGAGGGCGAGGTGTCCTTGGCAGGACAGTTACGGGAATCGATTCCCGCTCCCTCCTGGCGCCGCCAGGTGGTTTACCTGCCGGCCGAGGCCGGGTGGTGGGCGGACCGTGTCGGCGGTCATTTCCCCGATCCGGACCTCGCCGTTCCCTTGATGATGCGGCTCGGCCTTTCCCAGGAAGCCCTGGAATGGGAGGTCGCCAGGCTGTCGACGGGGGAAAAACAGCGCCTGGCGCTGACCCGGGCGCTGTTGGCGAGCCCTAAGGTTCTGCTGTTGGACGAGCCGACCTCGGGCCTCGACCCCGACGCCGCGGCCAAGGTCGAAACCATGCTGCATGAGCGTCTTGCCGAGGGGACGGCGATTATGCTGGTTACCCACGACACCAAACAGGCGCGGCGGATGGCGTCCAGGCATTTCCGCATGGAGGCCGGCGCGCTGACTGCGTTGCCGGGGCCAGGGGACTTGCGGGGGAACGGGTGATGAATTTTATCGCCCTTAGCTATTGGGACATCGGACTGGCGTCCCTGTTGTTGGTCGTTAACGCCGGGCTGTCGTGGAGGCTCCGCCTGGGGCTTGAAAAAAGGCTTCTGGTCGCCGGCACGCGCATGGTCGTGCAGTTGACCCTGGTCGGGCTGGTGCTGAAGGCGCTGTTCGCCATGACGTCGCCGCTGTTCACCGCCCTCGCCGCCGTCGTCATGGTGCTGTTTGCCGGGCGCGAGGCGATGGCCCGCCAGGAACGGCGCTTCAAGGGCTTCTGGTCGTACGGGATCGGCACCGGTTCGATGATGGCGGCGGGGACCATCGTCACCGTTTTCGCGCTGACCACGCAGATCCACGCCGATCCCTGGTATGACCCGCGCTTTACCATTCCCATCCTCGGCATGATCCTCGGCAACACCATGAACGGCGTCAGTCTGGGCCTCGACCGGCTGGTTTCCGGCGCCCATCAGCAGCGGCCGGCCATCGAGGCGCAATTGATGCTGGGCGCCGATGCGCCCAGAGCCATGCGCGGCATTACCCGGGACGCCATGCGCGCGGCGCTGATCCCGACCATCAACTCCATGTCGGCGACCGGGCTGGTGGCGCTGCCGGGGATGATGACCGGACAAATCCTGGCCGGGGTCGAACCGGTGGAAGCGGTCAAATACCAGATCCTGATCATGTTTCTGATCGGCGGCGGCACCGGGCTGGGATCGTTCGCCGCCGTCCTCGGCGGGGCCAGGCGTTTAACCGATTCCCGGCACCGGCTGAGGCTCGACCGGTTGGGGGCGAAAACGGATTCCTGATCGCCGTTTCCCAAGGCCAAGGCGCAAGCGGGAAAAGGCTTTCAGTTGAAGGGGCCGGGGGCTATACCAACGCCGTCGTATGGGTACAATTTAGATGATACAGGCCACGGGTGTCCCGGACTACTCGGTCGTCGTTCCGGTTAGAAACGAGGCCCATAATATCCCCCCCTTGATCGCCGAGTTGAAAACCGTGATGACAGCCTATCAACCCTACGAGATCGTCATCGTCGACGACGGCAGCGACGACGCCACGCCCCAGGTCCTCGGCGATCAGGCCCGGGCCTGCCCCGAGCTTCGCGTCATCCGCCACCGGTCCGGCGCCGGCCAAAGCGCCGCCATCACCACCGGCGTCAACGAAGCCCGGGCCGGGATCATCATCACCCTCGACGGCGACGGGCAGAACGACCCCGCCGATATCCCGGCATTGGTGGACCGTTTCCAGGAGGCCGATGACCCGGACAGGCTGTTGGTCACCGGGGAGCGGCAAAAGCGCCGGGATTCGCTGCTCAAACGGGCTTCGTCCAGGGTCGCCAACGCCGTCCGCGGGACGCTTTTGGGCGACCACACGCCCGATACCGGCTGCGGTTTGAAGGTTTTCTCCCGCCCGGCCTATCTGGCCATGCCCGGATTCGACCACATGCACCGGTTCCTGCCGGCGTTGATGCTGCGCCAGGGCGGGCGCGTTGCGTCGGTTCCGGTCAACCACCGGGCGCGCCAACACGGGGCCACCAAATACGGCGTCTTCGACCGCCTGGGAGTGGGGATCGTCGATCTTCTCGGCGTCATGTGGCTGCAGCGCCGCCCCGGCACCCCCCCCGGCACCCCCGGCAACGGCGAAGGTTCGGGGTTCGTTGACCGCCTCGGCGCCCGGTGGCTGAAACGGCGGGCCGTGGCGCCGGAAATCGAAGAGGGCGCGGGCGAAGGGGCCGGGTCATGAGCGCCAAGATCCTGATCCGCGGCCTGGTCCTGTTCGTTTCCGTGGTGGTGCTTGGGGTGCTGATCAAGACCACGGAATGGGGCGCCGTTTTCGACCAGGACTGGATCGACACCTATGTCCGCGGCCGGGGCGTCCGGGGCTTGGCCCTGTTTCTCGCCCTGGGCTGGGCGCTGACGTCGTTCGGCCTGCCCCGGCAACTGGTCTCGTTCCTGGCCGGGCATGCCTTTGGCTTCGCGCTGGGGACCGGGCTGGCGTTGGCGGCGACGACCCTGGGCTGCATCACCGCCTTCATGTTCGCCCGGCTTCTCGGCCGCGACATGGTGGCGCGCCGGTTCTCGGACAGAATCCGCCGCATCGACGGGTTCCTTAGCGAAAACCCCCTGGCGATGACCTTGTTGATCCGCTTCCTGCCGCTCGGCAGCAATTTCGCCACCAACCTGGCGGCCGGCGTTTCCGGCGTCAGGGCGGTGTCTTTTTTCACCGGCTCGGCGATCGGTTTCGTGCCGCAGACGGTGGTGTTCGCCCTTCTCGGCAGCGGCATCAGCCTCGATCCCGGGTTCCGGATTACCTTCAGCGCCGTTCTGTTCGTCGTTTCGGGCCTCCTCGGCATCCACCTCTATCGCCGCTACCGCCATGGCAAGACCTTCGATGAAGAAGTCGAAAAACAATTCGGCGGCCCCGGGGGCAAGTCCGGCCCCGAGGGGAAGCCCGGTCCCGGTTCCGACATCGAAAGCCGGCCGGCCGGCAATCCGTGAGGCGCCGCCGATGATGGCGCGGGACTGGCCGCCCTTTTTGTGGTCGGGGCTTTGGCTTCTGGCGGTGGCCGCGGCGCTGGCCTCCCGGCCCTTGCTGCCGGTGGACGAAACCCGCTACCTGGCGGTGGCCTGGGATATGTGGCGCGAGGGCAATTTCCTGGTTCCGCACCTCAACGGCGAACCCTACAGCCACAAACCGCCGCTGCTGTTCTGGCTGATCCACCTGGGTTGGGCGGCCTTCGGCGTCAACGAATGGTGGCCGCGTTTGGTGGCGCCGCTGTTCGGACTGGGGAGCCTGTTCCTGACCGCCCGCCTGGCCAGGGAGTTGTGGCCCGACGCGGCGGAAGTCGCCCGCATGGCGCCCCTGGTTCTGTTCGGCGGCCTGTTCTGGGTCCTGTTCACGACATTGACCATGTTCGACATGATTCTGGCCCTGTGCGCGCTGGTGGCGTTGATCGGCATGGTTCGGGCGTGGCGGGCCGGCGGCCCAGGGGACGACCGGGGGGGCGAATGGTTCGGGTTCGGGCTCATGGGCCTCGGCATCGGCCTCGGCGTCCTGGCCAAGGGGCCGGCGATCCTCGTCCATATCCTGCCCGTGGCCCTGTTGGCGCCGTGGTGGGGCCGGGCCTTGCCGGGGGGCGGGGAACGCCGAATAGGGGCTTGGTATCTGGGCGTTCTCGGCGCCGTCGCGCTCGCCGCCGCCATCGGCCTCGCCTGGGCCGTCCCGGCCGGCATGGCCGGGGGCGAGGCCTACCGCGAGGCCATCTTCTGGGGCCAATCGGCGGGCCGCATGGTCGATTCCTTCGCCCACCGCCAGTCGTGGTGGTGGTACGGGGCGGCGTTGCCGGTGCTGTTGCTGCCCTGGGTATTGTGGCCGCCCGTCTGGCGGACGGCTGGGCGGTTGCGGATGGCCCTAGGCAGGGACGGCGGTGACGGCGGAATCCGGTTTTGCGTTGCCTGGTTTATCCCGGCGCTGGTGTTTTTTTCGGCCATCAGCGGCAAGCAGTTCCACTACCTGCTGCCCGATTTCCCGGCCATCGCCCTGGTGCTGGCCTGGCTGTTGTTTTATGGGGCGGCGGAAAAAGGAGGCGCCGCCCGGGATCAAATTCCGCCCGGTCTGTTTTACGTGATCGCCGGCATCGGCCTTTTCGCCCTGCCGGTTTTGCCGGTCCCCGAAGCGGCGCCGTGGTGGCTGGACCTGGTGGCGACGGGCTGGGGGCTGGCCCTGGCGGCGGCCGGGGCGGCGGTCCTGTTTTGCCGCCGCTGGCCGCTTGCCGGGCGGCTCGGCGCCCTGGCGGCGCTCAGCGCCGTTTTCGTGGTCGTCATCCATTTGGCGATGAAGCCGCCGCTGGCCGCCGCTTACGACCTGAAACCGCTGGCCCTGAAGCTCGCGGAATGGGAGCGCCAGGGCATCCCCCTGGCCAATTTCGGCAAATATCACGGCCAGTATCAGTTCCTTGGCCGGCTCAAGAAACCGATAACCCAGGTCGGCATTGCCGACCCGGACTTCAGGAATTTTCTCGCCGATCATCCCGACGGCAGGATCATCGCCTATCACAAAAAACTGCCCAAGGCGGCGAAACCCATCGCCGTCTACCGTTTTCGCACGCGCCTGATTGCCGTCTGGGAGGTGGCGACGGTGATCCGCCATCCGGGAATATTGGACCGCTGATCCTTGGTATTAGGGCGTTTCCGGTTCACGCTGGTTCACCGGAAATGCCCTAACTCATTGATTTTACGCAAATACGTCGTCGCAAACGGTTCCGTTTGCTCGGGATTTGCTCTAGCCCCGGCCAGGGCCGGTTTCGGCAAAAAAACAATGGCCTGCCCTTGACATCCGGGGCATTCCCTCATACATCGATGGCACTCATCAGGGACGACTGCTAATAATCCCTTATAACCAATTGAAACTAAATGAGTTCATGGAGATTGAACGATGAAATTAAAGCCTCTGCATGACCGTGTTCTGGTTGAGCGCGTTGAGCAGGATGAAAAAACCGCGGGCGGGATCATCATCCCCGATACCGCGCAGGAAAAACCGATGGAGGGCAAGATCATCGCCGTTGGTTCCGGGACCCGCAGCGACGACGGCAAGATCACGCCGTTGGACGTCAAGGCTGGCGACAAGGTGTTGTTCGGCAAATGGTCGGGCACCGAGGTCACGATCGACGGCAAGGAACTGATCATCATGAAAGAGTCCGACATCATGGGCATTATCACGAAGAAATAGAGGAAGAAAAAAATGCCAGCAAAAGAAATCAAATTCGGCACCGAAGCCCGCACGCGCATGTTGGCCGGCGTCGAAATCCTGGCCGACGCGGTCAGAATCACGCTCGGGCCCAAGGGCCGCAACGTGATCATCGACAAGTCCTTCGGCGCGCCGCGCATCACCAAGGACGGCGTTGCCGTGGCCAAGGAAATCGAACTTGCCGACAAGTTCGAGAACATGGGCGCCCAGATGGTCCGTGAAGTGGCCTCGAAGACCAACGAGGAAGCCGGCGACGGCACCACCACCGCGACCGTGCTCGCGCACGCCATCGTGCGGGAAGGCGGCAAGTCCGTGGCCGCCGGCATGAACCCCATGGACCTCAAGCGTGGCGTCGACATCGCCGTCAAAACGGTGGTCGAGACGCTGAAAAAGGCGTCGAAGACGGTTTCCACCAGTGAGGAGATTTCCCAGGTCGGGACCATTTCCGCCAACGGCGACACCGAAGTCGGCGAAATGATCGCCGAAGCCATGAAGCGGGTCGGCAATGAAGGCGTGATCACGGTCGAGGAAGCCAAGGGCCTGGAAACCGAGCTCGACGTCGTCGAAGGCATGCTTTTCGACCGCGGCTACACCTCGCCCTATTTCATCACCAACGCCGAAAAAATGAACTGCGAGATGGAAAACCCCTACATCCTGATCCATGAAAGCAAGCTGTCGGGCCTGCAGCCCCTGCTGCCGTTGCTCGAGCAGGTGGTCCAGTCGGGTCGTCCGTTGCTGGTCATCGCCGAGGACATCGAAGGCGAGGCCCTGGCGACCCTGGTCGTCAACAAGCTGCGCGGCGGCATGAAGGTGGCCGCCGTCAAGGCGCCTGGCTTCGGCGACCGCCGCAAGGCGATGCTCGAAGACCTCGCCATTTTGACCGCCGGCCAGGTGGTCAGCGAGGATCTGGGCATCAAGCTCGAAAACGTCACCATGGACATGCTGGGCACAGCCAAGAAGGTGATCATCACCAAGGATGAAACCACGGTCGTCGAAGGCGCCGGCAAGAAGAAGGATATCGAAGGCCGCTGCCATCAGATCCGCTCGCAGATCGAGGATACGTCATCGGATTACGACAAGGAAAAGCTCCAGGAACGGCTGGCCAAGCTGGCCGGCGGCGTGGCCGTCATCCGCGTCGGCGGCGCCACCGAGGTCGAGGTCAAGGAACGCCGGGATCGCGTTGACGACGCCTTGAATTCGACCCGCGCCGCGGTCGAGGAAGGCGTGGTTCCGGGCGGCGGAGTGGCGCTTCTGTACGCCGCCAAGTCGTTGGACAAAATCAAGGTCGACAACGATGACATACGCGTCGGCATCGATATCGTGCGCCGCGCGTTGCAGACCCCGCTCCGCCAGATCGCCGAAAACGCCGGGCATGACGGCGCCGTGGTCGCCGGCAAGCTGCTCGATCAGAAAAACACCAACCGCGGTTTCGACGCTCAAGAGGGCGAATACGTCGACATGGTCAAGGCCGGCATCATCGACCCGACGAAGGTCGTGCGCACGGCGCTCCAGGACGCGTCCTCGATAGCCGGTCTGTTGATCACCACCGAAGCCATGGTTGCCGAGGTGCCGGAGAAGAAAGATTCGGCCGGCGGCGCCCCCGACATGGGCGGCATGGGCGGCATGGGCGGTTTCTAGACCCGGGCCGAACACAGACTTAACGAACAAGGGCCGCGCCCCTGCTTTACGGATGGGGGCGCGGCCTTTTTGTTTGTACCGCTCATCCGCCCTTTATCTTAACTGGGGCTCGAAACGGGTGCCCGAAAAAACAATGCCGCCGCGGAAGCCAAGCCACCTCCAGGCCGCGGCATTGACCGTCAGGCTGGACAGGCAGAACGAAATCGCCGTCGCCACGGCGGCGCCGAGGATGCCGAAAGTCGGAATCAACGCCAGGTTCAAGGCCGCGTTGGCGAACACGTTGAAGGCCGTCAATAGGCTTTGGCGGCCGGGCTGACCGGCCTGCAAAAGGATGTTGTCGAGCGGAATGATCGCCGAATACAACACCAAACCGGCGGTAAGGATCATCAACAACGGATAGCTTCGGGCAACCAATTGGTTGGGAAAGAACGGGCCCAGGGCGGGGAAGAAAACAAGCACCAAACCGGCGGCGGCGGCAAAGACGGCGAGGCTCAAAAGGGCGACCTTGCGCGAGAAACGGGAAACCTCGATCTTGTCCCCGGCGGCAAGCAATCGCGCGAGAACCGGGTTGGCGATGGTCCGGACGACCACGGGAATCTGGTACAGGCCTTCGATGAACAGGGCGGCGAAGCTGTAAATCCCGACGGCGTGGTCGCTGACGAAAATGCCGAGCATGATGATATCGACCCGGATATAGGATTCGGCGAGGAAGCCGTTGGCAAACGCCTTGGCCCCGAAGCGGATGTGCTTTTCGATCCAGTGGAATACGGGGCGGGTGCCGGTAAAACCCGTCACCGGAGGCCGGAGCGTCACCAGGAGGCCGGGAAAAAGCAGGACCTCGGCGATGGTGAAACTGACCCCGAGAACGTAGCCGGGAAAACCCAACGCCGCCACGGCAAGACAACTGACGAGAATGACGATAACCCGGAACGACTGAGCGATCGCGAACTCCTTCATTCGCCGCCGCCCGTTGAGGATTCCCATCAGCACCTTGTTGACGGCGAAAAACAGCAACCCCGGCGCCGCCAGCGCGACCCCCTGGCCGACCGCCGGGCTCTCGGCAAGCTGCCCGATGGGGCCGCTTAGGAGGAACACGCCAAGCGCCGTCACCGAACCGAAGACGGCCGATACCCAGATCGCGCCGGCCGATATCACGCGGCACTGCTCGATGTCGTCCAGGAACTCGGCGTTATGTTTCTGCGCCGAATCATGAACGCCGAAAACCGCGAACTGCGCGGTGATGACGTAGACCGCGTAAATCTGAATGAAAACGCCGAGAACCTCGATTCCGAGACGGGCGGCGATAAAAAAATTCAGGATCACGCCCGTTAACGCCATGACGGCGAAGGCGCCGTAGTTCCAGGCGGTGTCGGTCAGGAACTTTCCGTCGAACCGCGATTTGAAGTCGGGCATGGGCTGGGCGGCCTTTATCGTCGATCCTTGGTATCAGTAGAGGGTGTCGATGGCGTTGATCTTGGTCAGGACCTCTTCCAGATTGAACCCCGTGTGTTTGGCGAAATCTTCCAGTTCTTCCAAATGCGGCCGGTTGTCTTCCGCCGACATGGCCAGGGCCTGGTCCCGGGTGATAAGGCCCCCGCGCACCTGATAGCTTCGAAAGGTGTCGAATTCGGAAAACCCGGCGACCTTGTAGTAGATGTAGTTGATGAACGCCGTATAACCGTCGCCGATCCGCCATGTGGTCGAACGGCCGTCCACCGTTTCCCAATCGTATTCCTGGCGCAGGGTCCGGTTGATCAGCTCTTCGTCCCATTTGATGTAGTGGTACAGGTAAACGAAGTCTTCTTTTTCAACGAAGCTGGTGAAAAAGGACCACAGGGTGTCGAAAAAGGATTCGTTGAAATACCTGGGGTTCATCAGGTATTGCCACGCGTACCACGAAAACAGCCCGACTTTGTTGGCCAGCGACATGGCGAACAGCCTTTGGCCGTGCTCGCTTTCACGCACCCCGGCGAAGCCGCCCTTGAAATCCGTCCTTTCCATCGGGTTGCCGGCGCAGAAAATCACCAACGGGATGCCCGTCTCTTTCCTGAGCTGCCGGCAGTAGTGGTAGAAGAACTTGTCGCCGGCCATGAACAGCGGAATCATGCCCAGCTTCGGCCGCTTCAGCCAGGCGAAGATGTTCTTCCTGATGTAACGCCGCTTGGCCGGGATATCGGCGGCCCGAAGCACGTGCTCGATGCCCAGCTTGCCGCACATCCTGGACTGGTTGCGCCGCGCGATGTCGGTCACCATCCCCCAGTCGTAGGTCAGCGCGATCGGGTTCATCTTCATTTCGGTCTTGATGAAATGAAGCCCATAGGAGCTGTCGCGCCCGCCCGAGAAACCGACGATGCAATCGGGGCTGCCGTCCGAACTCCGGTGTTTGGCGAGAATCTCCTCAAGGGCTTCCCGGCCCAGCAATTCCTGCGGTTTGTGATCGCGGCAAAAATTGCAAACGCCTTCGCCGTCGAACGCGATGAACGGATAGGTCTCGGGCAGTATGCACTTGGTGCAGCGGCGAATCTCCGACAGCGGGCCGGTTCGGTCCTTGATGACCCGGAGGGGCTTTCCCGGGCCGCCCCCTTCGGCGGCGGGGCCGTCCGTCTTGGCGCCGTCCGTCTGGGCGCCGCCGTCAAACCGGAAAATCCGCGGCATGGCGTCCTCGAAACCCGTCACGCAGCCGCAACCGGGCGGCAATTGCCGAACGCCGGTTCCGTTGGCCGCCGATTTGAAGGGGCCCGAGCCGAGGAAGGTGTCGAGGATGAAACGCTCGGACGAAAAAACAAAGACCCCGATGTCTTCCAGGGTGACGTGGTAGAGCGAGCCGGTGTTGGTCGCCAGGGTCATGGTGTCGGAGTCGTCGCGGAAAAAGGCGATGGAGGCCGCCCCCGTGATTTCGTCGAAGACGCGGGCGACGGCGGCGGGAATATCCGGTTTGTCCGCGCAATGGCGGTCGATGAGGCGGAAAATGACCTCCGAATCCGAATCCAGTTCACGGGTGATCTCGGGGTACCGCCGCCACAGCGCAGCGTCATTGGTGACGATGCCGTTGTGAACGCCGACGCTGTGGGCGGCGATGATGGGCTGATTGTTGCCGGCAATGGTTTCCGTGCCGGAGGTCACCAGCCGGCAATGCCCGATGACGGCGACGGGCTCTTCAAGGCGGCCCTCGGCATCGACTTTCAAGGCCGAAAGGTTTTCGTCCATGAAGGATTTATAAGCCTGGGATTTCAACATCGCCGAAGGAGCGCTGCCGCGCTTGAAAACCTCGGCCGTTCCCCTCGAGGCGATGACCAGTCCCGTGGCCTCGCGCCCCCTCGGCTCCGAAAGTTTGAACAGGCGTGAAACCGTGTCGCCGAAGACGGCCCCGTTTAAACGCGATCCCTTGCTTGCAATAAAGCCGAAAATCCCACACATGGAGTGTCTCTTAAATCGTTTCCCGTCCTTGGCCAAGACTCTCTTGCCGCGGTTTTCGCCGCGGTGTTGGAAAGGCCCGGGAAAAAAACTAATTTATTCCCTGATGATGGCTTGATACCGAGGATCAATGATAAAGACCCCTAGAGATCGTGTCCGCTTTTCGCCG
>JADFMB010000210.1 GCA_022564115.1 Pseudomonadota bacterium
TAGTTGTCGAATTCGGCCACGACCTGGCGGGGCTTGAGGCGCTTGCCGTCGGCCGACAGCCGCTCGACCCAGCGCGCCATCATGTGCATGAGCGCCAGGTCCTTGTCGATCACGGCCTTCATGCCCGGGCGCAGCACCTTGACGGCCACATCGCGCTGCACGCCGTTGCGGTCGCTGATCACGGCAAAGTGCACCTGCGCGATGGAGGCACTGGCCACCGGCTCGCGCTCGAAGCTCACGAAGATCTGGTCCAGCTTCTTGCGGAAGGCACGCTCTATGGTGTCCACCGCAATCTGCGAATCGAAGGGCGGCACGCGGTCCTGCAACCGGGCCAGCTCCTCGGCCACGTCGGGCGGCATCAGGTCGCTGCGCGTGGACAGCACCTGACCGAACTTCACGAAGATGGGGCCCAGTTCCTCCAGCGCCTCGCGCAGGCGCTGGCCGCGCGGCTTGTCCAGCCGGCGGCCCAGGGTGAGCACCGCGCGTGCGCGGCGCATCCAGGGATGCTCGAAGCTCGACAGCACCAGCTCGTCGAGTCCGTAGCGGAACACCACCCAGAGGATGGTCAGCCCGCGAAGAAACCGGCTCATGGCTTGTCGTTCTCGAAACCGGGCAGGGACACCACGGGGGAACCAACGGGCGCGCTGGCGGGCGCTGCCGAACGTGCGGCTTCAGGGGCGGGGGCATCGGCATCGGGCTTGCCGGCCATGCGGGCGCCCACGAACTGGCGCAGTGCCTGGGCAGCGCTGCGGGCCACCTTGGCCACGGTGTGCGCGGGCGCATCGCCGATGATGCGGGCGAGGTCTTCCTCCACATCCCATTCGACGTGGTCCACCAGCCAGTTGATGTCGGCGGCCAGTTGCACGTCGCCTTCGATGCGGATGGAGGGCTTGTCGAGCGCTTGGCTCAATCCATGCGCCAAGTGGTCTCGGTGCAATCGGTCCTGACATCGGAGAAACGCTTTCTTATATCCGCGTGAACCATTTGCGAAAGGAAATCGGGTGAGCCTTGTCGACCGCATCCGGGATTGCGCCCGCTTCGAGCCCGGCCGCTACCGCCCCTTTTTCATCGGCGGCGCCGTCGTCGGCCGGATCGACGAGGCCGTCGCCGGCCTGCTTAGGCCTTTCAACGACGTCTTTGAGGTCACGGAAGACGCCGTAACCATGAACGAGGGGCTTAAACACCCCGGCCAACGGACCGAGGCCATGGCCGGGGTTTTGGAGATCCTTCGCGGCGGCGGCCACATTCCCGGCTGGCGGGACGAGGCCTATCCGGTGGGCTCCGCTTTTTCGGCCCCGGCATTGTTGACCATGGAACGTGCCGCCGTGCCGTTGTTCGGAGTCAAGGGCTATGGCGTCCACGTCAATGGCTTTGTCCGCGACGGAGCCGAAATCAAGATGTGGATCGGCAAGCGCAGCCTCGACAAACCGACCGGGCCCGGCAAGCTGGACCAGATCGTCGCCGGGGGGCAGCCGGCGGGGGTGTCGCTGTCGGACAACGTGATCAAGGAATGCGAAGAAGAAGCCGGCATCCCGGCGGCCCTGGCCGCCACCGCCCGACCGGTGGGGACGGTTTCTTATTTGACCCAACGCGAGGAAGGGCTTCGCGACGACGTGCTTTTCAATTACGACCTGGAACTGCCAGCCGAATTCAAGCCCGCTAATACGGACGGCGAGGTGGAAGGTTTTTTCCTTTGGCCGATGGCCCAAGTCATGGATACCCTGGCCAAAGGGGATGATTTCAAATTCAACTGCGCCTTGGTGGTTATTGATTTTCTCGTCCGATGGGGTTTTATCACCCCCGAAGACCCGGATTACATTGAGATTGTCCAGGGCCTGCACTGGCAATTTCCGGCGCCGAAGGATCGAGGATAACGAAACAAGGGATGAAAAACATGAAACAAGAAAACTGGATCGTGTACCTATCGGGGGAAATCCATACCGATTGGCGCCAACGGATTGCCGCCGGCGTCGAGGAGTCCAACCTGCCGGTGACGCTGCTCGGTCCCGTCACCGATCATGTCTCCAGCGACGACTGCGGTGTCAATATCCTGGGCGCCGAGGACGATGATTTCTGGAAAGACCACAAGGGCGCCAAGATCAACGCCATCCGTACCCGGTCGATGATCCAAAAATCCGACATGGTGGTCGTCCGGTTCGGCGACAAATACAAGCAATGGAACGCCGCCTTCGACGCCGGGTTCGCCGCCGCCTTGGGCAAGCCGGTCATTACCCTTCATGCCCCGGACCTGACCCACTCCTTAAAAGAAGTCGACGGCGCCGC
The DNA here is from genome assembly GCA_022564115.1 of Pseudomonadota bacterium. Taxonomy (GTDB): domain Bacteria; phylum Pseudomonadota; class Alphaproteobacteria; order Rhodospirillales; family Casp-alpha2; genus Casp-alpha2. Next base: position 2,284 of record JADFMB010000210.1, read on the forward strand.
GCTGGCGGTCGCCCAAACGCCCGAACAGGTGGTAAAGTTGCTGGCCTACGTTATCGACGGAACCCTGTAACCGGATTTTGGCCCCCCCGCCATGGACGCGCACACCGACCAGCAAACTCTTTTTCCCAAGATCGAGCCTTTCGGGGAAGGCATGCTGTCGCTGGGCGGCGGTCATGAAATGTATTGGGAACAGTCAGGAAACCCCGACGGGGTGCCGATGGTTTTCCTGCACGGCGGACCCGGCGCCGGCGCCAATGCGGCGCATCGGCGTTTTTTCGACCCGGAATTCTACCGTATCGTCGTTTTTGACCAACGGGGTGCCCGGCGCTCGAAGCCCTATGCCGGGCTTGAGGACAACACCACCCAACATCTCATCGAAGACATCGAAACGCTCCGCCAGCACCTCGGCATCGACCGATGGATGGTCTTCGGCGGTTCGTGGGGTTCGACCCTGGCGCTGGCCTATGGAATCGAGCACCCCGATCGCTGCGCCGGTTTCGTCCTGCGCGGTATTTTTTTGGGCTCGGCGGCGGAACTCGACTGGTTCCTCAACGGAATCCGGACCGTGTTCCCGGAAGCCTGGCGGGTGTTCAGCGAATTCCTGCCCGAGGACGAAAGGGGAGACCTCTTCGATGGCTATTACCGCCGCCTGACGGACCCCGATCCCGAAATCCATCTTCCCGCCGCCGAAGCCTGGAACCGTTATGAAACCTCCTGTTCGGTCCATCGGCCGAATTTCGAGGACAGGGCAACATCCAGCGGCGGATCGCAGTCCTTGGCGCTGGCCCGGATCGAAGCCCATTATTTCAAGAACGGGATGTTCCTGGACGACGATTACCTATTGGAGAACATCGCCAAGGTCCAGGACCTGCCCGCGGTGATCGTCCAGGGACGTTACGACATGATTTGCCCCATCGTCACCGCCGACAAGCTGGCCACTCTTTGGCCCGGGGCCGAATACGTTATCGTTCCCGACGCCGGACATTCGGCCATGGAACCAGGCATCCGCACGGCCCTGATCCAGGCGACGGAACGCCTCAAGGCCCGGATCGGGTGAAGACCGCTTAAACCCCCTTGGGGCGTAATTCCTTGAATCCGGAGGCAACTTCCCTAAGATGCGGAAGGTTTGGGTGTTTTTTGGGAAGTCATTAAGGGGGTGGCCGCAGCGTGTTGAAACGAGCCTTTCTCGTTTTGTTGTTCGTGTTTCCGGCAGTCGGCTTGCCGCCCGGATCGGCCCATGCCGACGACCCCGCTTTCCTGACCATCGGCGCCGGTGCCTTTGACTTCAACCGGCAAAAGGACCAAGGCGTCGAATTCCGGGTCGATTACCGT
>JADFMB010000211.1 GCA_022564115.1 Pseudomonadota bacterium
CCCGATCAGCGCGTCGCAGTCCATCTCCGCCGCCTGGGCCGGGGTTGCCCCGGAGGGGGCTAACAGAAAGGCGGCAAGCACGGCGGTGGCGATCCGCGCCCGGGCCGTGCGGGGGCGGTCCTTTATGTGCCGTTCGGCTCCTGTCATGGGCGGATGCATGGCCTAGAGCGTCGGGTGGACCGGCGTCTTCGGATAATTTTGCGAGTCGTAATTGAGAAAATTTATCAGGAACTGGCTGCTGAGGATAATCGGCAGCGCCGCCAAAAGAACGGTTCCGGCGGTGGCCGGGACGTCGGTGACGGTGGAATCGTACCACCAATAGGCGCCGAACGCGGCGCCGAACAGCAGCAGGATATTGCCCAAAGCCAACTGAACGGAGACGAAGTTGAAATCGCGCACGAAATACGAATGGAATATCCGGCTGTTCATGTTGGCGAAATGCTTGAACATAAACTCGGGGATGACCTTGGTAATGCTGATCGAGCTCGTTTCGCTTCCATACCGCGCCTTCATGGGCACGTCCTTGACCACGGCACGCATCATGCCGAGCCGGAACAGCATGTCGGACTCGAAAAAAAAGCCCTTGGATATCCGGTCCATCGGCAAATGGGCGGCGATTTTGGCGTGGATGGCGGTGAAGCCGTTCGTCGGGTCGAAAATATTCCAATAACCGCTCGATAATTTCGACGCCAGCGACAACAGCATGTTTCCGGTGATGCGCAGGGCCGGCATGCCGCCCAAAGCCTGAAACTGGTGGAACCGGTTGCCCTTGGTGTAATCGGCCTCGCCATCGGCGATCGCCCGGACCAGGGTCGGGATCATCGCCGGGTCCATCTGCCCGTCGCCGTCGATCTTCACCAGAATGTCGGCCCCGGCGTCGAGGGCCTTACGGTACCCGGTCATCACGGCGCCGCCGACGCCGGTGTTTTTCTCATGGCTCAGCACCTCGACCCGAGGGTCCCGGCATTGGTCGCGGACATGCTCGCCGGTGTTGTCGGGACAGGCATCGTCGACGACGAAAATATGGCTGACTTCGCCGCCGATGCCGGCAATGACGTCCAGCACATGATTGGTTTCCCGATAGCACGGAATGACGGCGGCGATCACCGCGGCATCGTTGGCCTGGGCGTCGTTGGATGGTGCCGGCATATCCCAAAAACCCTCCGAATGGGGCGAACTGTACCTTCATTTGCGGATCAGGAAAAACGCCTTCTCTTCGTCCCTCCCCCGACAAAGGCGGGGAATGTTAAGTTTTACCTATTCTCCCGGCATGCTATAGGGTCGCCGATCATGACTGTTGAGCGTAAAAACCTGATCGGGCTCGATCGCGACGAGCTGGCCGCCGAACTGGCGGCCATCGGCGAGAAGCCGTTCCGCGCCAAGCAGCTTTGGCATTGGATCTATCACCGGGGCGAGGGCGATTTCGCCAAGATGACGACCCTGTCAAAGGAAGCGCGGCCGAAGCTCGCCGAACGGTTCCGCATCTCCCGGCCCGAGATCGCCAGCGAGCGGAAATCCCAGGACCGGTCCCGGAAATGGCTGCTCAGGTTCGACGACGGCAACGAGGCCGAATGCGTCTTCATCCCCGAGGACGACCGCGGCGCGCTGTGCATCTCGTCCCAGGTCGGGTGCACGCTGACGTGCCCGTTCTGCCACACCGGCACCCAGAGGCTGGTCCGCAACCTGGACGCGGCCGAGATCGTCGGCCAGATGATGGTCGCCCGCGACGCCTGTGGCGAATGGCCGGTGCCTAAGGGCGGGCGGCTGTTGTCCAACGTCGTCATGATGGGCATGGGCGAGCCCTTGTACAATTTCGACAACGTCGCCAAGGCCCTTAAGATCTTCATGGACCCGGAAGGCCTCTCGATCTCCAAACGCCGGATCACCCTGTCGACCTCGGGCGTGGTGCCGATGATGGCGCGCTGCGGCGACGAGCTCGGCGTCAACCTGGCGGTCAGCCTGCATGCGTGCACCGACGACCTGCGCGACCAACTGGTGCCGATCAACCGCAAGCATCCGATCAAGGAGCTGTTGAAAGCCTGCCGCGCCTATCCCGGCGCCAACAACGCGCGCCGCATCACCTTCGAATACGTGATGCTGAAGGGCGTCAACGATTCCGCCGCCGACGCCAGGGAGCTGGTGCGGCTGGTGCGCGGCATTCCGGCCAAGTTCAACCTGATCCCCTTCAACCCGTGGCCGGGGGCGCCCTTCGAATGCTCGGCCCCGGCCACCATGAAGCGGTTCGCCAAAATCCTCAACGACGGCGGCCTGTCGGCGCCGATCCGCGCGCCGCGGGGCCGCGACATCATGGCCGCCTGCGGGCAGTTGAAATCGGCCAGCCAACGCCTACGGCGGAAAAGCGCCGCCCCGAAGGACGCCCCAAAGACCGCCATCGTGGACGCCTGAGGACAGGGCGCGCCTAAGCCTAAAACCTACCAGCCGTTGCAGCGCCCCCAGGTGGCGATGACCTCGGTGCCGCCCCCGCCTTGATCGCTATCGATGACGTGATAGGCGTCGTAAGCCGCCGCCGTCATGCAGACGTGGTTGGGCAGCACCCGCACCTTCGAGCCGACCGGCAAATCGTCGAACGCCACCGGCCCGTCGCCGGTGACCTGGCCGTGCTCCTGATGCACCGAGGCGACGCGGAGGCCGGGGATCGGCTCGGCGGTCGCCACATCGCACACCAGCCCATAGCCGCAGTCGCCGTCGAGCGCCTTCGTGGACCGGTCCTTCGACAGGGCCAGCCCGCCGGCGTCGATATAGATCTGGTTCGCATCGCGCCCGTGGGCCATCACCGTGGCGAGGACGGAAATGGCGATTTCATCGATGGCCCGGGTGCCGAGGCCGGCCTGAAAAAGGTCGCCGAACATATAGACCCCGGGGCGGACCTCGGTGACGCCGGTAACGTCGCGGGCGAACATCACACACGGCGTCGACCCGGTACTGACGGTGGGGCACGGGATACCGGCCTCAATAATCCTTTCCGCCGCCCGCACGGCGGCGGCCCGTTCCTGCTCGGCGACGGCGGCCATGTCGTCCTCGGTCCTACACGCGTAGGAATGCCCGGCGTGGGTGATGACCCCCAGAAGGTTGGCGGTGAAGGATTCCTGAAGTATGGTTGCGACGTCCAGCAACTTCTGATTGTCGCAAGGGATTCCGGTGCGTGATTCGCCGCAATCGATTTCGATCATTACGTCATACTTGATTCCTTTATTTTCGGCGGCGATATACCGGGCCACTACTGCGCTGTCTGTAATTATGGTCAAGTTGCAACCCTGATCTCGCAAGGCGGCTACATGTTCCAATTTTTGGGGGCTGATACAAACGGCGTACAGGATATCCCGGAGTCCGCAAGAATGGAAATAACCGGCCTCCTTTAAAGTTGAAACTGTTATACCGCCGAAATTACCATCAAGGGCCAGTTCTGCTACCTGGAAGCACTTGGCGGTTTTCATATGCGGTCTAAGTTTGATTCCCCTGGAATTTATGCGCTCTGTCATGGCTTGCAAATTGCTAGCCATTATTGAGCGATCCAGGATCAGGGCGGGTGTATCTAGTTCATCAAGTTTCATGGCATTGCGTTCTGCACTCTCTC
>JADFMB010000043.1 GCA_022564115.1 Pseudomonadota bacterium
CGCTGGCCGGCAGAAGTCCGAAGGAATCGCTCTGGTCGTCATCGCCGGTCGGAAGCTCGACGCCGGCGAACGGTGCGATACGGAAGCTTCCCCCGCGAAAGTTACGCTTGAAGGCCGTGTAACGGCCGAACAGGCTGATATCGCCAAGACCGCGTGCGCTACGGGTCGGAGCGGAGGAGAATTCAATTCGTTTGTCCACGTAGGGGACCACCCCGAACAGGGCGAGATCGCTGTTGACCCCGTAGCCGAGGACCGAAATGGCCGACCAAGCAGTCCGGTCGCGCTCCGCACCGCTCGGATCGTCTCCCGATTGATCCAACACGACCTGTTCGCGGAATATGAACTCACCCTTGGCGACCGGCAGCGCCGTGTTGAAGGTCTCGGGGGCGGCCCCTGCCGCGCCTGGCCATCCGAATACGAAAAGCGCTATCGCGGTCCACGCTTTGGAGATCGGCGAAGGGAGGTATCTGTAAGCGGTCACGGAAAGCGCCTTCTGGTTAGAACGTGTACTTGATCTCGAACTTGAACCGGTAATCGGATTCGGGCTGGGTGCCGTTGAGGCCGTGGGCGATGGGAATTTGGATGCCGGTACGGAGCGCCACGTTCCGGTAGGTGGCGAATATCCCCGGCGACAAAAACAACTCCCAGCCGCCGGTGGCGGCAATGTCGGCGCCGTTCAACGTGTCGCGGCCGGCGTTCTCCCAGTTGAGTTCCAGGAACACCACCGCGTCGGGCTCCAGGTATCCGGTAAGCACGGGACGGACGCCGCCGACGATGTCGAGGAACTGCTTGTCGCCCTTTTCCAGCCCGCCGCCGCCGACCGTGTTGAGCCGGTAGCGGGCCGCTAAATTGTAGTACCAGCGCCGGCTCTCGTGGCCATAGAGCAGTCCGCCGACGAAATCCGTGGAGCCGCTGCCGAGCCGGGGCGTGCGGCCGTCGTCGCCGGTCGGCAGCTTGACCTGGCCGAGGACCGCCGCCGAGCGCTGCAGGCCGGGCGTATCGAGCCTGAGGAAGCGATAGCGGCTGCGCAGCACGATATCGCCGAGGCCAGAAGAGCCGCTGTCATTCAAGTCCTTGTCGACGAACGGCAGTTCTATCTCCGCCGTCCAGTCGGCGGTCAGGCCATATTCGAACTCAAGCTCGACTTCCTGCTCCGTCTCCCGTTCGCCGGCGCCGCTGGCCCGGTTCCGGGAGTATCCGACCGTTGCCTCCAGGCCGCCCCCGTACACTACATGGGGTCCCGGCGTGAAAATCGGGTTGTGGGCGGCGGCGGGTTTGGTCGCGGCAACCACTCCCACGGCGACCAACACACCAATCCACGTCGCTTGCATCGCCGGGATGAAAGTCAGTTTCATTTTTTTACTTCTTCGGCGCTTCGAACTTGCGCAGGGTGAATCCGGCCTCATCGACGGCTTGCTTGGCGGTGGCCTCGTCGAGGGTCGCCCCGTCGGCTAGGGTCACGGCAACGAGGCCGTCTTCGATCTCGATCTCCACCTTTTCGACGCCATCCAGGCCGCCGACTTTCTTTTCGACGCCGTAGGCGCAAAACGGACAGGCCAGCCCGTCGACATAGAGCTTGTAGACGTGCGAATCGGCGAAAGCGGCCGTCGCGGCGAACAACATCAGCCCCAGAATCAATCCCGTTCGTTGCGGAAATTTTATCATCTTGGGTTCTCCCTTCGGCCGGCATTCGCGTATGTGCTCGTCTCCCCGGTGGCGGCAACGAGGGATTCCATGATCGAGCATACCCGTAGCGCGCCCCGGCCCGGGCAAGCCGCGATCAATTCGTCGAGGGCCGACCGGATTCGCCCGAGCTGCTCCATTTTTCGGTCAACCTCTTCCAACTTTGCCGCCGCCCGTTCGCGCACGTCGGAGCAGTCGGCGGACGGATCGGCCCGCAACGACAAAAGTTCCTCGATTTCCCGCAACGAAAAACCGATTTCCTGGGCCTGGCGGATGAAGCGGACGCGCTGTACCGTCTCCTCCGGGTAGACCCGGAAACCAGTGTCGAGCGGTTTCGGCGGCTGTTCGATCAGGCCCTTACGCTCGTAGAAACGAATGGTCTCCACGCCGACTCCCGCGTTTTTAGCGGCCTTGCTAATGGTCAATTCGGTCATAATGTTCGACTCCATAATCACATTCTGCACTACGTACTACAGTACGGAGTCAACATCCAATTGGGAAATTTTTATGCGTAACGGCTGGACGGCAAGATCGGAGAATGGGGAACCTGTGGGGAATGGGCGATTGCTTGTGACTGGAAAAGGTAGGGATGGCGTGCCAGCCAACCACATGGGGCTACGGAAACCACTCCTATTACCGTAAATCTCACCCGATATTTCACCGTCGTGGTTTTCATTTCGCGCCATGACCGTTTCGGGTCATGCGTGGACGGCTCAGGGGCGGTCCTTGTTATTAGCCGCCGAAGTTATTAGCCGCCGAAGCGGCCGTTTCGTTCCAGTTCCAAGAGGTATTTTCCGAACCCTTTTTCGTCGACCAAACCGGCGGCCTGATCGTCGACCATGGTATCTTTCTTGTTGATCGGTTGGGCGAAGGTCTCCTCGAACATTTCCATGCTCAGGTCGTCTATGGGCAGCACCGCCATCAGGCGCTCGTAAGCCGGGGCATCCCTTGAAAACAGCTCTTCGCTTTTGATTTCCGCGCGGCGCTCCGCGGCCACGGTGTCCAGGAACGCCGTCGTGAACGTCCGGGTCAGGTGCAGGTACCACGCCACCTCGGCCTCCAGCGCCAAGGTCTCGTCCCGGCGAAAGTGGAACCGGCCCTCGGCGAACGCCGGATCGAAGGACCAGTGCTGAAGCTGCCCGCCCCATTGGCTTTTCGTCAGCATCGACGCATAAACCTTGGCCGGGTCCCGGTGTACGTAGAGGAAGCGGCTGTCGGGGAAGAAGACCGCGTTGAAGGGCGCGAATACCGTATCCAGGTGGTTGACGATCATCAGCGACCGGCCGGTCCTCAGGGCATGGAGGACCTCGGCGCTCCGGCACTCCAGATAGGTCCGCAAAATCCCGGCCACGGCCTCGGGGTCGAATTTCCCCTCCAGGATCCGGTACAGCATGTGGTTGCGGTCGGCCGCCGACAATTGCCACGCCAAGGTATGGTAGGCGATGGCCTGATCGGACCTTTCCAGAAACTTCAGCAACGCCAGCGTGCCGCAGCGCCCGGTCGACAGCACGAACACCGGCGGCCTTGGCGTTTGGCCGAAGGCCTGCCGGAAGGCATCGAAGTTGTGGGTCCAGGTGTCGAAACGGCCGTTTTCGATGAGGTCCTTGGCCGTTTCCGTGAAGGCGGCGATGTTTCGGCGGAGCTTCTCTTCGTCGATCACGGGCGTCTTCCAAGTCCCCCCGCCATCGTCTTCGCCGGCCAGGACGTTGCGGTCCGAATCCGCCACCGCGTAGGAAAATTCCAGCGTCGGCTTGACCGGCGGATCGGGCTCCTCGGCGAAGCCGTCCAGGGGTTCCGCGCACAGGCTGTTTCTGGCCAGTTGGTAACAAATCCAGGCCCCGGGCCCGGTTCCGCCCAGTCGCGCCTCGAAGGTCTTGAGGTTCTCGGCCACCGTCGAGCCGGGGTTGGCATGGGTAAGGGCGCGCAGCATCCTGAGCAGCGTCTCCATGGTGCTATCGCCATCGCCGGCCCTCAGCATCAGCGACGACACGGACACGGCCTCATGCCATTCGCCGACGGCGGCGAGGATGCGGGCCATGAGTTCCCTGAAATCCCGGTGCTCGGGGGACAGCTTGAACCAGTTTTCGACGTACCCGTAAGCCTGGCCCGCGTTGCCGGCCCCCAACAGGAGATCGGACAGGAAAAGCTGAAGCGGGCCGTTTTCCGGATTGTCCCAGACGCCCAGGGCGAAGAGGATGGCTTCCTGGAAACGGTCCTGATGCCTGAGAACGTAAACATATCCCAGGTCGGCGCCGACGGTTTCCGGCGCCCTCTCCAGCACCCGCTTGAAAAGCCCTTCGGCCTCGTGCATCTGCCCGGTGTAATAAAGGCCCCAGCCGAGCGCCGTCATCACATCACAATCTTCGCCGCCCGATGCGTCGAGGGAATCCCTCAATCCCGGCAGCGCCTCGCGCCAAGGCCCGGAATCGGCCTTGAGGTAGCCCTTTTCGATGATCGGGTGGATCGGATCGGCGCCTACGGCCATATGACCTCCGGCGGCAGCGACATCAGGATGGCTTCGGTATTGCCGCCGGTCTTGAGGCCGAACTGGGTGCCGCGGTCGTAAAGCAGGTTGAATTCCACGTAACGCCCGCGCTTGACGAGTTGCGCCCGGCGTTCCTCCTCGGTCCAGTCCTCGTCCATGTGGCGGCGCACCAGCGCCGGGCAAACGTCGAGGAAGGCGCGGCCGACGTCTTGGGTGAAGGCGAAATCCTTTTCCCAATCACCGGTGTTGAGGTTGTCGTAGAAGATGCCGCCGACGCCTCGGGCTTCGCCCCGGTGCGGCAGGAAGAAGTATTCGTCGCACCATTTCTTGAACTTTGGATAATAGTCCGCGTCGTGCCGGTCGCAGGCGTCCTTGTAAGCGCCGTGGAAATCGGCGGTGTCGGCCTCGATGGGGAACACCGGGGTCAGGTCGGCGCCGCCGCCGAACCAGCCCTGGGTGGTGACGATCATGCGCGTGTTCATGTGCGCCGCCGGCACCAGCGGCGAGCACGGATGGATGACCACCGAAACGCCCGAGGCCCAGAAACGGGGGTCTTCGGCGGCGCCGGGAATCTTGTCGCGGTATTCTTCGGAAAATTCGCCCCAGACGGTGGAAACGTTGACGCCGGCCTTTTCCAGCACTCGCCCGCGCATCACCGAAATGACGCCGCCGCCGCCCCCGGCGTCGCTGTTTTCGTCCCGCCGCCAGGGCGTTTGCTCGAACCGGCCGGGCGTGCCGGCGCTGGTGCCGTTCGGTCCGGTGACGCCGTTCTCGCAGGCCTCCAGGGCCCGGCACAAATCGTCGCGCAACGCCTGGAACCAGACCGAGGCCCGTTTGCGGTGTTCTTCGCCGTATGCTTTTTCGTCGCTCATAGTCGGGTCCCAAGATCATAACCACAAAGGCACAAAGAAAAGTGAAGAGGTTATGGTCTTTGCTGCTTTGTGTCTTGGTGGTGAATCTCTTTTTAAGTTTTCTTGAATCCAGGTCATGACCTGGATTCTATTTCTCCGGGAGGCCGCCGGGGAATTGAGCAGTTTGACGCAGGGCCTCGCCGAGGACCATGGCCAGCGCCTGGGCGACGTTCAACGAGCGCATGCCGGGCACCATCGGCACCTTGATGGCGTGCTCGGCGGCGTCATGGACTTCTTCCGGCACGCCGGCGCTTTCGCGGCCCAACAACAATATGTCATCGGCCCGGAAAGTGAATTGCAAATAGCTCCGTTCGGCTTTCGTGGTCAACAGTACCAGGCGGCCGGGTTGGTCCCGAAGGCTGTCCTGGTACGCCTCCCACGAAACGTGATCGGCAAGGTCCACCCGGTCCAGGTAGTCCATGCCGGCGCGGCGCAGTTTCCTGTCGGAGACCGCGAACCCAGAAGGCCCGATGATATCGACGCCGACGCCCAGGCACGCCGCCGTCCGCATCACCGCGCCGGCGTTGCCGGGGATGTCCGGCTGGTAGAGGGCGACTCTCATCGAGATATCCAGGTCCGGGTCCAGGTCCAGGGGGGGTCCGAAAACGATTTGCCAGCGGGTTTTTTTTTCATTATACCCTTCGCCGTTGACGTATCCACGCCGGTGGGCCGTGAGCCCTTAATTTCCGCCGGATTTTTTTCCTTGTCATCCTTGCCTGGAAACGGGACCTTTCGTAGAGTGGGTGGATGACCGGAATCGGGGGATTCGGGTGCGTCCGACGGGGCCGGAGTGAGGAGAACCCATGACCGATACGCCCATGACCAATACGGTTGACACCGACGACAAGACCCGCCGCGATTTTCTGCTTCTTTCCACCCTGGCCGTCGGCGCCGTCGGCTCCGGCCTGGCCGCGTGGCCCTTTATCGACGTCATGAACCCGGCCGCCGACACGCTGGCGCTTTCGACCACCGAGGTCGACCTGGAGCCCATCGAAGAGGGCATGAGCATCACCGTGGTCTGGCGCGGCAGGCCGGTGTTCATCCGCTACCGCACGGCGGCCGAGATCAAGGAAGCCGGGGCCGTGTCCATGGACGACCTGATCGATCCCGAGGCCGACAAGGACCGGGTGCAAAAGCCCCAGTGGCTGATCATGGTCGGCATCTGCACCCATCTCGGCTGCATCCCCCTGGGCCAGAAATCCAACGACCCGAAAGGCGAGTACGGCGGCTGGTTCTGCCCGTGTCATGGGTCGCACTACGATACCTCGGGCCGTATCCGCAAGGGCCCGGCGCCGAAAAACCTGGTGGTGCCGACTTACCGGTTTTTGACCGACACCACGATCCGGATCGGATAGGAGCGCCCAGGCCATGAGCAATCGTTTCTACGAAAATCCGGTCATCAAGTGGATCGAATACCGGCTGCCGATTTTTCATTTTATCGACGAATCGGTGGGGTCCGGATATCCGACGCCGAAAAACCTGAACTACTGGTGGAACTTCGGCTCGCTGGCCGGCATCGTCCTGACGATCATGATCGCGACTGGAATCGTGCTGGCCATGAACTACACGCCGCACGTGGATTACGCCTTCGAATCGGTCGAACGCATCATGCGCGACGTCAATTACGGCTGGCTGATGCGCTACATCCACATGAACGGCGGCTCCATGTTCTTCATCGTCGTCTACATCCACATGTTCCGCGGCCTGTATTACGGGTCGTTCAAGGAACCGCGCGAGCTGTTGTGGATAATAGGTGTTTTCATCATCCTGACGATGATGGCCACCGCCTTCATGGGCTACGTGCTGCCGTGGGGGCAGCAGAGTTTCTGGGCGGCGACGGTGATCACCAACCTGTTCTCGGCCATCCCCTTGATCGGCGAAAGCATTGTCACCTGGCTGTGGGGCGGGTTTACGGTCGGCAACCCGACGCTCAACCGCTTCTACGCCTTCCATTACCTGTTGCCGTTCGTGCTCTTCGGCCTCGTGTTCGTGCACCTGTGGGCGCTGCACGTGCACAAGTCCAACAACCCCGTCGGCGTCGACATCAAGGGGCCGCAGGACACCATCCCGTTCCACCCCTATTACACCATGAAGGATCTGTACGGGCTCGGCGTGTTCTTGATCTTTTTCATGTTCTTCGTCTTCTTCGCCCCCAACTTCTTCGGCGAGCCGGACAACTACATCAAAGCCAATCCCCTGGTAACGCCGACCCACATCGTGCCGGAATGGTATTTCCTGCCCTCTTACGCGATCTTGCGCGCGGTGCCGGACATGTGGATCATCTCGGCCAAGCTGGGCGGCGTCATCGGCATGTTCGGCTCGACCCTGATTTTGCTGCTTTTGCCGTGGCTCGACCGTTCCCCGGTCCGGAGCGCCCGTTTCCGGCCCATCTACAAGCAGTTCTTCTGGGTGTTCGTGGTCGACTGCCTCATCCTCGGCTGGGTCGGCGCCAACACGCCGGACGCCGTTTTCCACGGCGTGCCGTTCCTGTGGATCGGCCGCGTGGCGACGGTGTATTACTTCGCCCATTTCCTCGTCATCATCCCGCTGATCAGCATCCTGGAGAAGCCGAAGCCGCTGCCCGACAGCATCAGCGCCGCGGTGACCGAAGGCGGCGGCGCAACGGAGGCGGCCGAATGACGATCAAAAGGTTCCTTTTCTCCGCCCCGGCATTGGCTCTCGCGGGCCTGTTGGCCTTCGCCTCCGGCCCCGCCCTGGCCGCCGCCGGCGCCAAGCCCGAGGCCCGGGATTGGTCCTTCCATGGTATGTTCGGGACCTACGACCGCGGCGCCCAGCAACGGGGATTCCAAGTCTACCGCGAGGTCTGCGCCGCCTGTCATTCGCTTCGCCTCGTCGCCTACCGCAACCTGGACGGCATCGGCCTCAGCGAAGACCAGATCAAGGCCGTCGCCGCCGAATACGAGGTCACCGACGGCCCCAACGAGGAAGGCGAGATGTACTCCCGCCCGGCCAAGCCGTCGGACCGCTTTGTCTCGCCCTTTGCCAACGACAACGCGGCCCGCGCGGCGAACAACGGCGCCCTGCCGCCGGATTTGTCGTTGATGGCCAAGGCGCGGAAGGGCGGCCCCGATTACCTCTATGCGCTGTTGACCGGCTACAAGGAAGAGCCGCCCGAAGGCGTGAAGTTGAATGAAGGCATGAACTACAACGTCTACTTCCCCGCCCATCAGATCGCCATGGCGCCGCCGCTTGAAGACGACGCGATCGAATACCCGGACGGCACCAAGCCGACGCTCAATCAATTGTCCGAGGACGTGACCACGTTCCTGAATTGGGCGGCGGAGCCGGAACTGGAGGAACGCAAGCGCTTGGGGATCAAGGTTCTGCTATTCCTGATCGTGCTGACGGCGATGATGTACGCGCTCAAGCGCCAGGTCTGGAGGGACCAGCACTTAGGGCCTGTATCTCCTAAATGATGCTGTCAAAAGACGTTAGCTTGCCCCGCCGATTACCTCCAAGTCCCTGAGAGCGGACATAGGCTGGGTACGGAAAACAGTTCTTTTCGATACCTATTGGGAAATTCTGCGGTTAGGTTGGTCCGTTCCCTTTCAGTCCCGGTATCGTGTTAACACGCTGTTAAATTGAATCGGATAAATTTGCCCCGGGCGGGAATCACGGCGGGAAAAAACATGATCCAACAGGCCGTCAACCTTTGCGAGTCGGGGGACCTGAAAGCGGCTTTCGGACTGACCCTCAAAATACTCAAGGAGAGGACCGATGACGTCGATGCCCTGATCCTGCAATCAATAATATTAGAACGGAAGGGCCGGTTCGGGGACGCCGTTACCCAAATTCATGGGGCGATCTTATGCCGGCCGAAATACGAAGATAAGCACAACTTTTTCGGGTTCGACTATCCGCGGATGGCGCGTTCCTTGGAACGCAACCTATTAAAACAGGATGTGGCCGTCAACCACCACGGGTTAAAAACCGATGAGGCGGTGCGCCATGCCCAACTGTTGATGGCGACGGCCCTACAGTTGCAGGGACGGGATCAAGAAGCCCTGGCGTGGTACGAGAAGTGCCGTCTGGGGGACTTTACCCATTACCTTGCGCTTTATTACCAGAGTCTGATCACCGATGACGGGCTCATCGACCTGGAGGGCGAGATTCTTGCCGTCGATTTCAAGGATCGGCTCGACGCCCATGAGATCGACTCCCTGAACGAGGCGTTGTACGCGGAAACCAAGGGCCATCCCACCTTCAATCGCGAAGTCCACCGCGAGGCCCCGTATCAGAAGTGGATCACGGGGGACCTGGCTGAAAGCCCAGTGAAGCCGTTCAAGCGTTTGCATGAGATGATCCGTCGCGAAGTCGACCACTTGCGTGCTCGATTGACCGCGCGAACAGGCCATCCGTTTTATGGGACCATTCCGGAAAAATACCGCATCCACCTGTTTGGCGCCGTGCTGGGCCCCGGCGGCTTTCATTCCCCGCACATCCATTCCGATGCTTGGTTGAGTGGCGGGTACTATGCCCGTGTTCCGGAAATTGGCCGAAGCGACGACGAAGAACACGCCGGCTACCTCGAATTTGGCCGCCGTTTCCTTGGCGACCCGGAATCCTTCCGGGGGCCGAAGCGGTTAATCGAGCCCGAAGAGGGATTGATGTGGATGTGGCCGAGCTACTACATCCACAACACAGTTCCCTGCAAAAGCGAGCGGGAACGTCTGACCATGGGTTTCAACATTATTCCGGTAAGCTGATGAAAAATGACATGAGTTGCTCAGTAATTCCTCACCCGCGGAGAACAGCTCAAACCATTTGACCGGTTGGGCGCGAACGCTGACTGATAGCCTATTGACCTTGTTATATTTTATGACGATCGGCGCGTGGGTGTTATTGCTGTTGCCCATGCTTCTTATTTTGAATCCGTCGCCTAAACGAATTTCGTTAGCGCGAAAACTAAATCTTAGCGGGAGTATTTCTTAACGGGGCACAATTCCCAGTGCACTCCATCCATAGGTACTCGAGGTTTTTGTCATCTGGCTATAAGATTCTGCTGTCAATGATCATCCTGCAAACCTTAAACACTTTCAGCAACCGATGCTCCATGCCTTAACTTTGACCCGACGACCTTTCCGTGGTTACTAATTCAAAGAGGAACCGTCAGTATGCGGCTCACGGCGAAGGAGCCTCTTGAGATTGTCCGGCAAGGCAGCTTCCATGGTCCAAGAGAATTTACCTAAACAGGCAAACTGCAATCCGGGGGTGGAAAGCAGCCATCTCGTCGTCGCCTGTCTTGGGGGCGACAAGACGGCATTGGAACGAAGGCCAGTTCCGCTCCCAAGTGCCGGCGAAATTCTCCTGCGTCTGCGAGTCGTAGGTTTTTGTGGCACTGATCTATTCAAACTCGACGCCGGCAACACCCCTGCCGGTACGGTACTTGGCCACGAATTGGTAGGCGAAGTTATCGCCGTCGGCAACGGTGTCACCAAGTTTAGTGACGGCGACCGCGTGGTGGTCCCGCACCACGTTCCCTGTGGTGAATGTCTTTTTTGCCGTCGCGGCAATGAAACCATGTGTGACGTGTTTCGCGAGAACCTCCTGGAGCCCGGTGGCTTCGCTGAAAACATCCTGGTTCGGCAACGGGCAACGGAACGCGCGGCGCATTGTCTTCCGGACCACATCACGGACGAAGTGGCGGTGTTCCTGGAGCCCGCCGCTTGCGTACTCCGGGGCATTTATCGCGCCGACATGGACGCCAACGGCGCGGCTGTCGTGTTGGGCTCGGGGAGCATGGGGCTGCTCCATTTGCTGGTCCTCGGGGCGGTCTTTCCGGGTGTCGCCGTGACGGTTGTCGATCCCGTTCCCGAGAGGCTGGCGACGGCGAAAAAACTCGGCGCCTCGCAAACCGTCGGCCCCGGAGCCGAAGCCCTGGAAGCGGTGCTCGCCTCGACGAATGGAATCGGGGCCGATGCCGTCTTCGACACGGTCGGCGGCAATGATACCCTGGAGGACGGTCTCAACCTGACCCGCCAGGGAGGTTCCGTAGTGCTGTTCGCGCACGCCCCCGAGGAGGCGCAAGCACGGTATAACCTCAACGCGGTATTCAAGTTCGAACGACGGATTTTGGGAACCTATTCGGCGGCTTTGAAGGAGCAAGCCGAGATATTCGAGCTCATCAACAGCGGCGACTTGGACCCGTCCCCCCTGGTTACCCATAAATTGCCGCTCGACGATTTCGAACGCGGCGTCTCGTTGGTCAGGAAACACCACGCCCTGAAGGTTCTTTTCACGCCCTCGCGCGGCGCTTCGGGCTTGTGATGGGAATTCCAGCGACCATGCTGGGGGCGATGCTGCTGGGACCCGAGAAAATCGAAATTCGGACGGTCCCCGTTCCCCGGCCCGGCTCTGGCGAGATTCTGCTGAGCGTCGAAGCCGCCACCACTTGCGGCACCGACGTCAAGGTCTTCCGGCGTGGCGGTCATCCCCGCATGCTCCAGGTACCCACTCTATTCGGCCACGAGATGGCGGGCCGCATCGCCGCCGTTGGACCCGGCGTTACGACCTTTTCTGTTGGAGACGCGGTCGTGGTCGCCAATTCCGCGCCCTGCCTGACGTGTGATGCATGCCAGATGGGTCGTGAAAACCTGTGCCAAGATCTCCATTACCTGAACGGCGCCTTCGCCGAATATCTCCTGGTTCCGAAACGGTTCGTCGAGCGAAACACCCACCTAATTCCGAAGAACCTCTCGTTTGAAAAGGCTGCTTTGACGGAACCTCTTGGTTGCGTTCTCCATGGTATCGATGCCTGCGATCTGCCGCGATACGGCCAACGCGGTCCGGTGGAAATCCTGGTTTTCGGCGCCGGTCCCATCGGCCTCCTTTTCGTCGCCGCACTAGCGATGGAGGGGCATAGGGTTATTTTGGCCGATCCCAATCCCGGCCGCCTCAAGATTGGTAAGAAATTGGGTGCCGCGGAAACCATTGAAATCGCCCGTGGAGGTGGTCAGGCGGATGTGATACTTGCCAAAACGCAAGACGGTAGGGGCGCCTGGATCGCGATCGACGCGACCGGGGTGCCGGAGGTCTGGTCCGACGCCATCGCCTCCGTGCGGCCGGGTGGTCTCGTCAACCTTTTCGGTGGGTGCGCTCCGGGCACCACCGTTTCCCTCGATACCCACTTGATCCACTACAGCGAACTCACCATCAAAGGCGTCTACCATCACCGGCCGGAAACCATCCGAAAGGCGCTCAAAGTACTCGCTAACCCTGAATTCAAGGCGGATCTCCTGCTTTCCGCCGAACGTCCAATCGAGGCTGTCGAGGACGCGCTAAGGAGTATGATGCGCAAGGAATCGCTCAAAGTTGTGATTAAGAAGCAACTTGCGCCAGATGGATAGGGGAAGTGACCCCGTACTTCGAGCCAATTGCCATTGAGTATAATCTCGGTTGAAGGGAAGGCCGCCGTCTTCGGACCGCGGCCTTTTTTTGCGCTTTTTGGCTACCTCAGCGCGGCGGCGATGTTGCCGCCGTCCACCGTAACGATGGCGGCCGTGGTCTTGGGTGAGCGCGCCAGATCGACGAAGACCTTGGCGACGTCTTCGGCCGTGACCTCTTGGCCCAAAAGGTTGCCGCCCATGTAGTCCTTCTGGCTCAGCCCCCGGGCGCGGGCCCGCGCCCTGACCATTCCGTCGGTCAGGAGCCCGGAACGGATGCGGTCGGCGTTGACGGCACATGCCCGGATTCCTTGATCTCCATAATCGAGTGCGTATTGACGCATCAGGGCCAGCGCCGCCGCCTTCGCCACCCCGTAGGGGCCGAGGTCGCGTCCCGGATTGACGGCTTGTTTGGAGGCGTTGAACAACAAACAACCGCCGGTGCCCTGCGCCGCCATGACGCGGACGGCATTTTGGGCGACCGATTGATGGGCGAAGAAATTAAGCTCGAAGCTGTCGCGCAACACCTTGTCCGGGACCGTGCCGATCGTCCCCTGCCAGGCGGCGCCGGCGTTGGAAACGACGATATCGACGCCGCCATACCTTTTCACCACCTGGTCGAAGGCGCGCCGCACTGCACGACCGTCGGTAACGTCGCAGGCCAGTCCCAGTCCGCCGAATTCCGCCGCCACCGCCCATGCCGTTTTTTCGTCCCGGTCAAGCACCGCCACTTCCGAGCCTTCGGCGGCCAAGGCCCTCGCCGTCGCGGCGCCGATGCCGGAGCCGCCGCCGGTAACCACCGAGACATGGCGGGCCAGGGGCTTCTCGGCCGCCTTGCCCAGTTTCGCCTGTTCCAGCGACCAGTATTCGATGTCGAAGCAATCGGCCTCGGAAATGACCTGATAGGCGCCCAGACGTTCGGCGGCGGTGATGACCTCGATGTTGGTTTCCGCCAGATCGGCGGCGATGCGGGCCGCCTTGGCGTCGGCGCCGAGCCCGAATACCCCGACCCCCGGCACCATGATCAGGCGCGGCATCGGGTCGAGCTCGGTGCGCTTGATCCGCTGGCGGCGGTTGTTGCGCTTGAAATAGGCTTGGTAGTCCTTGACGTAGCGATCGAGCGCCCGGGCTGTCCCCTTGCGGAAGGCGTTAAGGCCGCCGGTTTCCGGTGCCGGCGTGATCAGCGGTTTCTGCTTGGTGCGGATGACATGGTCCGGCGTCGCCGTGCCCTGGCGGGCGTAGCGCCGCAAGTCCTTGCCGTTGACGAAATTCAGCACCTTCGCCCCGCCCCTAAAATCGAAGATCAGGCGCTTGCCGCCGTGCCGCGTCAGGCCGCGCAGGATCGGCGCGATGTCGGCCACCGATGCCGTCTTTTTCGGCAGTTTCGCGGCCGCGAAGACCTTCCCGCGGCCTTTTTTGAGCCGCCGCTCGGCCAGGGTCACCATCGCGATCATGCGCGAATACGCTTCCCTGGCCGTGTCGCCGAAGGTGAAAATGCCGTGTTTCAACAAGATCAGCCCTTCCACCGACGGGTCGGCCTCATAGACCTCCAGCGCCTTCCTCGACAAATCGAACCCGGGCATGATGTAGGGCACGTATCCCATCTTGTTGCCGAACACGCGCCGGCATAATTTTTCGCCGTCCTTCTGGTCGGTCAAGGACAGCACCGCGTTGGCATGGGTGTGGTCGATGAACTTGTGCGGCAGGAAGGCGTGCAGCAGCGTTTCCACCGACGGGTTGGGGGCCGTCGAATCGAGCAGGTTGACCCGCTGGGCGTTGACCATGTCCTCGTCGGTGAGCCTTTTCAGCCTCGCCATTTCCCTGAGCGGGCGTAAGCGCACGGCGGGCAGCCCCTGGGGCTCGATGGCGGCCATGTCCCAGCCCGAGCCCTTGACGCAAAGCACTTCGGTGTCCTGGCCCATGACGTCCTTCATCACCGTCTTCACCGACGTGTTGCCGCCGCCGTGCAGCACGAGGCGCGGCTCGCCGCCGAGAAGCCGGGACGTGTAGACACGCAGCGCCCGGTCCCTGTTGACGCGCTGCTTGGCGTAACGGCGCACGAAGGAGCGGGCTTCGCGGTCGGACCACAGGTTCTTCATCGGCTTTCCCCCCTGCTTCAGAAATCGATAAACGTGGCGAAGCTCTTCACCGGCTCGCGCTCCGTGACCAGGGCGTTTTCCGGCGCCGCGTGGTCGGCATAGCCCAGCGACATGCCGCAGATGACGACTTCGTCCTCCGGAATGGCGAGCCGGTCGCGGATGATCTTGTGGTAGTTGGCGAAGGCGGCCTGGGGGCACGTGTGGAGGCCCTTGCCCCGGGCGGCAATCATGATGTTTTCCAGGAACATGCCGAAATCGAGCCAACTGCCGATTTCGAGCATCCGGTCGATGGAGAAGATCATGCCGACGGGGGCGTCGAAGAACTCGAAATTGCGCCCGTGCTGGGCGTGCATCTTTTCCTTCTCGCCCCTTTCGATGCCGAGCAGGCCATAAAGGTCCCAACCGATCTTGCGCCGCCGGCTCAGGTAGGGCTCCGGGAATTCCAGGGGATAGTAGTTGTATTCCCGCTCATGCTTTCCATCGCCGTCGTGAGCCTCCAGGATCGCCGCCGACAGCGCCGTCTTCGCCTCGCCGCCGATCACCGTGACCCGCCACGGCTGGATGTTGGTGCCGCTCGGCGCGCGGCTGGCCAGGGCCAGCAGTTCGGTCACCGTTTCCCGGGAAACAGGGTCGGGAAGGAAGCACCGGATCGAGCGCCGGGAAGCGATTGCGTCCTCCACGGTTTCGGCGATGTCCGGGTTTTTGGCAGGAGCTTTCAATTTTTCCGTTCCCCTTGGCTTGGCAATCCGTCGGCGGACTTTACGACGCGGGCGCGGCGCGTCCCACTATAAAATCCTCGAAAAAATCCCGGTGGCCGCTCCGCTCCTCCTTTCGAGTCTCGCGCCGGCCAATCACAGGCTTTCGACATAACGGACCATGCGCCTGCGGGTTTTGGCGGCGGGCAGGGGGCCCCGGGCGGCGCCCATGTTTTCCCGCATGTGGTCGACCCGGGACGTCGCCGGGATCGCGCAGGTGACGGCGGGGTGCGAGATGATGAACTTGAGGAAGAACTGGGCCCAGTTGGCGCAATCGAATTCGGCCGCCCACGGCGGCAGGGGATGGCGCCCGAATCGGTCGAACAGGTCGCCGCGCCGGAACGGCCGGTTGACGATCACCCCCAGGCGGCGCTCCAGGTTTTGGAGGAGTTTTTAGCAATCGCCGAGGAGGCGGAGAGATGGCCGATTCTTCAGTTCCATCGAGGCGTAGCCAACCGAGACCTGGGGGAACTGGAGAGATCGGCCCTGTTACTGGAGCAAAGCATTGAACTAGGCCTACGCGGTGACGAGAGAGTGCGCGCCCACCACATTTTGGCGGAGGTTTATACTACCCTGGGCCAGCCCGATTTAGCTTCAGAGCATGTCAAGAAGTTTATCGTCATAAATTAGCAATGTAAGAGCCGGCCGGCTTCTAACGGCTGGCGCCGGGCATCTGTCAGGGGACAGACTAGGATTCAGTCAACCTTTGGCCCTGAGAGAACTGGCTTGCCTCGCCGATGAGCCCAGCTTGGCTAAGGTCCAGCGCCACGACGCGGCATCTCTCACGCCAGGAGTGCCGCACCCTCCACGAACTGCAGCGACTTAAGGTGGCCCGATACGGTCTGGGTCCTCCCCTGGCCGTGGCTGTCGACGTTGGCGGGTATCCTACCGGGTAGTAGTGTTGGCTATGTACCGCAAGACGGCAAAAGGCGCGCGCAGCCGGCTGAACCTGATCCGGCGCCCGCTGAATCAGGCTGGGGCCGGAAGATGTCAGCACCAGGTTGACAGGCGGGAAAGCGTCTCTCTAAGCTCAGTAACAACAGTTGCAAAGTAGCGGTGGTGGTCAGACTAGGTCGATTTTATCCAGGGGGACAGACCCCGGCGAAGGTCTGTCCTTCTCTTTTGGGACCGGCGACCGAGCTTTGTATTTCCCAGTCTCCACCGAGTGTCCATGACCCAGCTGTGGCAAGGTGCCGCCAACCGAGTCCCGACAAAGTCCGTGGGAGGAGTTTAATGGTTCAGCCTCAACAAACCCACCGGCCGCCGATGCGCGCGGTCCTCGAGGCCTACGTAAACGTTACCGCCGCCAGCTACACCGCCAAGGCGGGCGACCGGGTCATCGGCGTCAACCGTGCCGGTGCGGTCACCGTAACGCTCCCCACCGCCCAGGTCCGCAAGGGCCGCATCTACACCGTCAAAGACGAGTCCGGCTCCGCCGCCTCAAACAACATCACCGTGGCCACCGAAGGC
>JADFMB010000044.1 GCA_022564115.1 Pseudomonadota bacterium
ATTGGGATTGTTTTAGATTAAGACTCAGGGAAAAACTGCTCATAGAATCATTCTACCACGAACAAGGGTGTGTTACAGCGAGAAACCTTCGCCTAAATACACCCGCCTGACATCTTCATTAGAAACTATATCATCAGGAGAACCTTCCATAAGAACGCGGCCATCATGTAAAATATAGGCTCGATCAACAATTTCCAGAGTATCACGTACATTATGGTCGGTAATCAGCACGCCGATTCCGCGGTCCTTCAGGTGTGCCACCAGGTCACGGATGTCGCCGACGGCAATCGGATCAATGCCGGCAAACGGTTCGTCCAGGAGCACGAAATGGGGATTGGACGCCAATGAGCGGGCGATTTCGACCCGCCGGCGTTCCCCGCCCGACAGCGCCAGGGCCGGCGTCCGGCGCAGATGGGTGATGGAAAACTCCGCCAAAAGCGCCTCCAGGATGGCTTCGCGGCGGTCGCGGTTTTTTTCCACAACTTCCAAGACGGCGCGGATGTTGTTCTCGACGCTGAGCCCCCTGAAGATCGACGCTTCCTGGGGCAGGTACCCAATGCCGAGCCGCGCCCGGCGGTACATGGGCAGGTCCGTGATGTCGTCGCCGTCGAGGATGATGGAACCGTAATCCGGCGGCATCAGGCCGGTGATCATGTAAAAACAGGTCGTCTTGCCGGCGCCGTTGGGACCGAGAAGGCCGACCACCTCGCCCCGTTGCAGGGATATGGTAACGCCCCGGACCACGGGCCGTTTCTTGAACCGCTTGCCCAAGTTCTTGGCCACCAGTCCCCGGTTATGGGCGACCAGGCGCGGACCGGCCTGGGCGGTGTCGGGGGCGGTTTCGGGGACCGTTGCCGGCACCGGGGCGGCTTTCCGGGGCGCCGGGGGCGTTCCGGGGGGCTCTCCGGCGGGGGACGTTCCTTCCGCCGGCCCCTTTGACGTCCCCGTCGACGCAACGGAGGACGTTTCGGGGCGCGGTCCCGGCGGCCGGGGCGGAGATGACGTTCTTTTTATCTCATCGGTCATGGAATCGGGACCATCGGTTTCCTGCCATCGGTTTCCTGTAAGCCTACTTCTGGACTTTCGGCGGGGCTTTTTTTCGCTCTTTCCTGTGCGGCCTCAATACGCCCCGGGCGCGTTTTCCGGGGCCGGCGGCGGTAGCCGGGCAACTATACAATTTACTGACTCCGTCGTTCAAATTTATCTCTGCGCTACAACCCCTTAACACGTTTTGCCCACGCACCAGTTTAACCGATCCGGTCAACGTCGCGATACCGCTTTCAACATTGTAAACGGCCCGGTCCGATGTCGCGGTGTCCGTATCGGTGACGATCTTGACGCGATCGAAGGCATCGATGCGGTAAAGCTTGTTTTCGCCCTTCTTGTCGACGCGGAAATAGGCGGCCAGCACATCGGCGCGCAGGCGCTTGTTCGCGCGCACGGCGAGGGCGTTGCCGCGGGCCACCGCCATCTGCTTGTTTTCCCAATATTCGATCTGCTTGTCGGCGAAAATTTCGTCGGTGGCGGTGACCAGCCGCACCCGGCCCCCGGACAGCACCAGGATCCCCTTGTCGACCTGATAGATGGCCTTTTTGCCGTAGGCCGTCTCCTGCGCGGTTTTGATCCGCACCTTGCCATAGGCGTCCAGGCGCCAGAGGTCGGTGCTGCCGTCCGCCTTTTCCCGGTAGTACGCACGCAGTTCATCGCCGTATATCGTGACCTCGCCGCGCACCGCCCGCGCATTGCCGCGGGCCAGGAAGACCAGGTTTTCCTGTTGCCATTCGATGCCGTCGTCGGCGTAAATCTCGATCGGCAGATCGGATTCGCCGCTGCCGAAATTGAGGCTTTGGGCGAAGGCGACGCCCCCGAAACCGCCCCCCAAACCGCCCCCCAAACCGATAGAGGAACCGATAGAGAGGCCACCTGAGAAAACCGCCGCCGTCCACAGGCCGAGGACCAGGCTTCGGGCCGCCGTGCGGGGCAGAAACAGCCGTCGGGCGATGAACCGAAGGGCAGTCATTTAAGCCCCTTTACGCCCTTCGGATAGATCACCAGTTTCGACTTGCCGGTGAAGACGATGGTCTTGCCCTTGTCGATAAGGTAGAAGCCTTCGCCGCTCAGATCGCCGAACGGCCCCTGTCCGTGAACGGGGGCGGACCCCCGGGCAATGCCTTTTTCCAGTTCGATGCTGGCCCGCGAAGTGCGGAATTCATAACCGGAATCGTGAAACATGTTCACCGCGCCCTCCAGGTCCAGGGTTTTCTCCGTTCGCCGGTAAATGCCGGTTTCGGCCGTCAGCACCAGCCAGGTGCCGTCATCCAGCGTAATGTCCGCCTTCGGCATTTCCAGTTCCACGTTAGGCGATTCTCCGGTCAGCTTGCGGGCAAGGTCGGCGGTGATGGAATAGGCCTGGTTGTCCTTGTCGAAGCCGACGTAACGGGGATTGACCATGGAGGGATCTTCGGTCTGATCCGCGGTCAAGGCGGCAAAGCTTAGGCGGAATTTCAAATCTTCGGTTTTCAGATAGGGCCACGCCAGAACCAGCCCGATCAACACCAGCGCCACCGTCGGCAACAGAAACTTCATCATCTGGACGAAGCGGCTATACCATTTCAGATGTTTCGGCCGCGCCCTGTTTTCCATCACCGAGCGGCGGCGAACCGAGGCCATGGGTTGGGGGGCCAGGGGAAAACCGGCGGCGGTCTCAAGGGTGCTCATAATCCGTTACCAGGGCCCCCGGGAGCTTCAGGCCACGCCGGCGCGCAGGCAGTCGTGGATATGAAGGATGCCGACGGCACGCCCGCCTTCGACGACGAAAACGTTGGTGATGGAATTGGCGTTCATGAACCCCACCGCTTCGCTGGCCAGCATTTCGGGCCCGATGGCCTTGGCGCCCTTGGTCATGATGTCACCGACGCTTTGCGTTAGCAACTCGGGGCTCATGTGACGGCGAAGATCGCCGTCCGTAATCACGCCTTCAAGCTTTCCCTTGGCGTCGACAATGCCAACGCAACCGAAGCTCTTGGCCGTCATTTCGATCAGCGCGTCGGCCATGGAGATCCCGGGGCCGATCAGCGGCAATTCCTCGTCCGTGTGCATGATGTCGGAGACCTTGAGCAGCCGGCGGCCCAGTTTCCCCCCCGGATGCAGGACGTGGAATTCGTCGGGCGAGAAGCCCTTGCGTTCCAAAAGCGCCACGGCAATGGCGTCGCCGAGCGCCATCATCACCGTCGTCGACGTCGTCGGCGCCAGGCCCATCGGGCAGGCTTCCTCGCTTTGCGGCAACACCAGGGAAACATCGGCGGCTTCGGCCAGGGCGCTGTCGGCGCCGCCGGTGACGGCGATCAGCGGAATTTCGAAACGCTTGGCATAGGCCACCAGGTCGGCCAGTTCCGTGGTCTCGCCGGAATTCGACAACGCGAACACCGCGTCGCCCTTGGCGATCATGCCCAGATCCCCGTGCGACGCCTCGGCCGGATGCACGAACAGCGCCGGGGTGCCGGTGGACGACAGGGTGGAGGCGATCTTGTGGGCGACGTGGCCGCTTTTTCCCATGCCGGTGACGACGATGCGCCCAGTGACGGCGGCCATCACGTCGAGGACCCGGCAGAACGGCTCACCCAGGCTTTTGGCCAGGGCGTTCAAAGCCGCGGCTTCGATGCCGAGCACCCTTTTGGCGGAGGAAAGATCGGCCTCGGTACCGGCGTCTTGGCGCCCGTCGGAACTTGATTTTGGCATGGCCGGAGGTGAACTCATGTCGAACCGTTGTCCAATTCTTCCCGTCTTGTTATTGTCTTGGTGCGGGGCCGGGCTTGGCGGAACAAGCCACGGTTTTCGTCATCCGCCGGGGGACTCCCCCCCTCGCTCACCCGCCGGGCCGGAAAAAAGCGCCCCCGATGCCCGACGTTTAAGCCAAAAGAGCGAAAAAAACCTTAATTCCCGGCCGACTTAACCTCGCCGGGAGTATGCGCTTCAAGCCCGGAAAAATCAACAAAACCCGGATGTTATGGTTATTTCAGTGGTCTTAAGAGCGCCCTAGTGAGCAAAAACGTCTTCGTCGCGCCAACCGGCAAGATCCAGTTCGACCCGGGTCTTCAGGAAACCGAAGCAGGCTTCGGCCAATTCCTGGCGGTTTTCGCGTGCCAGCATGGCGTCCAGCCTGACCTTGATTTCATGCAGGTAAAGCACGTCGGCGGCGGCGTAATTGATTTGCTCGGGCGACAACGTCTCCGCCGCCCAGTCAGACGACTGCTGTTCCTTGGACAACTCGATGTCCAGGAATTCCTTGCACACGTCCTTGAGGCCGTGGCGGTCGGTATAGGTGCGAACCAGGATGGAGGCGATCTTGGTGCAATAAACCGGCTCGCACCAGACGCCGAGGTATGCCCGGATAGACGCGATGTCAAAACGGGCGTAATGGAATATCTTGGTGACCGCCTTATCCGTGATCAGCGCCTTCAGGTTCGGCGCATCGAACCCGCCGTCGGGGAACTGCACCAGATGGCAGTTGCCGTCACCGGCCGACACCTGGACCAGGCACAGCCGGTCGCGTTCCAGTTTCAGGCCCCGGGTTTCCGTATCAACGGCAACGATGTCGCCCAGGTCGAGCCCGTCCGGCAGGTCGTTCTTGTGGACCTCGATGGATTTGGCTTTCGGTTTCAACGGCTCCGGGCTCCTTTTTCTTAGGCCTTTGGCTCCGGTAGCCCATGGGCGGGCCGTGGGAGCCGGAAATAATGGTGCCCAGGAGAAGACTCGAACTTCCACGACCTTGCGGCCACAGGTACCTGAAACCTGCGCGTCTACCAATTCCGCCACCTGGGCGCCGGGAAACGGTTGTGTCAAAGGGTGTTGACGGGGACAGTCGTTAGTCCGCCCGAACGGGGATGTCAACCGCCATTCACAACTGGGGTTGACGGGGTTCGGGCGGACATTGTAAGCCGGTATCCATGCGCCGGCGAGGTTCCGGTCCCGCCTTTCCCGGGACCGGCGCCACACCGCCGCCCGACACCAGCCATAACAGGAGCGGCTCCTTGGATCAGCCCGTGGTAACCGTTTTCGGCGGCTCCGGCTTTTTGGGCCGACACCTGGTCAAGCGGCTGGCCGACGCCGGCCGGCGCGTCCGGGTCGCCGTCCGCGACGTCGAGGCCGCCAACTTCCTCAAAATAGACGGCGACGTCGGCCAGATCGTGCCCTGGCCCGCCGACATCACAAACCCGACGCAGGTCGCGGCCGCCGTTGAAGGCGCCGATCAGGTGGTCAACCTCGTCGGCATCCTCTATGAGCGCGGACGGCGGACCTTCCAGCGTATCCATGTCGAAGGTGCCACCAACGTCGCCGCCGCCGCCACGGCGGCCGGTGTCCGGGCGCTGGTCCACGTTTCCGCCCTCGGCGCCGACGAGGAATCGCCGGCGCTCTACGGGCGCACCAAGGCGGCCGGCGAAGCGGGGGTCCGCAAGGTCTTTCCCGGCGCCGCCATCATCCGCCCGAGCGTCGTCTTCGGGCCGGAGGACAATTTCTTCAACCTGTTTGCCGGCCTGTCGCGGCTGATGCCGGTGCTGCCGGTGTTCGGGTGCCCGTTGTGGCCCAGGATCATCCTTTTTCCCGAAGGCGGCCTGGTGGATATCGACCTTTACGGAGACGGCGGCACCAAATTCCAACCGGTTTACGTCGGCGATGTCGCCGAAGCGATCATGCGGATTCTGGCCCGGCCCGGGGATAACGCTTCCAAGACCTATGAGCTTGGCGGGCCGGCGGTCTACAGCTTCAAGGAGATCATGGAACTGCTGCTGAGAGAGATGGGCCGCAAGCGTTTCCTGGCGCCGGTTCCGTTCGGCCTCGCCAAATTCTACGCCTGGTTCCTGGAATTCTGGCCGAAACCGCTTTTGACCCGCGACCAGGTCAGCCTTCTCATGCGGGACAACGTGGTTTCCCCGGGTGCCGACGGGTTCGGGGACCTCGGCATCGATCCGGTGACGGCGGAATCGATCCTGCCGATGTATCTGCGCCGCTTCCGGCCGCCGGTCGGCCAGGGCTTTAACCCCGCCTGAGCGGGGAAAACTCTTCAAGGCTTGGTTTAAGGACTAGAACCTGGGCGGCAGGCCGCTGGCGTCCCCGGTGTTGTCGGCGTCCCCGGCGTTGGCGGCGCTGACGATCAGTTCGCCGAATTCACGCAGGAACACGGAGCCCTTGACGGTGCGCTGGATGAGAACGCTGCGGCGGTCGGTCTCGTCGGTCTTGCGCCGCACCAGGCCGAGTTCGCTCAACCGGTTGACGGCGCGGGTGATGGCCGGCTTCGAAACCTTCAGGGACTGGGCCAGCCCGCGCACCGTGTGCGGCGGCAGCGTCAGGTAGACGCTCAACAGCAACGCCATCTGCCGGGCCGACAGGTCCGGCGCTTCCAACCGGACGCTGGAGACGAGGGCACGGCGCCAGATATCGAGCGCCTTCAGGTCGGTGATTTGCGTTTCCATTCACGTCCCTTAACCAGGGGACCCCTTTATCCAATCCCCCTCCCCTTATCCATTCCAGGGGTTGGTTGCCATTTTATTCATTACGATAGCGGAATTTCTAGCCAATCCGAATTGCCATCGCAACCTAAATCGTATCGCCGATGGAATTAACTAAAAATCCCTAAGAATTTGACTCTTCATGGATAATTGACCCGAAGGAGGTCACGCGGGTGCCGGCCTACTTGTCCTTGCCGTCCTTGGCGCCTTCGCCTTCCTTGACCATCATCGGCGGCGGCTCGATGCCCTGTTTCTTCAGGCTTTCGATGGCTTCAGCATGACCCTGCTGGGCGGCGTTGATCAACAATTCGCGGCCCCGGCCGATATAAAGAGGCACGCCCAGGCCCTTCAGGTAGAGACCGGCGAGCTTGAACTGACTATCGGCGTTGCCGGCCTGGGCGGATTTCTTGTACCAGTTGCCGGCCATGGAATAGTTCTGGTAGATGCCGCGGCCTTCCATGAACAGGTCGCCCAGGAGGAGTTGCGCGTCCGGGTTCCCCTGGGAGGCCAGGAACCGGAGATGAAGCACCGCCTTTTTCGCCTCGCCGCGGCCGAGGGCCTCCCTGACGCCTTCGAGGTCGAGGGGTTTAACGGCCTCGGGTTCGGCGCCGGCTTTTTCGGGGGCGTGTTCGGCCGCCGTCGCCGGTTCCGCCAGCACCATCACCGCCGCCAGGACGAGCGACCCCGCGAGCAGGAGGCCGTTCCGAGCCGTCCCGGCCGGAACCCGAGCGGCACCGGAAGCCGGCGCCGTTTCCGCCGAAATTGACTGCCTTTGGAGGCTCATTTCGTCTACGTTCCCTAGGATTCGGTATTTCCCGTTTGAATGATGCCCCTTTGCGATTTGGCTGGCAACCGTCAGAGATAGATTTCACCTTTTTCCGCCAGAGGACCCGGAAATCATGGCCGACTTCACGCTCGTCATCGGCAACAGGACCACCTCGTCGTGGAGCCTTCGCGGCTGGCTGGCGCTGAAGATAACCGCTGCCGATTTCGACGAGGTCATGGTGTGGTTCAAGCGCCCCGAGACCCGGGCCGAGATCGAAGCCATTTGCCGTCCGGACTAGTGCCGGTGCTTAAACACGGCGATACCGTGATCTGGGAAACGCTGGCGATCATCGAATATCTGGCCGAGTTGTATCCCGAGGCCGGGCTGTGGCCCGAAGACCGGGCCGCCCGCGCCCATGCCCGCGCCATCAGCGCCGAAATGCACGCCGGGTTCGCGCCCTTGCGCAACCACATGCCCATGGACCTGCAAAACGAATTCCCGGGCCAGGGAATAGGCGAAGGCGTCGCCGGGAACATCAAGCGCATCGGCGAAATCTGGCGCGACGCGCGGCGGCGTTTCGGCGCCGGCGGCGATTTCCTTTTCGGGGCCTTTTCGGCCGCCGATATCATGTTCGCCCCGGTGGTGACGCGGTTCAGAACCTACGGCGTGGAACTCGGCCCCGTCTGCCAAGCCTACGCCGACGCGGTCCTGGATCAGCCCCTTATGCGGGAATGGACCGCGGCCGCCCTCAAGGAACCGCCGCCGGGGGAAGTTCCTTCCTAGATCATTTCCGGCTCGTCGATCCCCAATAGCTCGGCCGTGGTCTTGCCTTCGGCGATTTGTTTCAGGGTATCGCGTTCCTGGGCCAGCTTTTCCTTCGCCGCCGCCAGCATGTCCTCGGCCCATTCCAGCGGCACCACGGCGATGCCGTCGTCGTCGCCGATAACGATGTCGCCGGGCTTGACCGGACAGCCGGCGCACGAAATCGGCCCGTCGATGATGCCGCCGAATCCCTTGTGCGGTCCCGACGGCACGTTGGCGCGGGCATAGCACGGAAACCCCAGCTCGCGGATTTCGGCGGCGTCGCGCACGGCGCCGTCGATGACCACCCCGGCGAGGTCGCGAGCGATGGCGGCGTGGGTCATGATGGCGCCCCAGACGGCGACGTCCGTGTGCCCGCCGGCGTCGATGACCAGGACCTCGCCCTTGTCCGCCAGCGCCAGGGCGGCGTGCGAAATGCCGTTGTCGCCGACCATGGACGTCACCGTGCGGGCTTGGCCGGCGAGCACGGTGCCGGGCTTCAGGGGCTTGATGGCGGCGGCCATGACATGGGTGCGGTTCATGCAGTCCGATACGATGGCCGGCGGAATCTCCCGCCAGGCGGTAAGGATCTCGGGCGTAATGGTTTCGAAGTCCGTGGCGTGGCGTTGCAGGGGCATGGGTCCGGTCCTCTCGTTCTTGGGGTTGGGCCGTCAGGGTGCACGCTATATCATCATTAAATACGTAGGTGAGGGAAACATGTTCGGACTGTTCGGCGACAGGTCAAAAGGCGAAATCCGGCGGCTCAACAAGGACGCCGGCGAAATCATCGAGTATGCCCACCAATGCTTGCGCATGGAAACGGTGCGCGACGCGGCGCTGATTACCGCCGAGCACCTTGCCCGCGCCCATAAAATCTTCGAGCCCGAGGTCATCGGCCTCAAGCGTGGCATCGACGAATACAAGAGGCTGCACGCCGAAGCCCGGCGCAAGCGCGACGACGCGGCGCTGACCGCCTTTACCCTGGTGCAGATCTACCTTCGCGCCGAGATTCAGGGCGAGGCCTGCCAGCCGGCCCGCGATACCATCGATCGGTTCATGGCCGATTGGGAACACGCCAATAAAGAGGAATAGCCCGTTTCCTGGGCGAAGACCCCAAAACCGTTGCGGGCCGGGGACGCCTCGGCTAGGTTTCGCCATTCCTGGAGGGGTGGCCGAGTGGCTGAAGGCGCACGCTTGGAAAGCGTGTATACGGGCAACCGTATCGAGGGTTCGAATCCCTCTCCCTCCGCCACTACTTAACCACTTGTTATCATTATCTTTTTTATCATTTTAATGCACCGATTTCGCCCGTAGTTTCCGGGACTTATCGTCATTCCCGCATCGCTGGGTGGGACAGAGAGACCATGTAGTCCCACCATATGCGGTCCCGGAGCGTCAATATCTCTGTCGGCCTGTTTTTTAGTCCCACTCAGGCCAATGATGGTGAGGTTTTTTTGGGCGACATGAAGGCCGTCACCGGTTTTTGCCGGAACAACCTCGGCCCCTCGCTTAATCGAAGGGCCGAAGACGACGCGACTTTCGCTGGAAACGGGCTTAGTTGAACCCCAGGACTTCTCGCTGCTCCGGCCAAGTAAGTGGCAGCCGCGAGGCTTTGGTAAGCTTGGCCGCCGTCAGCGTCGGCGGGTGACGGCCTTCGAGAATGGCCTTGGTGATATCGGGGGCGAGGAAAGTGAGTCGTAGCAATCGGGTGAAGTAGGACGGTGTCACTCCTTGGTGAACCGCGATTTTGCCGAGACTGGAACCACCGTTCCTGATCAACCTCTCCCGGAACATATGGCTTTTGACGATGAGTTTAACGAGGCTGGGGTCTGCTTTCCCTTCGCCTCCCGCGCCCACCGAGCCGTCGATGATCATTTTGATTCCCAGGCCGGCGCGCTTCAGCCGTGCCGGCACTGACAATGTCAGGTGTTCCTTTTTCCGACCCCTCCCGCTTATGTCGGACAAGTCTATGAGATCGCTGCGCAAGACGTCGGCGATCAGCCTGGTGTTGATCGTTATGTCGACCTTCTCCTCATGGACTTCGACCCGGCTGACCAGGGCGAGAAGGATGGAGCGTACCTCCACGGACACCAGATCACCCCATCGTTCCGCAAGATCGGCGGCCTGGCCGAAGAGCTTTCCCTGCTCGGCGATATTCTGAACTCGTCCGCTGATCACCCCGAACACCTCGGCGCGATCCGCGAAGAACCCTCGAATACGGTTGGTGACGAGCCCTTCGATGTCTCCCGCCGGGATGCGGCGGGCGTCCGGCGCATTGGCTCGGGAGTTGGTCGTCAGCGGCCGTGACACATAGTACCGATACCGCTTGCCGTTCTTGTTGGCATGGCTCGGGGTCAGGCGATGACCGAGACCGTCGAACAGGAGGCCCGCCAACAAGCTCGGTTCCTTGGCCGGGCCGCCGGTTTTGTGGTCAAACCGGTTCGCGGACAGTTTGGCCTGCACCGCATTCCAAAGATCGTGATCAATGATGCCGTCGTGTTCGCCCGGATAACTCTTGTCCTTGTGGACGATCTCGCCCAAATAAATACGGTTCTGCAGCATCAGGTAAAGCGCACCGCGGGCGAGGGGAACACCGCCAGCGTGCCGGCCGTTCGTGTAATGCCGGACCTTGCTGACAACGCCCTCCATATCGAGCTCCTGCTTGAGCGCCCGGACGGAGCCGAGAGCAACGTAGCGTTCAAATATGTGGCGGACGGTTTTGGCTTCACCGGGATTGATGACCAGCTTGCGGTCTATTGCGTCGTAGCCCAATGGCACCATGCCGCCCATCCACATGCCCTTTTTCTTCGATGCTGCAATCTTATCTCGAATGCGCTCGCCCGTGACCTCGCGTTCGAACTGGGCGAACGATAGCAGCACGTTGAGGGTAAGACGCCCCATGGAGGTCGTGGTGTTGAACTGCTGTGTCACCGAGACGAAGGAGACGTTGTGACTGTCGAAGGTCTCGACGATTTTGGAGAAGTCGGCCAGCGCGCGGGTCAGCCGGTCCACCTTGTAGACGACGACCACATCGACCTTGCCGGCACGAGTGTCATCGAGAAGGCGCCGCAGGGCCGGTCGCTCCATGGTCGCGCCGGAGAGACCGCCATCGTCGTAAGGTGCCGCGATGACCGTCCAGCCTTCGTGTTTCTGGCTCTTGATATAGGCCTCACAAGATTCCCGCTGTGCATCCAGGCTATTGAAGTCTTGTTCCAATCCTTCTTCCGAAGATTTGCGGGTATAGATGGCACATCGAATACCCTTGGCGCCACGATGATTGTTGCTCGAAACAGGCTTACTCATGGTGGGCCTCCATCGCGCCCGTCGAGGGCGGCTTCGTTGGTTGGGCGATACCGAAGAAGCGTGGACCCGACCAGCGCGCGCCGGTGATCTTCCGGGCGATCATCGAAAGCGACCGATATGACCTACCGTCGTAACCGAAGCCATCGTCACGCACGGTCACCGTGTGGGTTCGGCCGCCCCATTCGCGGACAAGGTTGGTGCCGGGTTTGAGCATGGTACTAGGATTGAACTTAACGTTGCCGGTTTCCAGTTGCTCGGCCAGGGTCCGGAGTTTTCGTTTAACCGATTGGGGAAGACCGCCATGCATGCGTTCCTGGATCTTGCTAGCGATGGCACGGATCAGCAGGTCACGGCTGAGGCCCGTCGGCGGTTCGCTATGATAATGTCGACGCCATTGTTTGTGCAGTTTTTTGGTCGCCAGGGTTTCCAGCGCGATGATCTCGGTCACAATGCCGGTCATGATCAATCCTCCGAGATGACGCGATAGCGGGTGACCCCGGCAAGGTTCTTTTCACGAACCACCTCATGCCCCTTCTTTCGAAGGCCCGTGAGTGCGGCGCGGATGCTGTGGTCTTTCCAACCGATGGCTTTTCGAAGCTCCGCCATGCTGGCCCCCTTGGGACGGCGGAGGAGTTTAAGGATGGTTGCGGTCTTTGTGGGTTTTGCGGGCATGGTTGCCTCCATTTTCACGGCGTCCGCCCGATGCGGACGCTCCCACTGCCCGAGGCCCGGCCAGATACGGGATCAGGTCCGGGCGGGCGGTGATTGGAGGCTTTTACCGGCCCAAATGGCCGTCACCGCACGTCCACAGTAGCGCTCTGTTGGCGGCGGAAGTCCAGTGGAACTTAGCGTTTTGGCAACAGAAAATCGGGGTTAATATCGAACAAGCGGACCGGCGTCAAATTCGGGGCGAAACAGGGCAGGGCGACCACGCCGATGCAACCATCTGGTTGCGAGTTCGAGTCCGTTCCGCCCCACCACCCACCCCCGTGCGAACCCACGCCCAGGAGATTGCCTCCCCGAAAACCCCCATTTTCCGGGGCTTTCCACGGGTTATAAGGCCTGTTTCGCTGCCGGGAGACGGTCTCTGACGCCCAATTCGGCTATTTTGGCTAAAAGTCTCCGTGGGCCCTTTTCGACGCCCAGTTCTTTGTATGAACTGATGGGTTTTGATGTTGATTTTCGGGCTAGCCGACGAACCCAAGTTGCCGTCGTTGGGCAATCCAGTCCGCCGGAATGGGGCTCACTTTTTTTAGGCGCTCGACGTTGAGATCGATCGGCTGCCGGCCATCGAGTATTGCCTCGACGATCTCCGGCGCGAGAAAGGCAAGCGGCAGGAACCTGGTGACGTCGGACGCGTCAATCGACGCATGCTTGGCCAGTTTCTGGATGGACCAATCTGACTCTTCAGTGAGCAACCGGTGCCATTCGTGGGACCTACGAACCACGGCGATCAGATTTTGATCCGGAATGACAAAGGTCGAGCCCTCCCCACCGATGATGATTTTTTGTTCCACACCCCGGCGCTTGGTATGGAACGGTACAGCAAGTTCATAGCCGGGGAGCGCCGCACTGGCCTCGATCGTTGGATCCAGACCATCCCTCTTGAACACCACGGTTATGGTCCCGGGTTGGATCGCCACTCGATAAAGGATCTCATGTATGGCCTGTTTTCTTGACGAAGCGTCGGAAGCCCTTAACTGCGTCAACGTGCGGGCAACATGCTTTCTGACCTGCTTGAACCCGTCCGGTGTCAAACCGGATATATCGACGGCTTTCATCCATTCACTTTCGTCCGTCAAGAAATTGACGATCGCTTGAATGATGGTCTTTTCCAGTTCTTGAGCCGGGAGTCTCCACGCTGTTGAGTCCGCTCCCGGGTGATGAATCAGTCGCTTGGATATGTAGTACCGATAGGAGCGTTCACCCTTCTTTGCATAGGTGGGACTTAGCCGGTCACCGGTTTCATCGTAGATGAGACCGGTGAGGAAGGCGGATTGTTTAACATTGGAAGGCGACCGCCTTGCCGGCGCTTGCTCATCCATGCTCCCTTGGACGGCATTCCATAAAGCGGGGTCGATGATGGCTTCATGCTGGCCCGGATAACGGTTTCCTTTATGACGGACCTCCCCGGCGTAAATAGGATTGCGGAAGAGTTGATATAAATGGCCGCGGGTGAAGGGTTTTCCGCCGGTTGCCCGACCGCGATAGCAACGCTTCTTGGTGACCATGCCGAGCCGATTTACTTCTGCGAACACCTTCGGGACACTCCCCTGCTCCATATAGAGCCGGAACAAAGTTTTCACGGTTGCAGCTTCAGCCTTATTAACGACCAGTTTCTTGTTTTTGACGTCGTAACCGAGCGGCGGCAGTCCACCCATCCACATCCCCTTCTTCTTGGAGGCAGCGATCTTGTCGCGGATGCGTTCTGCCGTGACCTCGCGCTCGAACTGGGCGAAGGAGAGGAGCACGTTGAGGGTCAGGCGCCCCATGGAATTGGCGGTGTTGAACTGCTGGGTGACGGAAACGAATGAGATGCCGCGGGCATCGAAGGTCTCGATGATCTTGGCGAAGTCCATAAGAGAGCGGGTCAGGCGATCCACCTTATAGACGACGACCAGATCGACCTTTCCCTTTTCGATATCCGTCAGCAATGTCTGGAGGGCGGGACGATCCATGGTGCCACCCGAGATCCCGCCGTCATCATACCGCTTCTTTTGCGCAATCCAGCCCAGACCACGCTGCGACTGGATGAAGGCCTCACAGGCCTCGCGCTGGGCATCCAGGGAATTGAATTCCTGATCTAATCCCTCTTCGGTGGATTTCCGGGTGTAGATGGCGCAGCGGATACGCTTGCTCATAGCCCGAAGAACCTCGGCCCGGACCAGCGCGCACCGGTGATGGCCCGGGCGACTTGAGAAAGTGATTTGTACGTTTCTCCATCGCATCTGAACTCGTCTTCCGTCACCTCAACGGAATACGTTCGGCCATGCCATTCCCTCACCAAGCGGGTCCCCGACTGAAGCGTCTTGCTCTTCCTAGAAAGGGATGGCGTATTGATCGCCTTCTCTCCATTTACAGGCAGGCGCAGCTTACGCCTGACGTTTGGCTTCAGTCCGCCAAAGGCCTTCACCTGCAATTGATAGGCCGCACTGTACTCCAGCAATCGCCGACTGATTCCTTTGGGCGGCAGGCCGCCATAGGTCTTCTCCCAACGTTCGACGAGGGCCTTGCGGGGAAGGCCGGGAAGGCCGGCGAGTTCCTCCGCAAGGCTTTCCTTTCCACGAAGATGGCGCATGGTTACGACGCCTTCGTGATCCGGTAGAAGCTGACGCCCTTGGCATTCTTGTCACGCAGGACGTCGTTACCCTTCTTGCGTAGCCCCGTCAGCGCCGCACGGACGCTGTGGGGCTGCCACCCGGTAGCTTTCTGGAGCTGGGCGATGGTGGCGCCGCTGGCACGGCGCAGAAGCCGGATTACGGAATCGGTTTTGGTTATTTTCGCGGGCATGGCTGCCTCCATTATTTTGGTGCCTGCCCGATGCAGGCACCGTCACCATCCAGGCCCGGACTGATTGAAAGTCAGGGCCGGGCGGGCGGTGATAGGAGGCAAAAAGAAGCGTCACCGCACGTCCACAGTGACGCTCCCTTCGCAGCGGAAGTCCAGTGGAAAGATCGGTTCAACGGGATGGTGCCCAAGGGCACCAAATGATCAGGTTTACGAGACATGAAAAACGGCTTCCGAGGGCTCCGACACCCACCCCAAGAACTGCGACAGGCTGTCGACCTGATCGTCGTGGCGGCCATGGGGAAACTGCAGGATCTCGGTCTGAAAATCCTGCAGCCACGGGGCGTCTTTCGGCAAATACACATATCCGGCCTCGATCTTGGCCGACTGGGCCGACATGCGGATTACCTTGTCGCCTTCCGGTGTCATGGGGATTGGTCTGATTAATCCGTCGTCATTCAGGTCCTGGATCAGGTTGATGCCCGATCCCTTGTCCTCGATGAGCACCACGTCGGCTTCGAATCGCTCGGCCTGGGCGATGACCTGTCTCTTGAGGTCCGGATATTCCAATCGCTCGCGAAACACGTGGTTCAGATAATAGCCGCCGCCGTATTCCTGCCATGTCGTGCACACAGAGTAATCGTGCAGCTCACCGGCCTTTGAAGCCGTGTCCCAGCTTTGAATGATGCGATCATTTTCCCCGAGCGGCGGCACTTCGTCGTAGAACCGAAACCAGCTCCATTTGATCATCGTTCCACCGGCCGGAACCGGAGATTGCAGGTATTGGGCCGAATAAGCGTAGGTTCCTAATACGGATTTGATGTCGTCGAGCGTTTCCCGAGATTCGTGCTCGGGATGGAGAATGTCGCCGGCGCGTCGGTCGATGAACGTTTCGGGGCCCGTCTGAATGCGTTGTGACGACTCGGCAATGGCAGCAAGGTTGAGGTGAACCCAGGGCTCCTGTTCGAGCACATGGCCGACCAGATCGTCGACGTGGAGACGCTGCATGACCAGGATGATGACGTCGTCGGCCTTGCTGTCCAACCGCGAGTACAGCGTGCCGTTGTACCACTGCTTGACCGCCTCGCGCTTGGCCTCGGACATGGCGTCGGTCGGTTTCAGCGGGTCGTCGATGATGATGATATTGCCGCCGCGGCCGGTCAGCGTGCCGCCGACGGAAGTCGCGAGCCGGAATCCTCGCCGCGTCGTCACGAACTCGAGCTCGGTGTTCTTTCGGGGATCCAGACGTGTCCACGGGAACAAGGCGCGGTACCAGGAATCTTCCATGACGGCCCGGCTATCACGGGAATGTTTCTTGGCCAGATCCTCCGAATAGCTCACTACGATGATCCGACGCGCGGGATCGAGCCCGAGCACCCAGGCGGGGAAAGCTACCGACGCGCAGATGGATTTGAGGTTGCGGGGCGGCAAGGTGATGATCAGGCGCCGTATCTTGCCCTGCATGCACTGCTCGAGGTGCCATGCGACGGCATCGATGTGCCAGTTGTGCCGGTAGGCGGCCGACGGATCGACCGTCGAGAAGGTCTTCTGGATGAAGCTCGACAAATCCTTGCGGAGCGTCGCCTGAAAGGGCCGAAATTGTTCATTCAAGTCCATTACTCCTTTTCGGGTTGCTGATCGTCCGATCCGTCGCTGTGGTCGGTGTCGGACTTCGAGGCATCCGAGTCGCCAGGGTCTTTGCGGTGGCGCTCGACATAGCGTTCGAGTATCGCCAGGTCCTCATCGGCAAGCTCCTCGCCGATGTCTCGGCTGGGCATTGTCAGAGTAAATTGGCTTGAGCCTCCTGACGAGATTCCTTAGCCTCCGGAAATGCGCTATCCGATCCGTTATTTCAATAGCTCGCCCGAGGTGATCCTCCTCGTGGTTATGATGTACATCC
>JADFMB010000045.1 GCA_022564115.1 Pseudomonadota bacterium
AGTCCAGTTGCCAGTCCAGGTCCGCGTCGTCGAGGGGATAGTCCGGTCCCTGGGCCCTGAGCAGGTCCTTCAGCGACACCAGGGCCAGTCTCTTTTGTAGCGTTTCCGCCAATTTAGCGCTCAGGCCCGCTTTCCAGGCGACGGCGAGCATGCCCTTGGCGCTGCGGTTGGAAACCACCGAGCGGACAACTTCGATCTTGAGGCCGGAAAGCAGCGACAGCGACGCCATGGTCAATTCGCGGTTGCCTTTGCGGATGGTTTCGGTAACCGAATCTTCGTCCAGGGTCCCGGCCTCCATAAGCTCTTTTGCTTTCGCCAGCGCCTCTTCGGCGGTCGAGAGTTCCGCTTCCTCGCCTTCGGGGGGCTCTTCCTCCAGGCGGCGTTCGACGACCTGGCGGACTTCCTCCAAGGCGTCCGGGGCCAAGTCCTGGCGTTCGCTCAACCTCGACAAAAGGTTATGGGCGACGAAGCGGGCCAACCGGACGGCCGCCTTGGATGAAAGTTGGGGGCGGCTGACCAGCGGCGCGTGCCAGGGTTCGAAGTCGAGGGCGCGTTCGATAATGTCGTCGAGGGTGTTTTCGCGGATTTGGGCGCTTTCATTGGCCAACAGGAACACCATGGCTTCCTCGTCGTCGGTGGCGACGATGGCGTCGACCACCGGCCCGGCGACGCCGTCGCGGCGTGAAATCGCGCTTAAACAACCGGTAGCCGGGTGGCTTTCGATGATTTCCAGCAGATCCTCGTCGGTCAACACCGGCGAGAACTGCAAAACCGGGCCGGCGACGACCAATTCCGCGTCCCGGGCCAGTCGCCGGATGACCTCGGGCGGGGCGTTGGCCACGTCCTTCAGGGCTTCGGACAGGATTTGGCGGACCCGGGTGACCTGGTCGCGGGCGAGGATCTCCAGGGCCTCGTAGGTCATCCGCCTGACTTGGTCCTGCTCGTCGGCGCTGAGGCCCGGCGCCAGCTTGGCGATCTTTCCCGCCAGCTCGCCGCGGACGTCCTGGTCGGTGTCCTTGGCCAGCAACAAATCCGCCTGCGCCGGCGTCACTTCGTTGCTGGCGATCAGGCGGCGCACCTCGGCGGCCGGGTCTTCGGATAGAAAATAAAGGATTTCCGGCTTCACGTCGGACCGGGACGCCAGTTCCATGCGAATCTCCATGTTCGCATGCCGCGCCATTTCCCTGGCTTCTTCGTAGGAAAGCGGCTTGTCCTTGCCCCCGCCCTTCAGCAGGCCCTTCAAAAACCCCTTCATGTCACTCCCCGGGCGCTTTGATCTTAAAGGACCTTTAGGAGGTCCCCTTGGCGGAAAGGTCGGCAAAAAACTCCAGTTGAAAATTCAAGTCGTCGTTGGAAAGCGGATATTCGCCGCTGTCGTCGGGCGTGATGACTTCGGAAGGCGCGATCCTTGCCATCCGCTGTTGCATTTGCACCGCCATCTTGGCCGGCATGCCCGACTTCCACGACAGGGCCATGATTCCCTTGGCGCTTTTCTCGACAAATATCCTTTTGACCACCGCTTGATCGAGCTCCGTGCGGACAATCAACGCCGCCAGGACAAAGGCATGGTCGCCGGCATTGAGGGCCTTGCCGACGACGTTGCCGTCCAGCTTGCGGGCCTTGTACAGCCGGCCGACCATATCGAGGGGCGGTTCCATATTGAGGTAATCCTGGCCGCCGTCGGAATCCTTTTGGCCGCCCTCGCTACCGATGCGCTGCTGGACGACGGCCTTGACGTTGGCCAGCGTTTCGGCATCGAGGTCGGCCCGTTCCTGAAGCACCTCCAACAGGTTATCGGCCAGGAAAAGAGCCAATTTCGTCGCCGCGCCGTCGGGCAGTTTCGGCCGCCCGGCCAGGGGTGCGTGCCACAGGTCGAAGTCAGGCGCGCGTTCGATCAGGTCGTCCAGGGCGGCTTCGCGAATCTGCGCCGAATCGTTCGACAGCAGGTCGGCGATGGCCTCCACGTCGTCGGTGCCGACGATGGCGTCGGAAACGTTCTCCGACACCGCCGAGCGTTTTGAAATCGCGTTCAGGCCGCCTTTCGCCGGGCCGCTCTGGATGATCTCCAGCAGGTCCTCGTCGGTCAGGACCGGCGAAAACTCCAGCACCGGTCCGGAAACCTCGATTTCGGTGTCCACGGCCAGGGTCTTGATGACATCGGGCGGGGCGTCGGCGACGTCCCTCAGGGCTTCGGAAAGGATTTCCCGGACTTTGGTGATCTGGTCCTTGGCCAACAGTTCCAAGGCCTCATAGGTGGCGCGGTGGGCCTTGTCCTGTTCGTCCGCGCTCAGCCCCGGCGCGATGCGGGCGATCTTGGTGGCCAAGTCGCCACGGACATCGGCGTCGGCGTCCTTGGCCAACAGGATGTCGGTCTGACGGGGGGCGGCGGCGTTCTGGGCCACCGTTTTACGGACTTCGGCGTCGGAATCCTCGGCCAGGTAGTAAAGGATTTCTTGTTTCAGGTCCTTGCGCTTGGCCAGGGCCCGTCGAACCTTGGGGTCCTCGTGGCGAGCCAGATCCTTGGATTGATCGTAAGTGATCGTTTCGTTGTTGAGGATATCCATGCTCACGGCGTTTCTTCCTTCGCCGTCTTATTATCTTTTGACGCCTGGTTCGGGGACCCCGACGGCGCCGCCATGTGATAACCGCTCTTGCCTCTATTCTTGACCTCGTACATGGCCGCGTCGGCGCGGGCCATAAGGTCGTCGAGCGATTCGCCGTTTTCGGGATCAAACATGGCGACGCCGACGGAAATGCCCAGGGGATGGTCGTCGTCGCCGGAAAATTGCCGCATCTTCAGGCTCGCTTCGATCAAGCGGGCGGCACGGTTTTCCGACACCTCTTCGGAAATGCCGTCAAGCCACATGGCGAATTCGTCACCCCCCAGCCGGGCGATGACGTCCCCGGGCCGGGACATTTCCATCAACAAGTCGCGCAAATAAAGCAACGCGTCGTCCCCGGCCTGATGACCGTGAATGTCGTTGACCTGTTTGAAATTGTCCATGTCGACGTAAAACAAGGCCGCTTTCTCTCGGTTGCGTTGGAGACGCGCCACCCGTCGCGGAATATCTTCTTCGAAAAAGGCCCGCCGGTTCAACAGCCCGGTCATGCTGTCGGTGCGCGACAGGGCGACGATCCGTTCGTGGTTGCTGATCTGTTCATTGGCGATGCCCAGTTGGTTGGCGATATCGCTGATCAGCAGGCGATGGTCGTCCTCCCAGCCGTCGCCGCTGGCCGCCTTCCATATGGAAAGCGCCCCGTTGACCCGTTGGCGGTAATTGGTGGCGGTGGCCAGAACATGCCATTTGCTGAGGGTTATTTCCGCCACTTGGTCGCCGGATTCAAGCGGCGAAAACCGGGCGTCCAAATTATCCAGCCCTTCGGTGTTGCCGTGTTCGGCGGCAATCATGAACGTGTTCTCTTCGTCGCGGCGGTAAATTCGGCAACCGGCCACGCCCAGGGCCCTGGCCGTGGCGGCGGCGGCGGCGTTGAGCATGTTGTGTGGTTCCAGCTCGTCGCGGATGGTGCTGACGATGTAATTGAGGTGCTGTTCGCGGCGCCGGGCCCGGGCCAGGGCGGATTCGTTTTCGCGTTCCTCGGTGACGTTCCGGCAGACCCCGCGCGTGCCTTTCCACCGTTGCTTGCCGTCTTCCTCGGCCATCAAGGGCACGCAGGACAGAACCATGCACGCCGTCGATCCGTCCTTGTGGTTCATCCAAATCTCGACATTGTCGAGGGGCCGTTCGCTGACGAACGGCAACGGCGAAAATTCCTCCGGGGAAATGACAAAATCCTCGGTTTTCTTGTTGATCAGTTCCTCGGCCTGGAAGCCAAGCGCGCCACGCGGCGAAACGAAGACGAATTCTCCTTCCGGGTTGACCTCCCAGGAAAAGTCGCTGGAGACCTCGACCAGATCCTTGTAGCGCTGGCGGGATTCGACGAGGGCCGTGCGCAGGTTGCGTTCCATGGTCATGTCGCGGGCCATGACCATCATTTCACCGGCTTCCCCGAGGCCAGGAACGACGGTGATTTCAAGGACGATTACACCCTTGGCGCTGTTCAGCGACACCGAGCGGGCGGCGACGGAGCCGTTGGACCGGGCTTCCTCGATCAGGTCTTTGATTTCGGGCGCCGCGTCATGCTGGATCAAGGCCTCCAGCCCGGCGGCCTTGGCGTTGGAATGCAGGACCGACCCGTCGGCGGCGACCAGAAGGGCAGCCCCCGGATACCCGGCAAGCAGCTTTTCCTGTTCGGAAGCCGAACCGTCTGGCCGTTTTTCGGATTCCCCCGAATCCGTTTTTTCGTCTAAATTTTTCTCAAGGCTTTTTTGCCCGTTTTTGGACATTGCCAAATGTATCCCTGGTTTTTTTGTCTAGGGGCCGATAAAACCCGTGGTCGATAATCCTGTGGTCAATTTTTTGGAGTTTAGGGGATCAAATCCCGTCCCGCCAGCCTGGAATCACCCCGAGAGGTTCTTCCTCCGGGAACTCTGGATATAAAATAGACAGCCGGGTTCGGGACAATATCCTCAATTGCGAAATGGATCAAACCGCCGCTTCAAAGGCCCGTCTTCTGGAGGCCGAAACCTGGGTTTTCGACCTCGACAATACCCTTTACCCGGCCTCTTCCGACGTCTTCGCCCAAATCGACGAAAGGATGACCCGATATATCTCGGATTTTCTGAATTTGACCCTTGAGAAGGCCGGCGAGCTCCGCAAGGCCTATTTCCTGTCCCACGGCACCACCATGCGCGGATTGATGAACCACCACGCCATGGAACCGGGGCCTTTCCTGGAATACGTTCACGATATCGACCTCGGCAATGTTTTCCCCGACCCGTCGCTGGACCGGGCCTTGTCCCGGCTTCCCGGCCGCAAAATCATTTACACCAACGGCCCGGCGGACCATGCGGACCGGATCATGGACCGGCTTTCCATCAGCCACCACTTCGAGGCCGTCTTCGATATCATCGGCGCCGATTACTTGCCCAAGCCGGAGCCCAAGGCCTATGAGGATCTGGTCGAGCGGTTCGGGTTGAGACCTAGGAAAACGGTGATGGTCGAAGACCTGGCCCGCAACCTGGCGCCGGCGGCGGCGCTCGGCATGATCACGGTCTGGGTCCGCAACGCCGGGGACGACCCCGGGGACAACCACGGGGACAGCCACGGGCCGGCCCCGGAAACGCACGTTCACCACGTCGTCGACGACCTGGTGGCGTGGCTTGGCCGGTTGACGGCCGATTAAACCGGCCGGCCCCCAGGGACCCGTCTTATAGCCCGGTTCGTCCCGGTTCGTATTGACACCCTGCCCGGGGTACCGCATTTTCTCACGCTTCTTGAGCCCGATTCTTTTACCGCCGCCGACGGAGACCCCATGAGCACCGCCGCCCTGCAATCGACCATCGATGGCATCTGGGATGACCGCGAATCGATCGGCACCGGGACCACCGGCGACGTCCGCGACGCTGTCGGCGCCGCCCTCGATTTGCTGGATTCCGGCCAGGCCCGGGTCGCCGAGAAGAACGGCGGCGAGTGGCGGGTCAACCAATGGCTCAAAAAAGCCGTGTTGCTGTCGTTCCGCCTCAACGACATGGCGACCCTGGAGGGCGGCCCCGGGGGCGCGCCCTGGTTCGACAAGGTCAGGTCCAAGTTCGAAAGCTGGGACGAGGCTAAGTTCCGCGACGCCGGATTCCGCGCCGTGCCCAACTGCATCGTCCGCCATTCCGCCTATATCGCGCCGGGCGTCATCCTGATGCCCAGCTTCGTCAATCTGGGCGCCTACGTCGATTCCGGGACCATGGTCGATACCTGGGCGACGGTCGGTTCCTGCGCCCAGATCGGCAAGAACTGCCATATTTCCGGCGGCGCCGGCATCGGCGGCGTGCTCGAGCCCCTTCAGGCCAACCCGGTGATCATCGAGGACCATTGTTTCATCGGCGCCCGTTCCGAAGTCGCCGAGGGCGTCATCGTCGAGGAAGGCGCGGTGTTGTCCATGGGAGTCTACATCGGCGCCTCGACGAAGATCATCGACCGCGCCACCGGCGAAATCCATTTAGGCCGCGTGCCTGCCTATTCCGTGGTCGTGCCGGGAAATCTGCCCGGCCCGGTGCTCGACGACGGCAAGCCTAGTCCCGGCCTATATTGCGCCGTGATCGTCAAGCGGGTGGATGAAAAGACCCGTTCCAAGACCTCCATCAACGACCTGCTCCGCGATTGAGCCGTGTCATGGACCCCGTCGACCTTGCCCAGGCCCTGATCCGCTGCCCAAGCGTAACGCCGGCCGACGAAGGCGCCATGGACGTTCTGCAATCGGCGCTCGAAGAGTTGGGTTTCACCTGTCACCGGCTGCCCTTT
This sequence comes from Pseudomonadota bacterium, assembly GCA_022564115.1. Taxonomy (GTDB): domain Bacteria; phylum Pseudomonadota; class Alphaproteobacteria; order Rhodospirillales; family Casp-alpha2; genus Casp-alpha2. The sequence goes on from JADFMB010000045.1 coordinate 6,354, forward strand.
TCCACCGCCGATTCGCCCGAGGTCCAGAACCTCTATGCCCGCATCGGCGACCGGGCGCCCAACTTCTGTTTCGCCGGGCACACCGACGTGGTGCCGGTGGGCGACGCCAACGAATGGACCGTCGATCCCTTCGCCGCCGAGATCAAGGGCGACCGGCTTTACGGCCGCGGCGCGTCCGACATGAAAACCGCGATCGCCGGTTTCGCCGCCGCCGCGGCGCGGTTTCTTGAATCCCGGGATAACGGCTTTCCGGGGTCCATCAGCCTGCTGATCACCGGCGACGAGGAAGGCGAGGCCGTCAACGGCACGGTCAGGGTCCTCGAATGGCTGACCGAAAAGGGCGAGATCCTGGATGCCTGCCTGGTCGGCGAACCGACCAATCCCGAAAGCTTAAGCGATATGATCAAGATCGGCCGCCGGGGGTCGATGACCGCTTTCCTTACCGTTCACGGCGCCAGCGGCCACGCCGCCTACCCGCATTTGGCCGACAACCCGGTCGAGCGCCTGGTGAAGATGCTGTCGGCGGTCCTGGACAAGCCGCTGGACGACGGCACCGAGCATTTCCAGCCGTCGAACGCCGTCGTCACCACCATCGATGTCGGCAATCCGGTCGCCAACGTCATTCCGGCCCGGGCCGAGGCCCGGATCAACGTCCGGTTCAACGATCTGCACACGGCCGCCGGCATCGAAACCCTGCTGCGCCAATGTCTGGACGAAACCGGCGGCGATTACGACCTGGACGTCAGGGTTTCCGGCGAACCGTTCCTTTTCCCGCCCGGGCCGCTCAGCAACCTTGTCGCCGGGGCGGTCGAAAAAGCGACCGGCAAGAGGCCGGAATTCAATACCGCGGGCGGCACCTCGGACGCGCGGTTCATCAAGGACCACTGTCCGGTCTGCGAATACGGGATGACCAACCAAACCGCCCACAAGGCCGACGAAAACGCCTTGATCTCCGATATCCGGCTGCTCTCGGATATTTATGAATCGGTGCTCGACGGTTTCTTCGCCGATCCCGGCTGATGATCTCCCTCAACGAGGTCTTTACGTCTCTCTACGGCGCTTACCGGCTGGCCCGTTTGGACGCCGGCGGCTTGAAGTTTTTCGATATCACCGATCAAGGATTCTGGCGTTCGTTTTTCGCCGCCGTGTTGGTGGCGCCCCTGTATTTGATCCTGCTGCTGATCCGCCATTCGAATTTTCCGGACCCCATCCCGCTGTTCCGCTTCATCGCCCTCGAGGCCATCGCCTACGTCATCGCCTGGGTCGCCTTTCCGCTGCTCATGGCGAGCCTGACCCGGCTGCTGGAGCGCGACGAGTTCTATATCCGCTATATCGTCGCCTACAACTGGGCGGCGGTGCTGCAAAACCTCCTTTACATCCCGATCGCCATCCTGGCGGCGGCGGGGGTCCTGTCGATCGCCGTGTCCAATACGCTGGGGCTGATCGCGCTGGCCCTGATCGTGGTCTACACCTGGTTCGTCACCCGCACCGCGCTGGAGGTGGCGGCGGGCATGGCGGCGGGCATCGTCGGGCTGGATTTCATGCTCAACGTCCTCATCAACGTCTTCGCCGAGGCCGCCATCAAGTAACGTCAGGTAACGGAGGGGGGGGATTTCCCTAAAAGGGAAGGCCGAAATAGGCCGCCAGCGCGGCCATGCCCAGCAGCGCCAGCAGCACCGGCGAGGTCAAAAGCCCAATCACGGCGAGCAGAAAGCCGACAAAGGCCCAGGTCGCCTGGCCCATGAACAGCGCCACAACGGAACACAGGAACCCCAGCGGCACGAAGATGGCGCCGTTGGTGAAAATCCCGAGAAGGCCGAAGCCGACGGCGGCCCAGCCCATTAAAGGCTTTCTTTCCGGCCTCCGGGTCCGCCTCGGGAAGGCCTTGATGTCGAGGCTTCGGCTTGAGTCGGGGTCGGGTTCCGATTCCGAGCCCGGGTCGGGATCGGGATCGGAATCGGGATTGAGGCTGAGGGGTATCTTGGTCATTACCATCTCCACCCTAACGCACCCGTGCGGCTCAATACACAACCTCGACCAGATAAAGGCCGTCCGGCGGCGCCGTCGGCCCCCCGGCGGCGCGGTCCTTCTTTTCCAGGGCCGCCTTCACGTCGCCGGCCGTCCATTTGCCTTCGCCGGCCAGCTTCAAGGTGCCGACCAGGTTGCGCACCTGATGGTGCAGGAACGACCGCGCCCGGGCGGCGATCTCGATGACCTCGCCGGAACGCGAAACGTCCAGCACGTCCAGGGTCTTGACCGGCGATTTAGCCTGGCAATGGGTGGCCCGGAAAGTGGTGAAATCGTGCTCGCCGATCAGGCCCTTGGCGGCCTCGTTCATGGCCTCGGCATCGAGCGGCGCCGGCACCCACCAGCTCAGGCCCCGGTTTAGGCCCAAAGGCGCCCGGCGGTTGGTGATCCGGTAGAGGTAGACCCTTTCTCTGGCCGACAGGCGGGCGTCGAAATCGCACTCCGTCAATTCGGCTTCCAGCACCGAGACCGCATGCGGCTTGAGATGGAAATTCAACGCATCGCGAACCGTATCGGCTCCGTTTTCACGTTCGAGGTCGAAATGGGCCACCTGTCCCAGGGCGTGGACCCCGGAATCCGTGCGCCCGGCGCCAAAAAGAGTCACCGTTTCGCCGCAGAACTTCTCGACCGCCTCTTCCAGCGCCTGCTGGACGCTGGGCCCGTTGTCCTGGCGCTGCCAACCGACAAAGCCGCGGCCGTCGTATTCGATGCGGATTTTATAGCGAAACATGTCGTTTTTTAGCCGCGCAATGGCCCCGAAACGAGCCTTTTTATCGAAAATCGCCGGAAATCCGGTATTTCGGCCTTGCCCGGCCCTGCCCGGCCCTGATAGAGCATGAAATATCCTGCAACATTATGAAACCTGCCGGCGACACGGAAGACACAAAAACCATACAATATGGTGCGGCTAGCCATGGCGCGGGCGAACCGGGAAACCTCGTCACCAGGACCGTCAAGGGTACGCCAACCCGGCGGGGCTTGAATCGTAAGGCGAAGGACCCGAAAAAATTCGAACCGCCGGCGCCGAAGGAATGCCGAAGGGATAAAGGATAAACAGGAAGATCATGGGGCCGCCCCGGTCATGCCCGGTCATGGAGGCACCCCCTTACTTAACGAAACGAAAAGACTGATGGAACAAGCCAACGAAACCGAAGCCGCCGACGCGGAGGCCACTCCCTCCGCCGCTGATGCGCCGGCCGATGACGCTTCTGCTCCTCCCCCCCCGGTCCCAGGCAACCTGGTTCCCAGCGTCAAGATCAGCGACGACGACAGGGATTCGCTTCACATCCTGCCGTTGTCGATCTTGCCGTTTGATACGGCGGCACTTACGCGGGCGCGGCTGATCAAGAACGTGCGCCTGAAGAGCGTCATCGAGCTGTTCGTCGACAAGGACACCGGCAGCGGCCAGATCGACATCGAGGACCTGCCGAACGAATTCAGTTGGTCCATGGCCGAACCGCCCGCCGACATGACCATGCTGCGCAAGGTCGGCAATCTGCCCAGCTATGACGTTTACAGCCTCCGCATATCGCTCCGCGAGTTGGATATTAAAGTCAACGACGTCGACGCGCTCCGGCTTTCCGATTCCATGAATGCCGAACTGACCGCCTATATGACCGATTTCACCCGCCCGCTGATCCGCGAGATTTACGGTAGCGAGGACGTGTCGATCGATAGTTTCGAAGACGTGATCAAGCTGTTCCGGGATCCGGACGTCAAGAAGGCGCTCGACAAAATCCGCGTCATGTCGGCGAAGCTGAACATCAAGCCCGAGGAAATCCCCCGGTTCATGGAGGATTACGGTGATATCTTCCTGTCGCTTTCGTATTACCGGAAATGCCTGGATTCCATCGAGCCCATCATTACCGAGTTCCTGGAAGCCATGGACGAGTTGCGCGACAACTACCAGTTCAAGACCGACCAGAACCTGCGTCAGACCATGGACATGATGGAATCCACCATCAACGAACTGATGGTGGCGATCACCGGCCGGTTCGAGAACTTCGAACGCGGCACCAAGCACATGTGGGACAACATTTCCGCCGAACGCTTCCGCAAGGTCGAACAACTGATCAAGGGCTACCACACCACCATCGGCGGCGTGCTGTGCTCGCTCAGCGTCAAGATGGAGGCCTGGGCGAGGCTGTTCCCGACCCCCTCCGCCGGCGGGCCGGGCAAGCGGGCCGAGTTCATGATGTCGGAAATGAAACAGGGCATGGACAACATCCAGAAGATCGAGGATTCGGCGCCGATGCTGTCGGCCCTGGGTTAGCGGCCCGGCTCACCACGCCTCACCACGCTCCGCTTTTCCGGATTTTTTCGTTTTTCTATTCCAGCCGGGTCCCGGCCGGCATCGGATAGCCGAGGATAAAGGCTTCCGCGTCCTGGGGGTCCCTGCCCGCTCGCTGCACCCGCGACAGCCTCAGCACCCCGTCGCCCGTGGCCACACCGAGGGCGCCGTCGATCAAAGTCCCCGGCAACATCCCCGCCGCGCCGCCGCCCGCCGCTCCTTCCTCGACGGCCGCCGCCAACACCTTGATTCTTTCGCCTCCGTGTTCGACCCACACCCCGGGCCAGGGATTGAGCGCCCGGACCTGGCGTTCGAGTTCGACCGCCGGGCGGTGCCAGTCGATGCGGCCGTCGGCGCGGTTGAGCTTGCCGGCATGGGTGACCCCATCGGCGGACTGGGGAACCGGTTCCAGGGTCCCGGCCTCGAGCCCGGCCAGGGCCTCGACCATCATCCCGGCGCCGAGGGCCGCGAGTTCGTCGTGCAGGGTCTCGGCCGTGGTGTCGGCGGTGATCGGGACCTTGCGGGCCAGCAGCACCGGCCCGGTGTCCATGCCTTCGTCGATTCGCATGATCGAGACGCCGGTGACGGTGTCGCCTTCCAGGATCGCCCGTTGGATCGGGGCGGCGCCGCGCCAGCGGGGCAAAAGCGACGCGTGGACGTTGAGGCAGCCCAACCGGGGCGCGTCGATGACCGCCTTCGGCAGCTTCAGTCCATAGGCGACGACGACGGCGCCATCGGCGCCATTGTCGCCCCGGGCCTCGAATAGCGCCCTGAACGCCGCCTGTTCGTCGACCTCGTCGAAGGTTTCCGGGTTACGCACGTCGAGCCCCTTTTGGTGGGCGAAGGCGTGGACGGCGGAGGGTTTTTCCCTTTGCCCGCGGCCGGCGGGGCGGGGCGGTTGCGAATAGACGGCGATGATCTCGTGGCCTGCCTTGATCAGGGCGTCCAGAACGGGCACCGAGAAATCGGCACTTCCCATGAAGATGAGACGCGGACGGGGCATCGTTGGTTTCGGCTTTCACTTGCGCAATAAATAATTACCACGAAGGCACCAAGAAAAAAGAATTCAAGAGAATCTTCGTGTCTTTGTGGTCAAAAGAACTGGAAAACGCGGGAAGGCGAAACGACCGAATGTCTATCCCTAGGCTGGCGCCGGTTGGGACTGTTTTTTCGCCTTCGACAGCTTGCGGAGAATCATGTTGCGCTTCAATAAAGAAATGCGGTCGACGAACAGCACCCCGTCCAGGTGGTCCATTTCGTGCTGGATGCAGGTCGCCAGCCAGCCGTCGACTTCTTTTTCGCGAATCTCGCCTTGGTAATCGAGAAAGCGCACGCGGATGGCGTCGGGGCGTTCGACCTCGGCGTAATGCTCGGGCAGCGACAGGCATCCTTCCTCCTGAATCTGCATTTCATCGGAAACCCACAGCAGTTCCGGATTGGCCATTTGGATCGGGTCGGGGTCTTCGTCCCCGCCGGCGATGTCGATGACGATGACGCGCCGCTTGTCGCCGACCTGGGGCGCGGCGAGGCCGATGCCGTTGGCGGCATGCATGGTTTCCAGCATGTCGTCCATCAGCCGGCGGACGCCGATATCGACGTTTTTCACCGGCTTCGCCGTGATCTTGAGGCGCGGGTCCGGGGCGACGATGATGGGAAGAAGTGCCATGGCTGAATGCAGATATGGCCTCAGTCCCGGCCCGTCAAGGACGACTTCCCGCCCGCGGCTGAGCGTTTGCGTCTAGCGGCGGCACCGCCGAGGGAGTAATCTCGGGACCATGGATGCGACGGTTTTAATGCTCGCCGTGATTGTCGTGCTCGCCGGCTGCGTTATCTATATGGCCGTGCGGCGGTCCGGCGCCGATTCCGGTGACGGGTTGAGAAGCATCCTCCAGGCCCAGGCCGAGCTTTCGGGCCGATTGCAGCAGTCCGAATCGAGCGTCAATGAACGCCTGGAATCGCTGACCAAAAGGCTCGGCGACGGCCTCGCCCAGCAAACCGAGAAAACCGGCGAACACCTGAAGGACTTGCAAAAACACTTAGCCGTGATCGATTCGGCGCAGAAGAACATTACCGACCTTTCCCAGCAGATGGTCGGCCTGCAGGATATCCTGTCCAACAAACAGGCCCGCGGCGCTTTCGGCGAATTTCAAATGGAAAGCCTGATCAAGGACTTTTTGCCGCCGTCGGCCTACGATTTCCAAGCCACGCTTTCCAACGGCACCCGCGTCGATTGCCTGATTAGGCTGCCGTCGCCGCCGGGAACCATTCCCATCGATTCGAAATTTCCCCTGGAGGCCTACCGGGCCATCCAAAAGGCGGAATCCGAGGCCGAAAAAATAAACGCCAACCGGGAATTCTCGAAAGACGTGGGGTTGCATATAAAAGCCATCGCCGAGAAATACGTCATTACCGGCGAAACCGACTGGGCGATCATGTTCCTGCCCTCGGAAGCCATTTTCGCCGAACTTATCTCGAACTTCCCCAACGTGGTCGAAGACGCCCAACGCCGCCGGGTCGGCTTAGCCTCGCCGTCGACGCTGATGGCTTTGGTCAACACCATCGGCTCGATCCTCAAGGATGGCCAGATGAAGGAACAGGCGGGGTTGATCCAAAAACAGGTCGAATTGATGTTGAAGGATGTCCGCCTGCTCGATGAGCGCGTCGGCAAGCTGAAAACCCATTTCCGGCAGGCCGGCGAGGATATCGAGGGAATCGCCATTTCCAGCGGCAAAATCACCGGCCGCGGGCGGAAAATCGAGGACGTCCAGTTGGAAGAAGAAGACTCTCCCGAAGCCCTCGAATCGCCACCTCCGCGCTTGAAAGAGGTTTAGGTCACCGACTCATAAATTGGATAAGTTATTGAAATCACTTCCCTTCCTGGCGACATGTCAGATTTGTGATTTTCGTATAACCTATTGATGTAACAAGCTTCTTTTGGTTTATGAGTATGTGGCCTAGAGCGCTATCCGGCCAGCTTGCCCAGCTCTTCCTTGACCGTTTCGAAAACGCCGTCCCAATCGCCGGGTTCCGTTTGCCGGAACAGCCGCACCGTCGGATACCAGGGGCTGTCGTCGCGCCCGGCCATCCACATGTAGCTGGTCGCATAGGGCACCAGCACCCAAACCGGACGGCCCAAGGCGCCGGCCAGATGCACCACCGCCGTATCGACGGAAATCACCAGGTCCAGGGCCTCGATGGCGGCCGCGGTATCGGCGAAATCGCCCAAATCCGGCCCCAGGTCGAAGACATTTTCCGCCGGGGCCAGGGCCTCGAACCCCGGCCTCGCGCCGCCGACCTGAAGGCTGAAGAACCGCGTCCCCATCAGCGGTTCGAAACGGCCCGGATCGACGGAGCGGTTGGCGTCGTTCCTGTGGGTCGGGCTGCCGGCCCAGGCGAAACCGACGCTTAAGCCCCCGCCTTCGTGGATTCGCGCATCGACGGGCGTTCCTTCCGGTGCTGAAAGATAGGGGATTTGGTTGGGAACGGTATCGAGGGTGGTGGCGAAAATCCTGGGCAGGCTGATCAGCGGCGCGTGGCAGTCGAAGGCCGGCAGCTCGCCGCCCCTTTCGACCACCCGATCGACGCCTTCCATGGCCGCGAACAGGCGGGTCATTTCGGCCCGGCATTCGACCACCACCCTGGCGCCCTTCGCCGCCGCCAGGGGCGCGTAGCGGATGAACTGCATGGTATCGCCGATCCCCTGTTCGTCGTGGAGCAGGAGGGTCTTGCCCTTGAGGTCGCCGCCGTCCCAAAGGGGCTTAGGGGTGTCCTTGGCGGGGGTGGTGAAATCCGGGTTTTTCCACCGCCATTCGTATTCGGCCCAACCTTCGGCGTAATCGCCGTTCTGCAACAGCGCCAGCGCCAGGTTCCAGTGCAGGTCGGCGTTGTCGCCCCCGCTCTCACCGTCGTCGTTGGCGGCCCCCTTCGGCGCCAGGGCGAGGGCGCGGCGGTAGCTGGCGATGGAGTCCTCCATGCGGCCCAAGGACTGCAACGCCGAGCCTAGGTTGCAATGGGCGTCCAGGTAGGCGCCGTCGATGTCGATGGCGTTCTCGAAGCTTTCGCGGGCTTCCTCGTAACGGTCGAGCTTCAAGGCCGTGTTGGCCAGGTTGTAGTGCTTCTCTGCATTGCCGCCATCCAGCGACACGGCCTTGCGGTAATGGCCGAGGGCGTCTTCCATCAATCCCTGGTCGGCCAGGGCGTTGCCGAGGTTGAAATAGGCGGTGGCGTGGCCGGGGTTGATGTCGACGGCGCGGTGGTAGCTTTCCTCGGCTTCCTTGGGCTTGCCGAGGCCGGCGAGCGCGTTGCCGAGGTTGTTGTGGGCCTCGCCGAAATCGGGCATCAGCTTCAGGGCCTTGGCGCAGGCGTCGGCGGCTTCGGGGTGGCGGCCCAGGTCGTTGAGGGCGCTGGCCAGGTTGTTGGCGGCCTCGGCCAGGTTGGGGTCGAGCGCCAGGGCCTTTTCGAAAGTATCGACGGCGTCCTCCAGCCGGCCCTTCAATTGCAGGGCGTTGCCCAGGTTGACCAGGGGCGCGGGATAATCGGGGGCTAGCGTCGCCGCCTGCTCCAGCAGCGTGACCGCCGTGTCCAGCTCGCCGCCGGCCTGCAGGACCACGCCCATCAGGTTCAGCGCGTCGACGTTGTCGGGCTCGGCCTCGAGGATGTCGCGGTAAACTTCCCCCGCCTCGGCCAGGTTGCCGGCCTGATGGAGCGCAAGGCCCTCTTTCAGTCGTTCCTGGGTATTGGTCATGGGCGGCCATTCCTCGTGAAGTCATCCGCAGCGAATACAATATCGCGGATTATCCTTAAGGCTTTCTTGACGCCGGCGGTTTGAACGTTCTTAGGCCAGGACTGAATATTTAGGTCATGGACTGATAAATGACGCCTGATTAGATGACGGCTTGGGGCACCGATGTCCGCCAGGCGCCTGAAAGCAGGCCTCCGGCGGAGCGTCCGCCACTTCCGGGGTCAGCCGAAAGCGGACGTCGGCGAAGGCCCGGCCGGCGGACAAGCTCCCGCCTCGGCACGCCGCGCGAATCTAGCGGCTCGGAATCGCCGCGCCGCATGCCAGGTCTTCGTCGCGGTAGGCCGATTGCCAGTTGCGCGCGGATTCGAGTTGCGGGCACTGAAGAAACTGTACCCCGCGGAGATCGGCCTGGTTGAGGTCGGCGCCATCGATTATGGCCTTGAAAAGATTGCTGCCCCCGAGGTTCGCGCCCGTGAGATTGGCGCCGCTGAGATTGGCGCCGCGAAGATCGGCGTCCCTGAGGTCGGCGCCGGAAAGGTCGGCTCCTTCAAGGTCCAGGCCGCGAAGGGCGGCGCCTGAAAGATCGACGCTCGCCTCGGCTTGTTCGGCCCGCCAGGCGTTCCATGCCCGGGTCCCCTGCTTCAGTAAATCCATCTGTTGGTTATTCGCCATCTTCAGGCTCCGTGATCAAGTCGAGAGGCAGGCGTGTATGGGCATCGCGGATCGTGTGTCTGATCTGCCCGGCGGTCAGTCCCTCCACATCGCGCAGATCGGCGCCCGACAAATCGGTGCGGTGAAACCTTGCCACACGCAGATAGGCGCCGCGGAGATCGGCGCCGTTGAATGACGCGCGCTTCAGGATTGCGCCGCCCATTCGGGCACCCCGCAGGTCGGCGCCGTGGAGACGCGCATCCTGGAACGACGCGCCACGCAGGTTAACCCGGCGTAAATCGGCGCCGCTTAGATCCGCCGCATCGAGAATCACGCTACTCATATCGGCGTCGCGAAAATTCGCCTTGCGGAAGTCCGAGTTGGCCATGATGGCAAACTCCAAGTCGGCTTCGGCCATGCACACCCCTTGGCAATCGGCGCCGGTTAGATTGATCCCATTGAGCCGCCCGCGGGTCAAGTCGGCGGCGGCCAGGCAAGCGCGTTGAATTCTTGCTCCGATCAGGATCGCCCGCCTGAGATCGGCGCCGGTGAAGTCGGCGCCGGCGAGATCCGCGCGTTGCATGCGGATGTGCCATAGCTTCATGCC